>CATWNM010000006.1 GCA_958352145.1 uncultured Eubacteriales bacterium
GGACCCGCACGCCGATCGCCTCGATGTACGACACCTATAAGAACGCCGCGGATACAAAGATCAATCAGATCAACTCTATCTTCTCCGGCGAGTAAGAAAATGAAAATATAAAGTTGAACCCCCCGTGACCGCGCTTTCGCAGTCACGGGGGGTTCATATATGCTGTTTCTGTCGAAAAAACAAAAACTTATCTAAAAAGTTTGCTTTTTGTTCAAATAATCATATGATTCTATAAAAAAAACAACGGCAGAAATAGTTAGGTACGTACCTATCACGTACCTAATTTAAGTAAAAACACAATATATAGTGTTAAAAAGAAAGATAAAGCACAATATATTGCAGTCCCTCTTCCTTTGGCGGAGAAGGAGAGATTTGATCTTATTCCGGAGATCCAGCGCAAGTAGCGCAGCTTGAAGCCTATATAGGCAGCGCTGAAGTTCCAGACAAATACTTGATGAGGTAGGCATTCCCACTACACGAGTACAGGCCAACAATGCTTGCTGGCGCGACGGCACGCACAACTGCAATACGATCCACATCGCCATAGGAAACAACGGCAAAAGAAGCGATATCGTGCACGGCCAGCTGCATATGGACATGGAAATCATCGATCCCACTTTCTATATAGATGGGGAAAAAATTCCCCCTGTGAACGGAGCGGCGATCTTCACGCAGTCCCTAGACGGAAGCGAGGTCTATGCGGTCTGTCATGCAAAGCTGCATGCAAACAACCGGTATAACCGCTGCATCTTTTTGCAGAAGCTGGAATATCAAAACGGCGTCCCCTATCTCGGCGCGCCGCCGTCCTTGGATACGGTGTTTACTGTGGCGGTCAATCCCATGGCGGTTTCAGAGCGGGATCAGCGGCTTTCAGACAAGCCTGAACGCAGAATAAGCAAAATACAGGGAAGCGCGCCCCATCCTGCGCACTTTTGGTGAAAAAACGACGCCGCCAAACAGGTTTGGTTCGTTTCCACACCGGTTCAACCGGCTGAGCGGGTCCGCGCAGTCATGACGCGAACCCGCTGCTTTTTTCGGCGGCCTCCAACCGCCGCGGCCGCGCGGCTCTGCATCCATGCCTTGCAATCGCCTGCAAAGTCTTGACAGATCCTCTCCGATTGCAGATTTGATTTCCTCTATAGTAATTTAATGACCACGCACAATTCTTGATATTCCAACCATGCTTATCGCGATGGGGTATATTTTTATTGGTTGGTTAAAACAATATATAGTGGCAATGACCCATAAATGCTTTCCGAATCTTTAATCATAAATAATGGTATTCTTTTCAGATATTCTAAAGTAGATTTATTAGGCATATATAAAAACAAATAAATTTCTCTGGGTTTTCGTTTTAATGATTCAAGAATAGAATGAATAACCTTGATATATATTTTCAGATGAAATGGGTTCGCAAAATAAAATTTATTCATAGTATCATCTATGCTAATAGTTGAAACATCTTGATTAACAAGAATTATCTTTGAAGATGCTTGGGATGTTTTTTTATAGTTCATTATATTATTATTCAATATAATGAATATATCATTATTAATTTCATATCCAGTAACATAAGCACATGAATATTCCGAAGCCATAATTAAAGTGCGCCCCTTGCCGCACCCAAAATCCACAAAATGATCATCGCTACTAAAAGGATATTTTAGAAATAAATATTCCAAAAATGAATACGGTGTAGGCTCATAAGAAAAATTTACTACACGCTCGTTTTTTATATTTGGCGTTGGGAACGTATCTATATTATATTTTTT
The DNA here is from genome assembly GCA_958352145.1 of uncultured Eubacteriales bacterium. Lineage (GTDB taxonomy): Bacteria > Bacillota > Clostridia > Oscillospirales > CAG-272 > UMGS902. The sequence goes on from CATWNM010000006.1 coordinate 1,773, forward strand.
CTCATAAAATACCTCTTTTAATTTTTCGATATAAAAAGGAACCGTTTCTTCCAAGTTTTCCTTATCATGTTTGCGATTATTTGAATCTTCGTTACGATTTCCTGATTCATCGTGCCTGCTCATTTTTCATTATCTCCATTTCTAAGCATAGTATTTTGCTTGAATTTCAAACATCGTTTTGTATTTACCACCTAAACTCATTAATTCGCTGTGCGAGCCATATTCTAAAACGCTACCATTTTCTAATAGCAATATTTTGTCACACAATTTGCAACTTGACATTCGATGTGATATATAAATAACGGTTTTATTTTCGATAACTTTATCAAAATCCTTATATAATTCATATTCTGCAATAGGTGACAAATTGGAAGTAGGCTCATCCAGTATTACCATATTTGAGTTTTTATACAGCGCTCTCGCAATTACTATTTTCTGCTGTTCCCCTCCTGAAAACTCAATCCCGTTTTTTGAAAACTCTCTCGACATATAGGTTTCATATCCATCCGAAAGATTATCTATTTTGTTTTTAATTCCGATTTTGTCAACAGTTTTATTCAGGCGAGATAATTGCGGCTCATTATAGGCTATGTTTTCCGCAACAGTAAATGCGAATAGTTGAGAATCCTGAAAAACAACGCTTATCGCTTTCGCGTATTCATTAAAATTAATATCCTCTATATTCATTCCATTTACACTTATTGAACCCGAATCAGGAAGATAAAGCCTGAGCAAAAGTTTTATTAATGTCGTTTTTCCCGCGCCATTATCTCCCACTATAGAAAGTTTTTCACCTTTTTTAAGTATAAAAGACACATTGTTTAAGACATAATTTTCAGTGTTTGGATATTTAAAACAGACATTCTTAAATTCGATTGTGTCAATATTTATATTCTGACCTTGAATGGCAACTTGTCTTATTTCTTCAAGTTCCATATATCTTCTGTAATCCTCTATATACATTGAGGCTTCATATAACGAAACACATGAGCCTATCACATTTTTCATACAGGCAGAAAAATGCCTTATCGCGCTCAAATACATCGTAAAGTCGCCCAAAGTCAGACTTTCTGTAAAGAATTTATAAGCAAGGTATACATAGAATAACCCCTCTTGGAGAATGTTCAAAATATTTTGAAATAGATTGGTTATTGAGGTATACATAAATTCGGCTACAAGACTGCGGCTAAACCGCTTATGTAAGCGATCCTTTTTTTCGTTCAGCCAATCTTTTAAATTGTAAACCCGAATGTCTTTCGCGTATTTATAATCCCATGATACATAAATCATTTCAAATAATTTACGCGATAAAGCGGAAAACTTCTTTCTTATTGAATGGGTCTTTTTTGCCTCGATTGATTTGGCAAAAGAATTTATCATGATAATAATTATCACAACAGCCAATATTAAGATATTAATTTTACTTACAATATAAATTAGTCCTATAATCTGTAGAATTGATGAAATAAATTTTGAAATAATATTCGCTATTTTTGAAATATTATAACTATTGCCGATACATTTTTCTGCCCGTTCCTTTAAGTCAAGATATTCTGCGTTTTCAAGATATTCATACTTTATATTCATGGTTTTTTCTATAATGCCCAAAGTCATTTTTGTCTTTATATCTGTCAAATTCAATGCCTGTGCGTGACCAATAAGGCTTGACAAATGCGATCTTATAAGTCTCAGCGTAAACATAACAAGAGCAAGCATAAGGATAAAACGGATATCCTTTCCACCGGTAATGGAATCTATTATCCATTTGGGGAATAAAATTGTAATAAACGGCGAAACGGCGGTTAATAAGGTAGCGGGAATAAACAAAACAAGATATTTGTAATTGTATTTTAGACTTATCATAAAGATATATTTTATTGAGTTAAATACGCTTTTTATTTTTTCAATATACTTCATTTTCGTTTACCTTATCAGAATCAAAATAATAGCGTGCCTGCATTGAGTACATTTTGGCATATAGACCGTTTGATTTAGTAAGCTGATTGTGTGTTCCATCCTCGACTATACATCCACCATCAAACACCAAAATGCGGTCGCAAAATTTTGATGAAGACATTCTGTGTGAGATATAGATAGCCATATCGTTAACTAATTTGTCATATGAACTGTAAGTTTCAAATTCCGCTATAGGAGAGAGGTTCGCCGTGGGTTCGTCAAGGATATTTATTTTTCCGGAGTGATAAAATGAGCGTGCTAAAGCAAATTTTTGCAACTCTCCTCCCGAGAAATCCAAACCATCCATATCAAATGATTTTCCAATATATGTATGTTCTTTATTTTTTAGCGCTGAAACTTTATTCCACATATTAACATCCGCTAATGCCTTCTTTAACCGTTGCTTTTCTTCTGGTTCAAGTAATACCTCGTCTTTGAAAGCTATATTTTCCGCAATAGTAAAAGGAAACATTTGATAATCCTGAAATACAGTAGAAAATAGAGCAACGTAATCGGCAGTATTTATGTTTTTGATATTTATACCATTAATATAAATATTGCCTTCCGTAGGGTCATAAAGTCTTAGTAAAAGTTTAATAAATGTAGTTTTTCCTGCGCCGTTATCACCTACTATTGATATTTTTTTGTCCCCATATATATCCAAATTGATGTTCTTTAAAATGAAATTTTCGCAGTTAGGATAACGAAATGATACATTGTCAAATCGGATATGCAGATTGTTTTTACTTATATCGGGAACACTTTCACCGTTCGTTACAGTAATGCGCTCTGGAATGGATAAAAACTTACGATAATCTATTACATATCTACCTGTATAATCAATTCCCTGCAAGTATCCCACTATACTTTTCATGGCATTAGTAAGCGCCATAACCGCAGATATATACATGGTAAAATCACCGAATGTTATCCCGCCTTTTACAAGTATAAGCACTAAATAAATATAAACCGCGCCTTCTTGTATTAGTGATACCGTGCTTGATATCATACCGTATTTCGTAGATGTATTCTTTTTTGCGGTTTCTTTTTCTATATACTCGCTTCTGTTTTTTTCACATTTTCCCAAAAGCCATTTATTAAGATTATCAATTCTGATTATTTTTCCAAAAGAATAATCTCCGGTAATGCGGCTTAAATATTTCCATGTTCTGTTTATCGGATTCAACTCATCATTAACTTTTTTCATAAGTTTATGATTCAAATGATTTAATTGAGCATTTACTAACAAAACAACGATAACAGATAGAACTATAAAAAAATTGAGAGTAGATATTATATACGCAAACCCCACAATTTGTATGCTATATGATAAAATCCCCCCCAATGCGTTTTTGATCCCATCTATATTCATTGAGTTCCATGTTATTATTTTTTGAACGTTTTCTTTTTGATCGGCAACAATTGGATCCTCGACATCTTGCAAATCAAGCGACATGGTTTTGTCGCTGAACTGCTTATAATGCTGCTGAATTAATCTTTCTTTTTTATATCTTGTTATATCCTCAAGTAAAGTAAAAATAGCGGTAGATAATAGTCTAACGATTACCATTATGATAACCGTTCTTAATGTATAATGAATATTCTTATCTATCGTTAAGCTGTCAATAATATATTTGGGTAATATCGTGTTTATAAACAATACCGCACATTCCATAAAAATGCTAAGAAACATAATGGGCATAAGTAATTTATCCGCTTTATTTGCGGTTGAAAACAGATATTTTATATTTAATAAAGCATCAACTATTTTATTTTTCATTTTTTCCTCTATTTATCATCTTCGCTAAAATACTTAATACATTCATTTGCTATTTTATAAATGCTATTTTCATCCCCCAAACTGTAAACCTTTTTCTTTAACTGCTTTTTTATCATTTCTATTTTGTTTTTTATTATTTCGTTATCAACTAATACTTTAGTCGTTCCGATAACCGACCACTTGTTGGCTGCGTCAAACGGAAATACTGCAAGACAGATTACTTTTGAAGGGAATATGCTTTCAAGATAGTTAATTGTTCTTTCGATATACTTTATGTCATCGCTGACATTTACACATAATATATAACAGTCAGGAGCGCATCCTAATAAAAATTCATGCTGTTTTATTGGATAAAACCCAACCCAACCGTCAGTTACTGGAACTGTTTGAGATTGGGAACCGACAATAATTAAATCTGGATTTTTATCCTCAATTTCTCCCATTAAACTGTTTACATATATTATTGCTTCATAACCGCTTATTTCAACAGTAGAATCAAAGCCTATCGGATATACACCATCGGCACCGTACAATAAAGAAGAAGGTTCTGTTCCCAACATTCCAACAATATATCCCGATTGCTCAAATAACATTTTCAATTTTAATTGTAATGTGAATTTACCTTGCCGTTGACTTGTTCCTACTATGGCTACCACAGGATTTGAAATTTTTCTTAGCTTTCCAAATGTGTTTTGAGGAACATTTGCCGAAGTGACACAGGGACAAAACCAGTTTATGTTATTGTCATCCAATTTCTTTACAGAATCCTTTGATAGCAAAGAAAACGAATATATTTTTTTCCCGAATTCAATACATTTATCAACAAAATAATTTTCAAGATTTATGTCGATAACTCTTGACAAATTCGTAGTATGCCCTAATATTACACTATCAAAATCACTTTCCCAGTCAATATTTGTATAATTCTTTATTTCATAGTCATATCCATATATATTCCCAAGAATACTTGAAATCTTTTTTTTAATGTTTCCGACATACTTAACATCAAAAAAATCAACTATATTGACATTTAAAATATTAGAAAATCTTGCCATACTGTGTATTTCTTTATTAAACGGGAATGCTATAGCCTTATTCATAGTTATTCGCTTATGAGGACTTACAGCCCCACATTTATATATAGCTACAGCATTGATTTTTAATCTTTGCAGTATATTTTCAAGTCCAGTAATACCAGAATCAATCATTTTTCCAATTTGAACAGTAACATATGGGGCTGCAAAACTGGCCCCCGAAACAACAGAGTAACCATCATCAAGCCAAGGAAGATTTTGTTCTTTGTTATATCCTCGTATATTTACATTGCTATTCTCGACATACTCATAATCAAATAATTTATTTACGCTATTGCTAATATCTACACCAATCACATTAGCAAATGCTGCCGGATATGATAAAATACCCAAATTGTCAAATGCAGATACAATTACAGTTCCTCTATCATTTAATAATGTGCAGATATTTCTTAGCGCACTTAAATTATTGCAATATGTTACTCCTAAACTTATATTGATAATATCACATGGAATATTATCATAAATATATTTTAATGATAAAATAAGATTACTATTATCATAAGAGTTTTCGCTAAACACTTTGAAACAAATAATATTTGCATGTGATAAGTTCTTATATATTATAAACGAAACAGCGGTACCATGTCCTATTTCATCATCGCAATTGTCCTTAGAGACCTTCCCACAAGAATCGATCGAAAAAACAGGAAAGGACTCCCCATTAAAGCAAGGATGTTTCATATTTATTCCGCTGTCTAAAATAACAATAGTCGTAACTTGCTTTCTCATAAAAAACTTTTTTCCTATCCAATATGAAAGTTGTATTTATTGGATATGGCGGCAGTTCATATGATTGCCGCCATATCCAAACACATGTTCAGCAGGCACCTTGACTGCAGCAATTTTTATCACCATTGCAACAATCCTCGGCGCCTTGTGAAGCTCTTAAAACATCAAGGTAAAGGGTTATTTTTGACTTTTTCTTTTTCAGCAAAACCTTCTTTAAGTTCATTTTATTTAGCAAATGAATCCTCCTTTCCGTTCTATATTTTTATGCAAGTTCTTGAGTTATCCACATCTCTTGTTACAACAACCGAGGTCACCGTTACAGCAACTTTCATCGCCATTTGTAAAAAGTTGAATTTTAGAAACAGTCTTCTTCTTTAATTCAACTTTCTTCAAGTTTTTTTTAAACATTATAAAACTCTCCTTTCTTTAAATGATTTATAATTATTTTGGCAATGTTCCTTCACTTTAGATTTATTCATTTTCACTCAAACCCAAAATATGTTTTACATTGTCAATATAATTATTAAATGTCATAAACTTCTCCATTGACAAATAATCATCTGGGATTTCGATTCCAAGTTCATTTTCTATACAAACTATTATTGAAATAAAAGTTATCGAGTCCAATTCTAACTTTTCATCTTGATTTTCAGAAACATAGATCCCATTTTCGTCCAATATTTTTCTAATTTGATTTTCGATTTTCATATTTTTGCCCTTTCAAAATAAGCATTGTTTTTTTGATGCAAAAATCACTACAAAACAAGTTTTATTCTATCTCTGTAGTCCAAACATCTCAAATGTGCTTTTATCATTTCTCTTATCGGAAGGCATGCCGGAGAATGTTTTATATTTTTTGAGAATGGACATGAACCGCTACAACAAATAGGGTATAGTTCGCAATTATAACAGTTTTTATTGTGTACTCTATTCACAATCCATTGAACCGCTTTCTCACTATCAATAACTAAATTGCCGCCATCTGCTATGTAACCTATATTATCAATATCTTTATATTTGTCATCTTGCGATGCAAGAGAGCATTTATGCACACTACCATCATAATATATCAAATACCCATTTTTCAGATTAGCTTCGCACATTCCAGTAACTGGACCAATGGCTATGAAATCAGCGGAATTTAGCCCCTTTTTGCTTGCTATATCATACCATTTCCTGTAATAACTTTCTTCATTGGCTAATATTTCTACTTTGTTCTCAGTGATTCTGTCTCCTCCCCAGTCTCTCACTCCTTGAAAATAAACGCTAAATCTTTTATCATTCCCAAAATCTTCAGCTAATAAATCTAGATATTCATCTAAATGCTTTTCAACAAACGGCGTCATATTTGCACGAATCACCATCTTGAAAGAAAATGTATTAACATTATTTTTTATAGAAACCAAATTTGAATATACTCTTTGAAAAGAATCTTTATTAACGCAATGAGGACGTTGAACATTATGTGTAGTTTCTGCTCCATCAATACAAACTTGATATGATAGTACTCTATGTGCTATTAATGATTTAAATGTTTCCAAATCTAAATTATAACCATTTGTTGTAATCATACCGATAAGCGGCACTTTATTTTCTTTACATATTTCGTCAATTTCTTTAGTCATTCTAAGAACTCTTTCTTTATACAATAAAGGTTCTCCGCCAAACCAATTCAATCTTACCTTTTTATATTTTTTTATGTTCTTTCTGCAAAAATCAAGTATATTTTTCTCTGTTTGATCGTTCATAGTTTCTTCTGCTGGAGTTTCATAGCAATATACACATCTAAAATTGCAATTATTAGTCGGTAAAATAGTCAAATAAAGCCAATCGTTAGAATATACATGTTGTTCATGCATAGCTTCAACCAATAACGATTCATCAAAATCAAAATCAATCAGAAATTTATTTTCATATAATTTTTTTACATATTCATCTGTGCTAATTGCATCATCTATAGAGGTCATTTTCATTGTTTCAATAATCTTATCTGCATGCAAAGGTGAAAATTTTAAATATTGACTACGCAACAAATTAAGCATTAACAATTCGCCATTATTGTTTTTTTCCATTATTACATATCGACTTGGTTTGAGCATAAAAGCATTCTCCTTAATTTTACTTAAACTTATTATTATACTGTAAAGATTTTATAATATTTTCTTAATTTTGTCAACATATTTTGTTAGGAATACAAAAAATACAGACAGGGAAAAGCCACCACGAATTCAATGCTTGTCCAGTTCTGTGAAAGTTGTGGCACTGATAGAAAGACGAGTTGTCTGAATATTTTTCTACTTATAATATTTCCCCTGCCATGTATATGCATATCAAAAACCGGCGGAACCGTCCGCTACAGGACAAAAAATATCCTTATGTATATGTAAACGGGATATATCTGTGCTGAAATTGGAGCGGAAAGTATGAAAATGTAGCTGTTTAGGTGACAATCGCGATAAATGAAGACGATTACCGCGAGGTGTTGGGTATAGCCGAAGGAATAAAAGAGGATAAAACCAGCTGGGTTACATTTTTCAAATGGCTAAAAGGTCGCGGTTTAGACGGCGTAAAACTTGTCGTCAGCGGCAAAAATGCTTGGGGGATGCTGAAAGCCGTAGAAGAAGCATATCCAGAGGCAAAATACCAGCGTTGCACCATCCATTTTTATAGAAACATATTCTCTGTTGTTCCCCGATCCAAAGTAAAGCATGTAGCCAAGATACTTAAGGCGATTTACGCCCAAGAGAACAAAAAAGCCCGGGAGAAAACGAAAGCGTTATTGCGAAGCTTAGAAGTATGAAGCATCTGGAGGCGATGGAGACCGACCAAGCGCTGGCAAGCTAGCAGACAACCCACAAGACGTCAAGAGCAAGCCAAGTGGATCCGCCGCCCTTCACCCCCTGCGCCCTGCCTGCTGTAATATACAAGGGGCGGTCGCCCGTCCAATGTAACGGATTTCTGCATTTGCGCATAACTCTTGATCTTACCGTCTTTAATTCTTTGGAGTGTGAGCCCGCCGGATATATAATTTAAGACCACCGGTAAACCGGTGGTCTTGCACAGCCCCTATAAGGGGGCTATTACCAGCTTAACCCCTGAAAGGAGCACCGAATTATATTATTGCATCTCGCGCACTGCTACCCGTAAACGGGTCGAACGCACTATTCATTCTTGTGTGATACTTTATACGGTATTTTTCTTATTTTGGGGCTTGCTTATAGCTCGCCCCTTTTAAGCGTCTTTTCCCTCCCCCGGTAGAACCGGGGTTTTTTCGAATACAAAATGAAAGCGAATACAAGTACTTTCCGAAAGGCATTTCTGAGTACTTGTTTGACACATCTCTGAAAGATGCGATCGCCACGTTGCTCACAGAAGAAAATCGGAAAAAATCAAAATCAATATACAATTTAGCGGAAAATATAGTAAAAAATGGCGGTAAAAATTAGTTAGGTACGTACCGTTCACGTACCTAATTTGAGTAAAAACACAATATATAGTATCAAAAACAAAGAAAAGCCACAAAATATTGTGGTTTTTCTTTGTTTGGTGGAGCCACATGAAAAAGATTTTTTCGGCAGTTTTGCGTATGAATTCGAACTCTCACACAATGTATGTACTATCGTTTGTTTCCCTCAATATACTTAGCAATTTCTATCACTTTCAACATCAGTTACTGTTTTGGAGATAGAATTGCGATAAGCATTTAATCCGATTCTTCCAATTGTACCTAATGCCAGTACTATCAGTGGTGCAATGACACCTGCTGCCACTCCCAAACTCCCAGCTAAAGCACTGGAAATAAAAGAAACAACAAAAAACTTAGTGACAGTTGCGTGCTCATTAAACTCTTTGATAGCATCTTTGTATTTATTGTCACCTAATATAAATTTATCGAATTCTTCCTTAAATGATTTTAAATAGTCTCCTTTTCCATTTCCGCCAAAAGAAGTAGTATGGTCAGGACCGGTAACATTAATCCAGATCTGCATCGCTTCTTCTTCAGAATGGTTTAATAAGAGACTCTTTACCAATTCCTGCTGAAATGGCTCTAAAACATCAATTAATTCTTCTGTCTTAAATTCCGGTATGTTCATCTTTAATCTCCAATCATTTTAGAAATATATTCGGCAGAAAGGCACTGTGTTGTCTGATGCAATTCTCTGGGATTAATTCCCCCCAGAGGAATCCCACTATAAGCGGAAAATGCACCAATTAAAATCCCTATAATTTTATTTAGTTTCTTTGAATAAATCATTGAACCCGATTGCCCTGGGCGGGTTTGGGTATTAATAACACAGTGTTTAGCCTTTACACCAGAACAGTTCAATAATATTTTCGCACCTATAAGGGCAGTTTGCATTGTAAGGACGCGTCTTCCTTCAACGCAATGTGGGAATCCTAATATATACACCTCATCTCCAACGCTAACATCATCTGTGCCACCTATTGGAATAGTCGGACAAATACCATTGATAATTGGAGTCTTAAAGGCAAGTATTACAATATCCCTAAACGGATCGCTATGCTTTATACAAACATCCGCGAAACTACAGCTGTTAACTGTGGTATCTTGGTATTCGTCAAAGGATGAAATAGAGGGAAGAATAATTACAAGTCCATCATCACTATCTCCTACAACATGTCTCGGAGCGACAACATACTGACCGTTTGATATAAGGAATCCTGTTCCCAACATTTGAATGTTGTTGCCATCTCTTTTACCAATTGTAAAAACAAATTGGGTCATTATATCTAACATGATTTTTACACCTTCTATGATTCATTTTTATTATTATGGAAACTCTCTGTTCTACAGGGAGAGGTATCCCGTAAAAAGCTTTAGCTTCAAGCGTCGAGCGAAGCGAGCTATTATTAAAGATACTAGATGTTAAAACAAATTAAATTTGGTTATGAATTACCCTTTTAAGGGTGGTAGGGCAGTAGATGCAAGAGAAAGAATAATTCAGTGCGTCTTTAGATGCTTGCCGGTACCATGCCCTTTTAGGGCTATTCAAGCCTCTGGCTTAGCCGGAGGTTATGACTAATTATAACACAAATTTGTTTCTCTTTCAATTCCTACAAAAAAATGTCGTAAAATTGTTTCAATGCTTTCAATATAGGAGTTGAAAATATGAGAACATACACACAAGAAGAAAAACAAGCGGTCATTGCCCGTTTTATATCCGGTGAACCGTCCACGAGTATCCTCGCCGACACCAGCATACCCAAGAGTACATTTTACAGTTGGTTACGCATTTACCGCGAAGATCAGGAATTGTCCAAACGAAAGACGGTAAATATCCGAATTTCCATTTGCTTGAAAACAAAGTCGCACGCTTGGAAAGTATCGTTGAAATTCTCAAATCTGCAACCTGCACGCCGAGATCGCCATTGAGACAACAGCTATATGCTGCTGAACAGCTTTACGGCAAATATAACGTGCATGTAATCTGCGATGCGTTTGACATTCCCCGAGGAACATTTTATAACCACGTTCTCCGCAACAAGAAAGACAACACATGGTATGCGAAACGTCGGGAGGAACTACGGCTTCGCATACAGGAGATATACGACGAAAGCAATCAGATCTTCGGTGCCGCCAAAATTGCGGCAGTTATGAAAAGTGAAGGATTCAAAGTCAGTAACGAAATGGTGCACACACTCATGCGTGATATGGGATTGGTCAGCATTCGCCAGTCGGCCAAAAAGCTATACGAGGACGAAAGGCGCAAATACAAAAATCACCTTAATCAAGAGTTTGACGTGAACAAGCCCAATGAAGTATGGGTTAGTGATGTTACATATTTCAAGTACGGTGAAAACGCTTATTACATTTGCGTAATTATTGACTTGTTCTCACGTATGGTTGTGGGGTACAAAATTGGAAAAACAAACAGCACACAACTTGTAAAGTCCACTTTTCAGATCGCATATAAAGTACGTCAACCGGATTCGAGTCTGATATTCCATACTGACCGTGGTGGCAACTATCGTTCTAAGACGATGAACGACTATATGTGGTCACTACACATCACGCACTCTTTTTCGCGTGCGCACGTGCCTTATGACAATTCTGTAATGGAGTCGTTCTTTTCTTCTATGAAGCGTGAAGAAATGTATCGTACAAAGTATCGCTCGGAATCGGACTTTCGAAGTGCAGTGGGCAAGTACATCATTTTCTACAATACCAAACGCCCACACAAGAAACTGCAATACAAGACTCCCGAACAGAAGGAAGAAGAATATGCCTTGAAGGATGTGGTTAATAAGGAACGTGCAGATAGACTGATGGGTTCGAAAAGGTTTGTTTTTAAATCTTCGGATTATAAAATTCGAGTTTTTCTGTTTTTAATCCAGCTAATAAAAAGAAAATGCGACCTCGAAAAGCCGCATAAATACTAGGTTTTATAAAAAACACCATTGAGTCTGAACTTGAGAGTTCAGATTTCAATGGTGTTTTCATATGGCGGAGAAGGAGAGATTTGAACTCTCGCGCCGGTTTAATCCGACCTACACCCTTAGCAGGGGCGCCTCTTCGGCCAACTTGAGTACTTCTCCATGACACGCCGCCGTTTCTTAGCGTGCTATTCAATTATACACAAACCGTCCGTGCTTGTCAAGAGATTTTAGGAAAAAGAGCAATACCATAAATCTGCCAAAATCAACCGGCCGCATGAAATCATACGGCCGGTTTCAACTGCAATCTCAGACTTATACCTTTTCGGCAAAATACTTGATGGTTCTAACCATCTGGCTGGTATAAGAATTCTCATTATCATACCACGAAACGACCTGAACTTGATAAGTGTCGTCGTCGATCTTAGCGACCATCGTCTGCGTGGAATCAAACAGCGAACCGTAGCGCGAACCAATAACATCGGAAGAAACAATCTCGTCCGTATTGTAGCCAAACGATTCGGACGAAGCGGCTTTCATCGCAGCGTTAACGCTGTCAACCGTGATGTCTTTGCCCTTGACGACCGCAACGAGAATCGTCGTCGATCCGGTGCAGACGGGAACACGCTGCGCAGAGCCGATCAGTTTGCCGTTCAGTTCCGGAATAACCAGACCAATTGCTTTCGCAGCGCCAGTCGAGTTCGGAACAATGTTCTGCGCGCCGGAACGCGCACGGCGAAGATCGCCCTTTCTGTGCGGGCCGTCCAAAATCATCTGATCGCCGGTATATGCGTGTACCGTGGTCATGATTCCGCTCTGAATCGGCGCATAATCATTGAGTGCCTTAGCCATCGGCGCCAGACAGTTCGTCGTACAGGAAGCCGCAGAAATGATTTTATCCGCAGATGTCAGCGTCTTTTCATTTACGCTGTAAACGATCGTCGGCAAATCCTTTCCGGCAGGCGCCGAAATAACGACCTTCTTCGCACCGGCATCGATATGCGCCTGCGCCTTGTCTTTGGAACAATAGAAGCCCGTGCACTCCAGCACGACGTCTACATCCAGCTTGCCCCAAGGAAGCTCCGCCGCCTTCGGCATCGCGTAAATAGTAATTTCTTTGCCATCGACCGTGATCGAACCGGGCGTGACGACCGTCTTTCCATCCTCAGCAAAAACGGGCTCCTTGCTGGTCACCGTATGTCCGGCCGCAACATAACTGCCCTGCGCGGTATCATACTTCAAAAGATGCGCAAGCATCTTCGGGCTGGTCAAATCGTTGATCGCAACGATCTCGTAGCCCTCTGCGCCGAACATTTGTCTGAACGCAAGGCGTCCAATGCGTCCAAAGCCGTTGATAGCAACTCTAACTGCCATTTCAAAGTCCTCCAAAATATAAATAAATTTTTGTCTCGCATACATTCGGGATAAAAATAGCTTACTACCCGCATTTTATTTTACCACAAATTTGAAATTATACAAGTGACTTGATGAAAATTTATCAATTTTGTGAAAAGCCTTCCGGGCAGCACCTAAAACCCCGTTATTTTTATACAAATTGTCGGCTTTACGGATGCTAGGCTCGGCCGGTGTGCCGCTTCTCCCGGTAGGTACCCAAAATAAACTTCGGCAGCTTCATCATGCGCCCAAGCCGACGCGGTTCCTTCAAAAGCCGATACAGCCATTCGAGCGACAGCCGGATAAAAATTTTTGGCGCCCGTTTCACTGCGCCCGCATAGACATCCAGACTTCCGCCCAGCGCCATGCACATCCGAACCGTTTCCAGACGCGCCCGGTTGTCGCGAATCCATTCCTCCTGCACGGGAACGCCGAGGCATACGAAAAGCAATTTTGCGCCGCTGCGATTGATTTTTTCCACAACCGCGTCATTTTCTGCGCCCGACTTCTGAAAATACCCGTCGTTTGTACCGCAAACGCACAGTCCCGGATATTTCCCGGTCATCCGGCGCGCTGCCTCTTCCGCCACCCCTGGCTTTGCGCCGAGAAAAAATACCCCATCCCCGCTCTGTGCGCAGTATTCCAGCATTTTCTCGCCCAGTTCCACCCCGGCCGCTTTGCCTTTCAGCGGCGTGCCGAGAATTTTTGCGGCTTTGACCACGCCGGCGCCGTCCGGCAAAACCATGTCGGCGCTGTTATATAATGCGTAATACGACGGCTGCTCCACGCACATCTGCACGATCTCTGCGTTCGGCGTAAAAACGGCGTACAAACGGTCGCCCGAAAGCATTCCGCGGCCCAGCGCGGCAGCCTCGTCCAATGTAACGTTCAAAAAATCCACGCCGCGAACATTGATTTTTTCATACTGCCCAGTTGCCATCGAATATTAACCTGCTCTTTCATTTTCTTAAAGTACACTGCACTTCTGCGAGCTTTAAAAATATACTATTTTCTCATACATACTTTAACACAAGCGAGCGCCGCAGTCAAGAATAGCCTTACGCGGTTTTATCTTTTTGACCACTCTATGACTGAAAAAAAAACTGCGCTTTTCCGTAAGCGGATTGACTGAAAAAAACAAATATGGTATACTGTTCCTGTTAATAAAATAGAATGGAGATTTCATAATGGAGAAACTCTACGGCAACGCCGTGGTGGGGCAGTCGGGGGGGCCGACTGCCGCCATCAACGCCACGCTGTCCGGCGTAATTCGCGGCGCGCTTGCCGCCGCTGAAAAAGGATCGATCGGCAAAATCTACGGTATGCGCAACGGCATCGAGGGGCTTTGCGAGGAACGGCTAGTCGATCTGGGTAAAATTTTCAACGGCGAGCAGCGTTTTACAGATCTCGAAACCACGCCTGCGGCAGCGCTTGGCTCTTGCCGGAAAAGGCTTCCGGATCCCCTTGAAAACCCGCTCCCTTTCGAGTACATTCTGGAAATTTTCAAGAAATACGACATTCGTTTTTTCTTCTACATCGGCGGGAATGACTCGATGGACACCGTATTGAAGCTTTCCCAGTACATGGAAAGCGCCGGCTATGAAATGCGGATTCTCGGCATCCCCAAAACCATCGACAACGATTTGTGCGAAACGGATCACAGTCCCGGTTTTGGTTCGGCAGCCAAATACATAGCCACTTCCGTCAAGGAAATTCTCTGCGACTGTGCGGTCTATACGACAAAAGCCGTTACCATCACCGAGATCATGGGCCGAGATGCCGGATGGCTGACCGCCGCGGCCGCGCTACCCCGATTGTCGGGCGGATGCTGCCCGGACTACATTTATTTGCCCGAGCGAGAATTTGATATGGACAGCTTTTTTTCAGACGTGCGCACGGCGCTCAAAGCGCATCCCAACGTGGTCATCGCCGTATCCGAGGGCGTCAAATTTGCAAGCGGCGCTTATGTATGTGAAAGTCTGCCCGGACGCAAATCCGACGCGTTCGGACACACGCAGCTTTCCGGCACCGGCACGTGCCTTGCCATTGCGCTGCGTGAGGAAATCGGCTGCAAAACGCGCGCGGTTGAATTCAACACCTCGCAGCGATGCGCCTCGCATATCGCCTCCCGAACGGATATACGCGAATCGGTGCAGATCGGACGGCGCGCAGTTGAATTTGCGCTGCGCGGCGTCACTGGGCACATGATGAATTTTATCCGGAGCAAAACCGGTTACAAAATCACCATCGACAGCGTAGACGTCCGCGAGGTGGCAAATCGGGTGCGGCGCGTGCCGGATGAATATATTACGCCCTCCGGAAACAATGTGACCGACAAATGTCTAGATTACCTGCGCCCGCTGATCGAAGGAGAGATCCGCTACCGCCGGGAAGCCGGACTGCCCGTGCACTTTAAAATCTGATAAAGCTGACGTATCGCGCGAAAAGCGGTCTGGAAAAATCCAGACCGCTTTATTTTTTACGGAGATATGCCCTCGCTCAGCAGATGCTGCCTGTATGCGCCACCTGAACTGCTCTGGACAAACACTCTGTCCTTATCACTCTCGCTTACATAAACTTTAGAGCCAAGCTCAATTCGCGAGGATTCCAGATCTTCATCCGGGAAATCATAAATATCCTCTTTGACGATTTCGCCGTAAAAAGTAAATCCCTCCGGGAGTTCATTCCAAATTCCGTCCCTGTTGTCGTCAAACAAATAGAGCCGGCTGTCTACAAAAAGATACTGCCTCTGCATCGTTCCTGTCGGATAACCTGTTGAAACCTGCTCTTCCTCTTTCTCGATCTTTTCAGAACGTCCCGCGCACCCCGCAAACAGCAGCATGCAGCAGCAAAACAAACACAAAAATTTCACAAGCTTCATGTACACCCTCCCAGAATAAATGGAATTTTATCTCAGGGCAGTATCGTCTTCTGCGCCACCGTAACTTTGCAGATAAAGTCATTGATATCTGCATTCCAGCATTTCATCACAATAGAAGAGGACTGCCCGTCGACAACCTTTACATAATTCAGTTCCGCATTGGTTGATACCGCGCCGACGCAAAGCATCATATGGTCTTCTATCTTATCGTAACTTCCGGTTTTTGCCGGAGCAAAACCGAGAAGCAGCGTCCGCCCGGCGGCAATTTCATCTTTGATCTTATCATATGCCGGCGGCCAGTCATTGGTGCTGAAAACATAAAATACATTGCCATCAATCAGCGGCGTGGAGCGATCAGACGCATATTGAGCCATCGCCGGCGGGATGTTACTATTCGCATATTTAGGGAAATATTTGTCTACGGCACTCATAAGCACTTCAAACTTAGCCTGAGTATTGACGGCAGGCATAAGTCCGGAAAACCATTATTATTCCAGTACAAAAGCAAACGGCTCACCGCACACACGATGCAATTGCCTTTCTGGAAATAAACGGGTACCTGGCTCAAAACAGTCTGCGGAGCAACCTGCGCCTGCGCCCCAAAATTGAAATAACATTCTTTCACAGACTGCTGCATTTCCGAATCGGTAATATACACCGGCGTCTGCCCGCCAACCGACACGCCATGATTGGCAAAATCATATACTCATTTTACATTTGAAAACAATAAAATGAAAAGAAAAAAGGCGAAAAGGAACATCCGCTCCCGATCAATCTTGTATTTAAATTATAACATATATTTTTGAAAAAATCAATATATATCGTTAAAATATAACAAAAATAGAAGGGAAGTCTGTATGCCCTTTATACACCTTATGGCTTGGCAAGTGCCGCTCCTGCGGCGCGCGGCGCAAGCAAACCAGCCTTTTAACAGAAAAAACAAAGTTTTTTTGACAAGCTCAGGGCGAGGATGAAAATCCCCGCCCTTTTTAATTCAAACCCATCAAAGCTCGTCGTAAATACCGATTTTCCGAAAGCGATCGTACCGCGCCGCCAGCATCCTATTTCGGGAGAGCCGACCGAGGACTTTCAGTTCGCTTAAAAGCGTCTTTTTCATCATCTCGCACATTGCGGGAAAGTCTTCAAAATTTTCCGGAATAATTTCCTCCGCCACGCCGAAACGCACCATATCCTCCGCAGTGATATGCAGGCATTCGGCCGCATCCGCAGCGCGCGCGGCGTCTTTCCAAAGTATACTCGCGCACCCCTCGGGCGAAATAACCGAATACACCGCGTTTTCAAGCATATAAACCCGGTCGGACGCTGCAAGCGCAAGCGCACCGCCGCTGCCGCCTTCGCCGACGACCACCGTAACGACCGGTGTGCGCAGACCCATCATTTCCATGATATTTTCAGCGATCGCCTGTCCCTGTCCGCGTTCTTCGCCCTCAGCGCCGCAAAACGCGCCCTGCGTGTCCACAAAGCAAACGACCGGACGGTTAAACTTCTCCGCCTGCCGCATCAAACGCAGCGCCTTGCGGTAGCCCTCAGGCTTCGGAGAGCCGAAATTGTTGTGCATCCTGGACGCGAGGTCGCCGCCCTTGTCGATGGCGATATACGTAACCGGCATATTGCCGAGATACCCGACACCGCCAAGAATCGCGCTGTCCTCTCCATAGCGGCGGTCTCCGCAAAGATCCACGCGCCCGGTAAACAGCCCGCCGACGTAATCGGCTCCGGTCGGACGGCCGTTCTGCCTTGCGGCTTTCAGTCTTTCATACGGCGTCATCTGGCGTTTACCCCTTTCGCACTGTGTATTTTGAGCAGCGTGGCAAGCGTCGCGCGCAAATTCTCCCGGGGAATGATATTGTCCACAAATCCATGTTCCAGCAAAAATTCCGCGCTTTGAAAGTTGCCAGGCAGCGCAGACTTCGTCGTCTGCTCGACGACACGCCGTCCGGCAAAGCCAATCAGCGCGCCCGGTTCGGCCAAAATAATATCGCCCTGCATGGCAAACGAAGCCGTCACGCCGCCGGTCGTCGGATCGGTCAGCACAGCGATATACAAATTCCCCGCGGCCGCATGATTTTTCACGGCGCCTGAAACTTTCGCCATCTGCATCAGAGAAACGATTCCCTCCTGCATCCGCGCGCCGCCGGAAGCAGTAAAGCCAACCACCGGCATGGAATTTTTTAAAGCGTATTCAAACAGACGGGTAATCTTTTCACCGACTGCGCTGCCCATGCTGGCCATGATGAAGCGCGGATCCATCACAAATACCGCGCACTCGGTATCCTCGACCCGCATGGTTCCGCAAAGAACCGCCTCCCGCTCGCCGGTCTGCGCTCTCGCTTTTTCCAGTTTTTCCGCATAGCCGGGAAATTCCAGAAAATCCCGGCTGGTCACGCCGGCAAAAAGTTCGCGAAAACTGTTTTTATCCGCAAGATAAGCAACGCGTGTGCGGGGCGGAATGCGAATGTATTTGCCGCAGGCGGGACAAATACAGAAATTCTCAATCAACGCCTTCCTCGAAAACTCCGCCTTACAGCCCGAGCAGGTCTCGGTTTTATCGGCGGTGCCCTTCAAAACCGGTTTTAAATTATTCTTTTTCTTCAGAAAATCAAACATGGCTCATTCCTCATTTTCAGGAATTACGGCAAAAGAAAACTCCGCGCTCAGGCATTTTTTGCCGCAAACATACCCTTCGCCGCTGGCAAAATAAAATACACCCTTATTTTTGGTAATGCGGCAGACCGTCTCAAATGTATCGCCCGGCCGCACCGGACTTTTAAAGCGCACCTTGTCAAGGCCGGTATACAGCGTCTGTACTTTTTTTCCGCGCGCGGCGTCCACCAAAAGCACACAGGCCGACTGCGCCAGGATTTCGCACAGGATTACGCCGGGTACAACCGGGTTTCCGGGAAAATGCCCGTCCAAAAAGAATTCACTGCCGGTAATATATTTTTTGCCATGTGCCTCGCCGCCGACGACCTCGGCCTCGTCGATCAGCAGCATAGAATTCCGGTGCGGCAGAATCTGCATGATTTCTTCTTTATTCATAGGTTCCTCTCAGATTTTTCGAAAAGCGATGCAGGCGTTATGCCCGCCAAACCCGAGCGAATCGGAAAGCGCAAGCGTAAGCTCGGCGCGCACCGCCTGATTCGACGTATAATTCAAGTCGCAGGTTTCGTCCGGCTCATCCAAATGGATCGTCGGCGGTACAATGCCGTTTTTCAGCGCAAGAACAGCGGCTACCGCCTCCGCCGCGCCCGCCGCGCCGAGCAAATGCCCGGTCATGGACTTGGTCGAACTGATGTGCAGTTTTTTGGCGTCCTCGCCGAATACGGATTTGATCGCCGTCGTTTCAATCGTATCGTTCAGCGCCGTGCCGGTGCCGTGCGCGTTGATATAGATGTTTTCGGGCGCCGCGGACACTTCGCCCACCGCGTCCCGGATCGCCTTTGCCGAGTAAACTGCGCCGGGATCAGGCGCCGTGATATGGTGTGCGTCGCAGGTCGCGCCGTATCCGCAGACCTCCGCATAAATTTTCGCGCCGCGCGCAACTGCATGCGCATAATCTTCGAGGATCAGGGCGGCTGCGCCCTCTCCAAGCACAAACCCACCGCGCCGGCGGTCAAACGGCAGTGACGCAGCGTTTGGATCGTCGGACTGAGTCAGCGCCATACAATTGATAAAACCAGCAATGGCGACCGGATTGACCGTCGCTTCCGCGCCACCGCAAAGAATCGCTTTTGCGTACCCGTGCCGGATGGCGCGGTACGCCTCACCGACAGCCGAAGTGCCGGTCGCGCAGGCCGTAGAGACGCACATCGCATTCCCGTGCGCGCCGTAGCGGATCGCAATCTGTCCCGCCGCAATATTGATTATCATTTTCGGGATGAACTGGGGGCTGACCTTTTTCGGCCCCGCCTCCCGAATAAGGTCCTGCTCGGCGCAAAGCGTATTGATGCCGCCCACACCCGAACCGAAATACACGCCGAAATCCTCCGGTGCGACCTTTCCCTCAAGGGCGCTGTCTTCCATTGCTTCAGCGGCCGCATACAGCGCGTACTGCGTATACAAATCGGTTTTGCGGACGGTCGGCTTATCTATACGAAGCAGCGGATCAAAATTTTTAACTTCAGCGGCAAGCTTGCAGCGGAAATCCGCCGTATCGAAACGCGTGATAAAATCAATCCCGCATTTGCCCGCAACAAGCCCATCCCAGAATTCGGCAACGCTGTTTCCGATCGGCGTAAGTGCGCCGAGACCGGTTACGACAACTCTGTTCATGGTTCCTCCTACATGGCAAGGCCGCCGTCGATGCGGATAACCTCGCCGGTAATATAATCCGAAGCGGGCGACGCCAAAAACAGCGCAAGCTTCGCAATTTCCTCCGGTTTTGCAAAGCGCCGCATGGGAATAGACGCCAAAACCTGCTCGTCACCCTGGAAAGCGGCGGTCATATCGGTCGCGACGAAACCGGGCGCGATCGCATTGCAGCAGACACCGCGCGGCGCAAGCTCCTTTGCCACAGACTTGGTAAGGCCGATTAGTCCGGCTTTCGAGGCCGAATAATTCGTCTGCCCTGCGTTGCCCATCACGCCGGCGACCGAACTCATATTGATGATTTTGCCGCAGCGTTTCTTCATCATGATCGAATAAACCTGCTTGGTAGCCAGAAAAGCACCTTTCAGATTGACGCCGAGTACGTCGTCATAGTCGGCTTCTTTCATCATCAGCATCAGCTTATCGCGGTTGATGCCCGCGTTGTTGACCAAAATATCCACCGTACCGAAATCAGCGAGCACCGCCTTAAACGTAGCGGCAACTTCCGCCTCGACGGCCACGTTGCACACATACGCCGCCGCGCGCACGCCGAGCGCGCCGATCTCCTTTACGGTTTCGTCCGCGCGCTCAGGCGCGCCCACATACAAAATGGCAATATCCGCGCCGTTTTTTGCAAACTCGAGACAAATTGCCTTTCCGATTCCCTGAGAGCCGCCGGTCACGACGGCAACTTTTCCTTTAAGCATGTCGGATCTCCTCACACGCGGCCACGAGCGTTTCGGGGCTGTTGACCGCAAAGCACTTACTCTCCGGCGAAATTTTTGCAATCAGCTTTTTCAGCGTCTCACCTACGCCGGTCTCTACAAAGGTGTCAAATCCGTCCGCCAGCATGGCGCGGATAATCGTCTCCCAGCGCACGGGATGATTGATCTGCTTCTCCAGCAACGCGCGAACCTCGTCCGTGTACGGCGCGCCGGTATAATTAGCATAAGTCAAAAGCGCGGGCTTTGCAAGGGTATACGCACCGAGCGCCTCGCCAAACGACTTTGCCGCCTCGTCCATAAACGGCGAATGAAAACCGCCGCCGACCGCAAGCGGAATCGCGCGGCCGCCGGCCGCCTTGACCTCGCGGCAAAACGGCTCAAGCTCTGCCGACGCCCCCGAAACGACCAGCTGCCCGCCGCCGTTATAGTTGACAGGGTACACCTGCCGGTAATGCGTACAGAGTTCTTCCACCGTTTCATACGGCAGCTTCACAATCGCCGCCATCGAGGCCGAAACCGCCGCCGCGGCTTTTCCCATAAACGCGCCGCGGCAGACGGCCATAGAAAAGCCGTCCATATAAGAATACGCTCCCGCAAACGCGAGCGCGGGAATTTCTCCCAGCGAAAACCCCGCGGCGGCCGCAGGCAAAACGCCCGCCTCTTTCATAGCAATCGCCGCGCCGAGGTCGGCAAGATACAGGCAGGGCTGCGTATTTTCCGTGCGCCGGAGTTCGGTCTCATCGCCCGCAAACATCATCTCCAGCGTCCCCGGCCGAAAGCGCTCGGCTTGGTCAAACAGTCGGCGTACGGACACGCAGTTGTCATAAAAACCGCGTCCCATCCCCGGATGCTGCGCGCCCTGACCGGAGAAAACAAACGCTATTTTACCCATTTTGCACCTCCCGAAAGGATCGCCTCGCAGCCGGATATCACCTCGTTTATAATGTCGGCCGCGGGCTGCTCAGCTTTGAGCATACCCGAAATCTGTCCCGCAAGGAAGCAGCCGCCTGTCTTGTCACCCTCCACCGCCGCGCGGCGAAGCGCGCCCACGCCGAGATCGGCAATGCTCTCAGCGGTCGCCTCGGGCGCATATTCAAGCTTCAAAAAATTGCGGCTGAACGCATTTTTGATGCACCGGCAGGTATTGCCGCCGAATCGCCGCCCAGTCGTAACCGTAGAAACATCACTCGCCGAAAGCACCATATCTTTATAAACCGGATGTACGCCGCATTCTTTGGCGACGAGGAAGCGCGTGCCCATCTGCACGCCGCAGGCGCCGAGCGCAAGCGCAGCGGCCATGCCGCGCCCGTCTGCGATGCCGCCTGCCGCAAGCACCGGGATTTTCACCGCGTCCGCCACCTGCGGCACGAGCGCCATCGTGGTCAGTTCGCCAATATGTCCGCCGGATTCCTGCCCCTCCGCGATCACCGCGTCGGCGCCGGTCTTTTCCGCCATTTTCGCCATAGCGACCGAAGCGACGACGGGAATCACCGCAATGTTCGCCGCTTTCCACGCGGCCATGTATTTGCCCGGCATACCCGCGCCAGTCGTGACCACGCGGACGCCCTCGTCGATCACAACTTCGGCCACCTCGTCGGCAGCCGGACTCATCAGCATGATGTTCACACCGAAAGGCTTATCGGTCAGAGACCTAGCGATCGCAATCTGTTCGCGCAGATGCGGAGCGCCCGCGTTCATCGCCGAGATAATGCCGAGGCCGCCCGCCTCAGACACGGCGGCGGCCAGACGCCCGTCTGCAATCCACGCCATGCCGCCCTGAAATATCGGATGCTCGATATGCAGCATCTCGCAAATCGGAGAACGGATCATTCGCTTAGCCCTTCAGTTCTTCGATCTTGGCGACCAGCGCGCCGACCGTGGACAACGAAGGATCCATCTGCATCTCGATCTCAAATGTCTCCTCCACATCCATGACCAGTTCCGCCACATCCAGCGAATCGATGCCAAGATCCGAAAACTTTGTCTCGGGTTTGATCTCGGACGCGTCACAGTCCAGTTTCTCCACAAGCATTTCAACAATCTTCTCAAATACCATTTTTTGAGTCTCCTTAAAAAGAAAAATTTATTTCAATAAGGGGCTATGCCCCGTTATTTACAAATATGCAGGGCACAACCCCTGGGCCGAAAGCGATGAAATCACCACTGGATCAAACAGGACGCACTGGCAAGTCCGCCGCCAAAACCGGTGAGAATCAACCGGTCTCCCCGGTGCAGCGCGCCCGAGCGGTTGAGTTCGTCCAGCGCGATCGGGATGCTGGCGCTCGACGTATTGCCGTATTCGCCAATATCCACTTTGAATTTTTCAAGCGGAACTTCCAGTTTACGCGCGGCAAAATCTATAATGCGCATATTCGCCTGATGCGGCACAATATAAGCGATATCTTTGGCTTTAAGATTATGCTTGTGAAGCAGGCGGCGCACATCGGCGCAGATCGCATTGACCGCAAATTTGAAAGTCTCCTGCCCCTCCATATGAATATATGGCCGCTCTCCCCGCTTCTGATAAAACGGAGAATCCCCTTCATAATGCGGGATCTTAATCACGTCGTCCCCTCCGCTGACCGTAAGAATGGAATCGAGATACCCGTCTCCCTCTCCCAGCACGGCGGCGCCCGCGCCGTCGCCGAAAATCACGCAGGTGCTCCGATCGGTCCAGTCTACAATGCCGCTGAGCCGCTCCGCGCCGACAACCAGAACTTTCTTCACTTTTTTACGCGCAAAAAAACCGGCGGCCGTCTCCAGCAGAAAAATAAATGCGGGACAGGCCGCATTGATATCGTAGGCGGGACAGTGAACGCCAAGTCCGCGCTGAACCATGCAGGAAACCGAAGGCGACACGTATTCGCCGCTGACCGTCGCCGCCAGAATCAGATCCAATTCCTCCGGATGCACGCCGGCGTTGTCCAGCGCGCGTTTCGCGGCGGCGCAGCCCATATCGGAGGCAGTCTCGCCGGTTGAAATATGCCGGCGCGCAATGCCGACGCGCTTGCGGATCCACTCGTCGTTCGTATCGACCAGCAGTGCGAGATCGTCGTTTGTGACCACCCGCTGCGGCACATACATCCCCGTGCCCAATATCGTAAAGCTCATACCCCGAGCCTCCTGCGTAATATTTTTGACCGCTTTATAAAAGTTAGTACCCGTAATTTCAAATAAGTTACAAAAAAATATTGATTTGTTTTTCAAAAGCTGTATAATAAAATCCAAAGGGTAGATTTTTCCGCCCGATCCAACAAACGGAGGTGATACCGTGGATGAACAGGCCTCCGCCGAGTTTGAAACGCTGTATAACAAATATTTTAACCAGGTATTCTCCTTTTTGTACAGACTGTGCCGGGATCACCACACGGCCGAAGAACTGACGCAGGAAACTTTTCTTGAGGCCTATATCTCTATTCATCGTTTTAAGGGCGACTGCGAAATGTCTACCTGGCTGATTTCTATTGCCAAGCATATTTTTGGAAAATATCTGCGAAAAGCCAAAAAAAGCCCCGGAACGGTGGAGCTTGACAGCCTCGCCGAAACGATGTTCGCACCGAAAGGAGAGGGGCCGGAGACCGCTTATATACGGCAGTGCGACGCGCGGGCCGTGCGCCATATGGTGGCCCGGCTGCCCGAAAAATACCGGGACGTGCTGATCCTCCGCATTTATGCGGAACTGCCGTTCGCACAGCTTGCAAAGGTACTCCGCATCAGTGAAAACTCGGCGAAAGTGATTTATTTTAGAGCAAAAAAAATGCTTGGAGAGGGGATAAGAAATGGGCTTGAACTGTGAAGTAGCAAGAGATCTCGTATCGCTTTATAAGGACGGGCTGGCAAGCCCCGTCACCATGCGCGAAGTGAAAGAACACATCGGCGGCTGCGCTGCCTGCGCCGCCTATTACAGGGAATATGACCGCGAGGTGGCAGCCGCACATATGATGGACGCGCATACGCAGCCGCTGCCGGATCTTCGCAAACGCTATAAAGCGCTGGCCAAACGCATGCAGACGCGCGACCGCACGGAAAAAGCGGCGCTTTGCGGCGCGGCGTTCCTCGGTCTTCTCTGCATCGCGGCGGCGCTCAAAGAAATCACGAAATAACGGCAGCTTTGCACGAAACGTCCCGCCGCGCGGCGGGACGTTTCGTGCGTTCTTGATCGAGGCGGCCGTTTTTCCTCGTTTACATCCCGCGGAGCGTCGACGAGCTATTCAAAAGAAGCGTACTGTACAGGAACAAAACGTCGGCCGTATCATCATATTCCAGAATCTGCGGCAAAAACGAGGGCGTAACATACCGGACATCCACAAGCGTGATCTTTTCATAACCGCACAGCAGCAGAGGCGCGATGCTGCTGCCAAAAGAGTCGCGGAACAAAATCAACTCGCGTCCATTTGACTGATTTGGATTTGTGACAGTCACAAGCGCCGCCGAACCGTACAGGTACACACCGTATGGATCATAGGTTTCAAGCGCATCCAGCGTATAAACGCCGCCCGACGCGCCAGTTTCATAATTTTCCGCTTTGGCGCCGTCGATATCCGGACTGTGCAGCACATAAAGCGGTTCACCGCCGCTTTTCAGTGCAAACTGTCCGACATATACGCCGCAAAAAGAGTCGGTCAAAAGTTCCCGCTCATAGTCCGGCAAAACGTAATCCGCATCCATGCCGCGAAGTATACGGTCGGCCGTATCCACAAGGTTTTCCTGTCTGAAATGCGTATCGGTCTTATAATAATCTTCGATGGTCAGCGTATCGAAAATATCGATATAGGTTCCGCTCATGCCCGAAGAAAAAAGTTCCATCAGCCGGTCATAATCTATCTTTTTGGCTTCGTCCGCAAGAAAATAGTTTTTGTCCGGAATCACCGAATAGTAAACTCGGTTATTTGGAAACAGCGCCGCGTGAATGCCCGAAAGTTTCCCGGCGGCCGACGTCACCTGACGCTCACTCAGCGGATATTCCTGTTTGGACAAATATCCGTTTCGAATATACAGCCCCTCCATGTCAAGCTTGGCAAATCCATAAAATTCAAGTATGGATTTCGCGCCGCGAAACGTCTGGCGAAACGGGAACTGGTCAAGCGTATACGTCTCAAAATTATCCATCCAGACGGTACTTTGCACGCTTTTCCAGCTTGGGTTCGGGAATTCGGCCAGTCGGCGGCGCTCATATTCGCTGAACGACTGATCCGGGGTGAGCAGCGCGGCCATTAAAAAGCCAAACAGAAAAACGACAAATACGGCCGCCATCAATATATCATTCAATTTTGCTTTCATGTCTGCCTCCTAAAACCGAAAATACAGAAACGGATTGAATGATCCATCCACGAGATATGCGCTGACAAAAACCAAGAGCACAAGCGCGCAAGCGGCGCGCAGCACGCCGGAAGCGGCGCCCCCGCCGTAAAGCCGGTGCGCGCATTTTTTGACCAGCGGCGTCGCACCGAGGACGGCTAGCGCAAACACCACGGCGAAGCTGCGAAGATAATACAGCGTTTCCGGCGTCCAGAGCGGCAGCCCTTTCATCCCAAACATTCCGGAAAGATCACCGCATGCGCCGGTCATGCCGTCCGCATTGAAAATGACAAAGCTGACCACGACCAAAAACAATACGAATACGCGGCAAACAAAGCGCGGAAGCTTTTCATACAGACGAAGTAAAACCAGCTTTTCCAAAACCAGCCATACGGCAAAATAGAGTCCCCAAATGACAAAATTCCAATCTGCGCCGTGCCAAAATCCAGTCAGGAGCCAAACGATCAAAATATTCAAAAACCAACGGGCGCGGCCGCGCCGGTTGCCGCCAAGCGGGATATACACATAGTCGCGGAACCACTGCCCGAGCGATATATGCCATCTGCGCCAAAATTCGGTCACGCTCGCCGATATATAGGGATACTCAAAGTTCTCATTGAAATGGAATCCAAAAATCCGGCCAAGGCCGATTGCCATATCGCTGTAGCCCGAAAAATCAAAATAGATCTGAAGTGTGAAAGCAACCGCATACATCCAGTAAAACAAAACGCTCGGCGCGCTCGAGTCCCGGAAAACTTCACAAAGTTCAAACAACGTATTGGCGATCAATACCTTTTTTGAAAGTCCGATTATAAATCGAAAAGCCCCTTCCGAAAAATCCCGAACCGTGGTTTTACGCTGAGACAGTTCAGCCGCAACCGTTGTATACCGGACGATGGGCCCTGCAATCAGCTGCGGAAAAAGCGCAACATAGGTCGCAAGTTTTATGGGATTATACTGCGCCGACGCGTCCCCCCGATAAACGTCGATAAGATAACTCAAAATCTGGAACGTATAAAAACTGATGCCGATCGGCAGCGCAATTTTTAAAAGCGGCAGGGATGCGCCGGTCAAACGGTTCAGATTGCCGATAAAAAAATCCGCATATTTAAAATACAGAAGCGCGACAAGGCAGAGCGCCGTGCCGAGCGTCAGCATCAGCCGCTTATGCCTGCACCGGTCGATCAAAATGCCGAACACATACCCGGCAAGGATCGACGCAACCATCAAAACCAGGTATTTCGGCTCGCCCCAATAATAGAAAAACAAGCTTGCGCAAAGCAGCACCGCGTTCCGGAATGTTTTCGGAAGCACAAAATACAAAAGTAGAACCGCGGGCAGAAAGTAAAACAAAAAAGGCACGCTTGAAAACAGCATATCACACCTCAAAAGTTCCGGTAATCAAAATCCCCGCAAAAATTTGCGGGGATTTTGCAGAATTTGTCAGTTCAGTCAAGCACCGTTCTGGAAAGACGCTCTCCACAGTTTTCGCTGCCGAAAATCTCTACGAACGCATCGCAGATCGCGTCGGCCTTGCCCTCCTCAAGCTGCGAAGACACCATGATAAGCATAACAACTTTTCCGCTGTTGATCGCCCTGACTTCGTCTGCAGTCACACAGATCCACTTTCTCGGATCAATTCCGTCGATCATATCCTTTTTGACAGCCTCCGCGTCCGCGTCGTCTTTGACGCGAACCATGATAAGAGAATACGCCTGCGACATTATCATCGGCTCAGAAAAGACCGCGCCGTCCAGCCGGCTTCCATCCGCAAGACCGGTATACGCCTTGACACTGTCCGAATTGGTCAGATCCACCGGCATATTTTCAGAAATCGCAAATTCAACCGGGCTCTTTTCATAAATCATGTCGATCACGCCCGACAGCGCCTCATTCACGGTCATTTCCTCGTTTCCGGCTGCATTGCTGTCATCCGTCGACTGCGTATCCGACGAATCCGCGCTGTCCGGCGCGGGCGTCGTCTGAGCAGAATCCGGCGTCGTCCCGGACGAACCGTTTTCTTTGTTTTTGCCGCCGCATGCAAAGAGCGACAGGCAAAGCATAAGCACAAGTATCGATGTAACTATTTTTTTCATATTCACCCTCCAAAGGTTTTCTGCCCATTAGTCGTCTTTGTCCGCAGAATTCCTCACTCAAAAATTATTTTCTGCGAAAACCGGCATGTTATGCATCCATAAAAGAAATAATACGCGCGTCAGCGAAGCGACAGGTAGTCGCAAAGCTCGGTCTCTGGAAAATAGAGCGCAAGGATCTGTTCGGCCGTTGCGCCGGCCACAGCCAAATCGAGCGTGCCGTACTGGCTGATGCCGACACCGTGCCCCCAGCCTTTTCCGACGAACAGAAAATTCTCGCTGTCCTCAGCCACGGCAACCTCCGTGCGGCGGCGAAGAATCACGCCGGGAACGTCATCCACACTGGCATACACTTCGCTTGCGCCGGTCGCCACATAGGCCTCGTCATAGCGAATCCGGTTCACCCCGTCTGCGCTCTGCACGTAAAACCGTTTCGACTCCATCTCCGAAAGGCCGAGCGCGTGCAGCACTTTGTTCGTCATTTCGGAAAGCGGAGAATAGGTGCCGGTGGTAAAACTGAACGGACTGTCCATATGGATGCTCTGCACTTCGTCATAACTGTAT
Organism: uncultured Eubacteriales bacterium; assembly: GCA_958352145.1. GTDB lineage: Bacteria > Bacillota > Clostridia > Oscillospirales > CAG-272 > UMGS902. The sequence continues at coordinate 31,016 of CATWNM010000006.1, forward strand.
TCTACAGCCCCCTGCCCGACCACAAAATTTGCGCTTTTCACGTATTTTGAAATACTGGTGCGCACTTTGTCGCACCGTGTGATGGTGCATTCGTTCCCATCCGAGTCGGTATACGTGATCGAATACACATAGGGACTGTCTCCTGAAAACGAATCGATCCGGATATCCGTGATTCGCCGGCCAGTCAGTTCTTCATATCCCTTGCCGCGCAGATAATCCGCCAGTTCCTCGCCGCTCACCTCCGTGATCCAAAGCCCGTTGTTATATTCCGAATATTTTTCCCACGGCGTTTTGACAGAAGTCAGGTACTCCGAGCCGTCGCCGCCCCACGTATCCTTGGCGCTGACCGTATAGCCCCCGGTCGAAGAGGAGTAATAAATCTCGGCGATCTTTCCATCCACAGCCAAAACAAGTCCCTTGGTGCTTTCCACAGCGTCGAACACGCTGTCGTTTGCGCTGGTAATGCCGCGATACACCTGGCAATGCGTCGTATTGCACAGATCGAATCCATAGGACGAGTGCCGGTACTTATTTTTCGCCGTGTAGCTCCGCACCGTGACCGAAAAGGCGCGAAGCGCCTCAAAATCCCAGTTTGGATTGATTTCATAAGGGACGACGCCGGCGATATAATCCTCCATGCCGAGCATATTGACAAGCTGAACGCCGTCGGTATCCTGCGTTTTATAACGCGAATATACAAATACGCCATCATAAAGCCGGTTTGCAGGCGTCTTCAAATACTGTTTTTCCCCTCTGCGCGGCAAAGCCGTAAGACCAAGGCTCGAATCGCCGCCGCAATCGTATTCGAAGAGAATCTCATCCGTTTCCGGATCCACGACCGACACGCCCGTATCGGACGGAAGCGCAGCCACAAGCGTGATCTCTTCTTTCAGATTTGGGATGGTCGCCGCATGCTCGGCCACGCCGGCGCGCGCGGCAAAATTGCCAATACGCACCTTATACACGCCGCCGATATACGCAAGGAAAGGCTGCATATCGCTGTCTTCGTCCGCAAGCTTTTCAAGGACGGTGTCCAGCATCTCCTGCGCATCCTCCAGCGTATCAAAATCCTCATACACTTCCAGATGATAGCCGCCGACGGCGCATGATTTGTTTCCACTTAAAATAGAATAGGTGTACGCCGATTTTGAAAGACTGTCGTCGCACACCACTGAAATTTTGGGAACTTCGATCGTATAAATTTCACGAAAGGAGCGCACAGCACCGGTGATGGTCTCCTGAACGGCAAATCCAACGGTGCTGACCGTCTCGAAGCCGACGGTCACATCACTGCCGTACATAAGTCCGACAGTGATGTAATCCGGCTCGCTCTCCTCGGCGCTTGCCGCAAACAGATTGGCTAAAAGAACATACGCGCAGCTGCCAACCATTAAAACGACCAGCACCCAGGTGATGATTCTGATCCAGAGTTTTCTTTTCATCACGGCATCCTCCCTTCTCGGTTTTGCTTTGTTTATTCGTCCGTCGGCTCGCCGTCGCCCGGCATTTCATTGGGCGCGCTCGTATCATCAGACAAAGCGGTTTCGTTCGTACTTTCCGGTTCTTTGCCGGAGTTTTCGTCCGGCGTTTCGATACGGTACTCGCCGCGGACCATGAGCCATGCGCCGCCTTCTCCGACAACGATGCCGCGGCCGTCGTCCCGCGGAATCAAAATGGTATGGTTGTTCGGAACCGCCTCTTCGTTATAGAGTTCGCGGCCGTCGGTCGTGTCTGACAGCCCCTGCTCCTCAAACCGGACCGTAAACGGAGACACGACATGAGAAGCGCCTGAACGCACGATCACCTCACAGGCGTTGACCGAGGCATACAAAATCTGCCCAGCCTGCATCTGTACGACCGCAAAGCGCGCGCCGGTACTGACCGTTCCTTCGGGAAAAACCGGCAGCGGATCGGTCTGCTCCGGCGGATCGGTCTGAGCAGGTTCGGTCGTGACAACGATGTCGCCGATATCTTCCCCGTTTTCATGCCGCAGAATCAGTTCCTTGATCTGCGGAAGCAGCACTTCGTTGATATAACTCAGAGAGATCAAGGGATCGTCCGCAGAAGAATACGCTTGATCGGCGTAAATATAAAAAGCGCCAAACGCCAGCGCACAGGCAAGCGACGCGCAGGCAATCGTTTTTATGTACTTTCTCATCTTATTTTACCCCACATACCGGTCGAAAAACGTCATTATACAACGATTATACAATATCTGAAGGCAAAAAGAAAGTGCTTTTATGAAATTTGCGGAGTAAATTTCTGCCCGCAGACACAAATTTTACTCCGCAGCCGAAAAACGAAAGCCGCCGCTTACTCGTCGATGCCAAAATCACTGCCGAGCGCGCCGCCGCTTTTGATCGAATCCTGCCCGAATTTTTTTCGGATATCGTCCATAGCGCGTTCTCGCCGGCCGTCTTTTTCCGCGTCATGCTCATTTTGAAAAAAACCGATTTGTTCGGCGGTATCTTCGGGCAAAAGCCCGGTTCCGGTCACGGTAATCGAACGAACGCCGATCCGAGGATTGAAATTTTCCCGGAGCATCCCGGCCGCCGCTTCGCGCAGCTGCCGCGCAAGCTGCGTCGGCGCGCATAACTGCTTCTGCCGCTGCGAAACGACAAAATTTTTATCCTTGATCGAAAGCTGCACCGTCGTACATTTGACCTTTTTCTGCCGCATTCTGGCAGCGGCAAGGTCGCAGACCGCATCCAGTCCGGCAAGCAGTTCGTCCATACCGTACAGATCCCGGGAAAACGTGATGCCGTTGCCTACACTTTTCACGGCGCGCTTCTCATAATAACTGCGCACCGGCTCGTCGTCCCGGCCGTTGGCGCGTTCCCAGAGCAAAAGACCCGGCCGTCCCAGCTTATAGCTTAAAAAATCCGGGCTGGTGCGCGCCAAGTCGCCGATCGTCCGGATGCGCATATCGAAAAGCGCCTGTCTTGCGCTCCGGCCGACGTAAAGCAGCGCCTCCACCGGCAAAGGCCAGACCATCTCCTCAAAATGCGCGCGGTCGATCACGCTGACGGCATCCGGTTTTTTCAAATCGCTGCCGAGCTTTGCGATCGTCTTATTAAAAGAAACCCCGATCGATACCGTAAGCCCGGTCTCGCGCCGTATACGCTGGCGTAAACATTCCGCAATCGTCTCGCCGCTGCCGAAAAGCCGCCCTGAGCCGGTCACATCCAGCCAGGATTCATCGATACCGAACGGCTCTACAAGATCGGTATATTCCGCATAAATGGCGTTGATCTCCCGGCTGTACCGCATATACAGGTCGCGGTGCGGGCGCACCAACACAAGCGTGGGGCACTTCTGCCGCGCGCTCCATATCGTCTCCGCGGTAACGACGCCAAAACGCTTCGCCCGCTCATTTTTAGCCAGAATAATACCGTGCCGCTTATCCGGATCGCCGCAAACCGCCATAGGCACGCCGGCAAGCGAGGGATTCAGCACCGTCTCAACCGAAGCGTAAAATGCATTGAGATCGGAATGCAGAATCACCCGGTCCACCGTTTATTCCTCCCGCCTCGTCCGAAAGAATTCCTGCAAAAGCTGCACGCATTCTTCCTCTAAAACGCCGCCCCCAAGCTGCACCTTATGATTCAGGGGAAACTCATTCAAGTTCAGCACCGTGCCAAACGCACCGGCGCGCCGGTCAAACGCGCCGTACACCACGCGCGCCATGCGCGCGTTCACCGCTGCGCCCGCGCACATCGGACAGGGCTCCAGCGTCACATACATTGTGCATTCAGGCAGCCGCCATCCGCCGAGCGCATGGCCGGCAAGCTCAATCGCAGTAGCCTCCGCGTGGCGCAACGCGCTCTTCTCTTTTTCGCGCGTATTATGCGCGCGGGCAATAATCACGCCGTCATGAACGATCACCGCGCCGACGGGCACCTCGCCCTCATCCAAAGCCGCCTGCGCTTCAAGCAGAGCCTCGCGCATAAAATCCACATCAATTTTATATTGTTCAGAATAATCCATATAATTCCTCATAAAAACAGAGCCGCAAAAGACACTGCGGCGCTGATCGACACAAATATCCAAAAAGCCGGCGGCAAAGACGCAGCCAGCCGCTCCTCAGGGAGTCCGGCAAGCAGCGCGCGCATATCCTGAAAGATCGGTTCTCTGCGCAGCGCGCCCAGACAAACGAGAAAAACAGCCAAAAACGCCGCGGCAAACACGCACGAAACCGAAAAACCATATACATAAGATAAAAGCAGCGCGCAAAAATTATTTAAAAAATGAAACAGCATCCCTATATACACGCACTCGGTTAAAAATACCAGCGCGCTGAGCAAAATGCCGGCAAATACCGTATACAGCAACTTTGAAAGACTCAGATGCATCAGACCAAACATCAAACCGCAAAGAAAAACGCCGGCGCCGCCAAGCGGGGAAAGCGCGCCGAGAACGCCGCAGCGCAGGAGCAGTTCCTCAAACAGCGCAGGAAGCACGCAGGAAAAAACGAAAGCATACAGAAAATTTTCTCCATCCGGCGGCGCGGCGCTGCCTGCAGTACCGGCCAAGCGCGCCAAAAGCGCGCCGAGAAAGGACAAAAGCGCGCAGCCGCTGACAAATAAGCAGAAAAAAAGCGCATACTGACGCCGTCCATAGCGAGACAAACCGCAGTTCCGCACGCCGTACGGCCTGTACCGCCCGCCAAACGCACAGAGCGAAAAGATGCATCCTGCCATGGAGAAAAAATCAATCCACCGAGGCGCAAACAACGCCGAAAACAGATAAAACGCCATCCAAAGCAGCATCATTTGAGACGCGGTGCGCACCGCATTTTTTGTTTCCAACACGCCGCCTCCAAATGCGTATCCAACGAAACCGCGCAGATACGGCTATGATAAATAGATCAGCCACCCGGCACGGGTGGCTGATAGAATCTGTCGAAAAGCGAAAATTCCTGGCAAAAACCACACGAGCGCTCGATCTGCGCTCGAAAGAGCGCCCGCGCGGTGCAAATACGGCAATACAGCGGCGTATATTCGCCTTGCCCGCGAGATGTTTATTCTATTCCGACCTCAGCCGCCTGAATCAGTGCAGAATCGCGCGTTCGGTCTCCTTATCAAACAAATGAATTCTAGCAGCGTCCAGCGCGACCTTGATCGTGTCGCCGGCTCTGGCCTGACTGCGCGAAGAGACGCGCGCAATCAGCTTCTGTTCGCCGGTCGCAAGGTACAGATAAATTTCCGCGCCCATAAGCTCGGTCACGTCCACATACGTCTCGATGACGCTCTCCGCCATGCTGGAAAGATACATCGGTTCGTCGTGCACGCACTCGGGACGAAGCCCAGCAATGACCTCCTTGCCGATATACTCGGCAAGCGCGGGATTCGAAGCTTTTTCAGCCGGCAGCTTGATACGGTTCTCGCCGAAGACAAGGAAAACATCCTCGCCTTTCTTTTCCAGCGTGCCGTCGATAAAATTCATCTGCGGCGTACCGATAAAGCCCGCTACAAAGACGTTGCACGGATTATCATAGAGATTTTGCGGCGTATCCACCTGCTGGATCAGACCGTCTTTCATAACGACGATACGGGAAGCCATCGTCATAGCCTCAACCTGGTCGTGCGTGACGTAAATAAACGTAGTGCCGACTCTCTGATGAATCTTGGTAAGCTCGGTTCTCATCTGCGCGCGGAGCTTTGCGTCAAGGTTAGACAAAGGCTCATCGAGCAGGAACACCTTCGGATGCCGGACGATCGCGCGGCCGAGCGCCACACGCTGTTTCTGACCGCCGGACAAGGCCTTCGGCTTTCTGTCGAGCAGATGCGCGATATCCAAAATACGAGCCGCCTCTTCCACCCGGCGCTTGATTTCCTCTTTCGGCGTCTTGCGAAGCTTCAAGCCGAACGCCATGTTTTCAAACACGGTCATGTGCGGATACAATGCATAGTTCTGGAACACCATCGCGATGTCCCGGTCCTTCGGCGCCACGTCGTTGACGAGTCTGTCCTCAATAAAGAGTTCGCCCTCGGTGATCTCCTCAAGTCCGGCGATCATACGGAGCGTAGTCGATTTTCCGCAGCCGGAAGGGCCGACGAAAATCAGGAACTCCTTATCTTTGATTTCCAAATTAAAATCAGAAACCGCAAGTACGCCGCCGGGATATTTTTTATAAATGTGCCTGAGTGATAAGCTTGCCATCGAGTTTCCTCCCAATATTTTTGCCTGCTGTGAAAAGCAAATTTTATGTACTTATTATAACAGGCCGGACGAAAAAAAGAAAGAGGGGAAATTCCCAAACTTTAAGAAACGTCTTTGTGCAAATTGAACATACGTTTTTTGCCTATACACGCATTCATGTGTTTTTTACGTGAATTTATTTTAATTTATTAAAATATCAAGTTTTATACCTGATTTTTCCTGCGCATGCTCAGGCCAATACGGCGCTTCTGCGGATCTACGCTCTGGACAAAGACATGCACGACATCGCCCACGGCCAGCGCTTCGCTGGGATGACGGATATAGCGGTCTGCGATCTCGGAAATATGCAAAAGCCCATCCTGATGCACGCCGATATCCACAAACGCGCCGAAATCCACCACATTGCGCACGGTGCCGGTCAGTTCCATCCCCACACGCAAATCCTCAAAACGTAGGACGTCCGCGCGGAGCGTGGGCGGCGGCAGCGCGTCCCGCACGTCCCGGCCGGGCTTTTCCAATTCACTGCAAATATCGAGCAATGTCGGCGTTCCGACGCCAAGCTTTTCGGCGACCGCCTCCGCGCCTTTGGCCGAAACCCGGGCGCAGAGACCCGACAACCGCCCAGCCCGCACATCCGCCTCCGTACAGCCAAACAGTTCAAGCAAACGGCGCGCCGGGGCATACGACTCCGGGTGTACGCCCGTGCAGTCGAGAATTTCCTGTCCGCCGCTGACGCGCAGAAAACCTGCGCACTGTTCAAACACCCGATCGCTCAGCCGCGGAACCTGTTTTAATTCCTCGCGGCTGCCAAACGCGCCGTGCGCCTCTCGATACCGCACGATATTCTTTGCGCAGGCCGCGCCTACGCCCGCGACATAGGAAAGCAGCGGCCACGAAGCGGTATTCAGTTCAACACCGACGCTGTTCACACAATCCTCCACCACGCCGCCGAGCGCTGCATCCAGCCGCTGCGGCTTCATATCGTGCTGATACTGCCCAACGCCGATCGAGCGCGGCTCGATTTTAACGAGTTCGGCCAGGGGGTCGATCAGGCGGCGTGCGATCGAAACCGCGCTGCGCTCGGTCACGTCAAAATCCGGGAATTCCTCCGCGCCAAGCGGCGACGCGGAATAGACCGACGCGCCCGCCTCGCTGACGATCACATACTTGACGTCGTTTGAAAGCGTCCGGATCGTATCGGCGACAAACTGCTCGCTCTCGCGCGAAGCGGTTCCGTTGCCGATGGCGATCACATCCACATGGTGCCGGCGTATCAGATCGGACAGCGTCTTTCGGCTCTGCGCAATCTTTTCGTGCGGCTGTGTAGGATAAATCACAGCGGTCTCGAGCACGCGCCCAGTCGGATCCACAACCGCCAGCTTGCAGCCAGTGCGGTAGCCCGGATCAAATCCGAGCACAACCCGCCCGCGCACGGGCGGCTGCATCAAAAGTCCGCGAAGATTCTGAGAAAACACGCCGATTGCCCCCTCGCTCGCTTCATCAAACAGGCTGTTTCGAATCTCACGCTCGATCGCGGGCGCAATCAGCCGCTTATACGCATCCTGGATCGTCCGGCGCAGATAGGGCGCGGCGGCGCTTTCCGGATGCGGGATCAGTTCGCGCTCAAGATAAGCGTATACATTGTCCTCGGGAACACATACGTCTACTTTGAGAATTCCCTCGCGCTCGCCGCGGCAAAGCGCAAGATACCGGTGCGGCCGGATTTTCGCGATCGGCTCACGGTAATCATAATACTGCGCGTACACGGATTCCGCTTCAACGGCCGCGCAGGAAACGATCTCGCCAAGCCGCATGCTGCCCTCGCGGATCGCTTTGCGATACTTTGCATTCTGTGCGATTTCCTCGGCAATGATGTCGAGCGCGCCCGCAATCGCGCTTTCCGCATCGGGCACTTCCCGCTCTGCGCTGACAAACCGCGCGGCCGCCGCATCCAGCGGCGGATCATACGAGGGTTCGCAGGCAAAGATCATCAGCGCCAAATCCTCAAGCCCACGCGCTCTGGCCGCCGAAGCGCGCGTTTTTCGCTTTGGGCGAAAAGGCAGATATACGTCCTCCAGTTCGCTCTGCGTCCGCGCTGCGTCCAGCGCACGGCACACCTCGGCAGTCAGTTTGTCCTGCGCGCCGATAGCCGCGCGAATCTCCTCCCGGCGCGCTTCAAAGCGGCGCAGATATTCCAAACGTTCGGCAAACGCGCGCAGCGCAACGTCCGAAAGATTGCCGGTCGCTTCCTTGCGGTAGCGCGCGATAAACGGAATGGTATTCCCCTCGTCGAGCAGCGCCGCCGCGCGCTCCGCCTGCCACCGCTCGATGTTCAGTTCCTCACACAGCGTCTCCAAAATGTCCATTTTTATTCTCCAATTCTCCCGCTTCAAAATCGCAGATCTAAATAAATATTGTAAAAAAGACGGCTCCGCCGGCTTTTTTACTCCTTACAAGGCCGCGAGTGCCTGTAAGGCGCGAGGCGCGAGCGTACGGCCTCCTCCCACTTCAAAATCAAAGATTTTGAAGTGCTCACTTAATGCGCTTCCAGCGCGTGAATTTCTTCCTCGGTCAGATACCGCCACTGTCCGCGCGAAAGCCCGTCGAGCGTGAGGGCATCAAAACGGACGCGCTCCAGATACAAAATCCGGTTGCCGCGCGCCTCGAACATCCGCCGGATCTGATGATATTTCCCCTCAGAAAGGATCATGCGCCCCGTCACGCCGTCAGTGACCGTAACCTTACAGGGTTTTGTCCGGTATCCGCCGATGTCTACGCCCGTGCGCAGCGCCTCGAGATCCTCCGGCGTCAGCGGATTTGCCGAAACAAAAGCATACTCTTTTTCAACATGCCGTTTCGGCGAAAGCAGCCGGTGGGCGAGCGGGCCGTTGTTGGTCAGCAGAACCAGTCCGAGCGTATATTTATCCAGCCGGCCGCAGGGAAAAAGATCGAATTTCCGCACCTCGGGCGGCAAAAGCTCAAGCACGATGCGCTCCCTTGCATCCTCAGTGGCGCATACCACGCCCTCCGGCTTATTCAAAAGCACGTATGTAAACCGGCGATACAGCACCGGTTCGCCGCAAAAGACGACCCGGCTGCGTTCAGGATCCACCGGAGTGTCTGCGCGGCGCACGACCTCGCCGTCCAGCCAAACGGCGCCGCGGCGAATGGCCGCGGCGCTCTCCCGCCGGGTTGCGACCCTGCATTCGGACAGAAATTTATCAATTCTCATCGTTTTCCTCAAAACCAGAATACGCCGCCGAAACAAAACGCAAACACAGAAAGCAAAATCACGCAGACCGTAAGTCCTACGGCAAAACCGCAGAAAAAAAGTTTCTTGTTCATGATTTTTGCAGATCCGGCAAGCAAAATTAGTATTCGCATAAAGCGGCGTTTCATGTACAGTATAAAAAGCTATCAAAAATATTTATAATATTTATAAATATAAACGAAATAAACGAACTTCGAAACGTCCAGGCACGTTTTGCCGCTTTCATCCCGAACCGTCCACAGAAAAATCCAAATAAAAATACAATGCGGTTTCTTTGGCATACGGCGAACCCATATAAACCTTGGTGTCCGCGCCCCTGAGTTGAAATCCATATTGCAGATAAAACCGGCAAGCGATGAGGTTGTTATCCTGCGTTTCAAGAAAAACGCCGTTTTTACCGCCGCTTCTGCCCCACCGCACCAGAGCGTCCATCAGCATACCGCCAACGCCGCGCCGGCGGTGATTTTGGTCAACCGCAAAATCCTCGATTTGTACGTTGCCATTCCACCGTGTGTCCGCCCGGATAATGCCTGCGCACTGCCCGCACCGCATCGCCATGAAAGCGACTCGTTTGGGATTTTCTATGTATTCCGACGGCGCAAAAGCTTCGGCCGGATAAACCTTGCTCGTTTTCTGCGCAAACACCTCTTCCGTCCACGTCCATTTTACGCCGTCATAAGCAGGGACAAGACGTCCGATGACGTCAAAGGACTGCGCCGTCTCCGGTACGCTGCGCAGATTCGTCTCATCCAGCCGCACGATACGATATGCCTCCACAGTACGCCTCCTTCGCTGCAAAACGCACAGCGCCTTTCAGTTTTGTCCTTTGATCTTCTCCCAGTATTCTTTCGCCGCGCGCTCGACTTTGTTCTCCCCGTATTCATAATAGCGGCGGCCCTTGAGATCGTTTGGCAGGTACTGCTGGGGGACATAGTGATTCGGATAATCGTGCGGATACTTGTAGCCCTTGAACAGCGGGGAAACCAAATGCGCGGGAATCTCCTGTCCAAGACCCGACAAAAAGTCGTTTTTCGCGGCCGCATACGCCATGTACGCGCTGTTCGACTTCGGCGCAGTTGCGAGCGAAACCGTCAGATTGGAAAGCGGAATTGCGCCCTCCGGCAGTCCGAGTTCCTTGGCCGCATCGGTACAGGCTTTGGCTAAAATCGCGGCCTGCGGATAAGCCTGACCCACATCCTCGCTGGCGATGACCAGCAGTCTCCGGCAGGCAGACAAAAGATCGCCGCCCTCAAGAATCCGCGCAAGATAAAAGACTGCGGCGTCCGGGTCTGAACCCCGGATCGACTTTTGCAGGCAGGAAAGCAAATTGTAATGCACATCGCCCACGCGGTCAAAATTGCCGGTAAAAGTGGGCATAAAGCTTTTGACGTCCGCCTCGCCGATTCGTTCCTTTGCAACCGAGTAAACGTTTTCCAGCACGCCGAGTGAAGCGCGGACATCTCCGCCGCCCGCCCCTGCGATAAAATCAAGCGCGGCATCGTCAATCTGCATATCCCGGCCGGTTTCCCGATTCAAAAGCGCAAGCCCGCGGTGCAGCGCGCGGCGGACGTCGGCCGCCGCAACCGGCTTGAATTCAAACACCGCGCAGCGGGAAAGGATCGCGCTGTACACGCAGAAATACGGATTGTCGGTCGTGGAAGCGATCAGCGTGATCCGCCCATCCTCAATATATTCCAAAAGCGACTGCTGCTGTTTGCGGTTGAAATACTGGATTTCATCCAAATACAAAAGCGTTCCCGCGGCGCCAAACATGTTTTTCGACTGTGCGATGACGTCCCGGACGTCCGAAAGCGAGGCGGTCGTCGCGTTGAGCCGATGCAGATCCATTGCGGACTGCTTTGCCACAATGCGCGCAGCGGTCGTCTTGCCGGTGCCGGGCGGCCCGAAAAAGATCATGTTGGTGATCCGGCCGCCCTCCGTCATCCGGCGGATCACGCCGTTTTTGCCGAACAGATGCGCCTGCCCGACGATCTCATCCAGCGTCTCAGGGCGAAGCCTGTCCGCCAGCGGTTGATTCTGCATACTCCGCCTCCATAACCGCCGCAAAAGCGGCGAACCAAATATCAAATAAATATCCGTAAAAATCCGGCTCCGCCGCTTTTTTACACCTTACAACGCTGCGGCGCACGGCCGCTCCCCATTTCAGTTAATCGTGCTGCCAGCGCTTTCCAGTACGGACGAAACGCGCGCGCGCAAAGACGCGAGCGCCTCGCCCGCGAGCGACGGATTGTCTGCCAGCAGTCGACTGGCGGCTTCGGAAGCCTCTTCAAAAAGCCGGCTGTCGTTGCAGAGCGCCGACATGCGAAACTGCTTTTCTTCTCCGCTCTGCCGCGCATCCGACGCGCAGAGAAGATCGCCCGGCCCGCGCATTTTCAAATCCTGCTCGGCAATGGCAAAGCCGTCGGTGCTCGAGCACAAAAAGCGCAGGCGCTCTCTTGCGCGCTCGGACTTGGAATCGGATACGAGGATACAATAGGACTTCCGTTTTCCTCGTCCGACCCGGCCGCGGAGCTGATGAATTTGAGACAAACCGAAGCGTTCCGCATTTTCGATTATCATCAGCGCCGCGTTTGGAACGTCGACGCCCACCTCAATCACCGTAGTCGAAACCAAAATATGAATCTCTCCGGCGGCAAAGCGCGTCATAACCGCCTGCTTTTCGGCTGCGCGCAGCCGTCCGTGCATACAGGCAACCGTATACTGCGGAAAACGTGCGGCAAGCGTCTTCGCATGTTCCACAGCGGAATGCACCGGCGCCTCCTCCGGCAAAGCGCCCCCGAACACGCCGACCATCTGCGCGCCGGCCTCAGCGTCGTCCTGCGGCTGCTCCACGGCGGGACAGACGACGTATACCTGCCCGCCGTCCGCCACCTGCTTTTCGATAAACGCATTTAGACGCGCGCGATAGCGCTCGTCCACCAAAAAGGTCTCCACCGGCTTTCGTCCGGGCGGCAGCTCGTCCACACGCGAAATATCCAGATCTCCGTACAGCACCAGCGCAAGCGTACGCGGAATCGGCGTCGCGCTCATGACCAGCATGTGCGCGCGGGGCGCGCGTTCCAGCAGCGCCGCCCGCTGGCGCACGCCGAAACGCTGCTGCTCATCCGCGATCACGAGGCCAAGCTGTGAAAAACGCACGTCTTCCTCAAGCAGCGCATGCGTGCCTACCACGATCTGAATCGTTCCGTCCGCGAGCGCTTCTTTCACGCGACGTTTTGCGGCGGCCGTCATCCCGCCGGTGAGCTTTCCGCACACAAAACCAAACGGCGCAAACAGCATGGACAAGGTCGCATAATGCTGTTCAGCAAGAATCTCAGTCGGCGCAAGCATCGCCGCCTGCGCGCCGCTGCGCACGGCAAAAAAGAGCGCGGCCGCCGCGCAAACCGTTTTTCCGCTTCCGACATCGCCGACCACGATCCGCGACATGCGCGGCGCGTCTTCGCCCATACCGGCACAAAGATCCCCCGCAATTTCCGCAATTGTGCGCCGCTGCGCACCGGTGGGCGCAAACGGCAACGCTGCATAAAAGGGCGAAGGATCCGCATCGCGCATCCGGAGCGCATGCGCGCGCAGCCGCGAGCCGCGCTGCAGCCGCGCCGCGACCGCCGCCTCAAAAAGCTCGTCAAAGGCAATCCGGCGCGCAGCGCGGTCCAGTGCGGCGAGGCTTTCCGGCATATGGATATTTTCCATTGCATAAACCGCGGCAGCCAGATTATACGACGCGCGAATTTCGGCGGGCAGCGGCTCAGGAATCTCATTTTTGCAGAGTTCCAGCGCTTTTCGCACACAATCGCGCAGGATCCGCTTGTTCAGCCCCGCCGCAAGGCGGTATACCGGATACAATTCAGGCAGCGGCACGTTTTCAAAATACCGCTCCGCCGTAGGAGACGCGAGAGAGAACCTGCCCGCGCGCGCACACAGGCTCCCGTAAAAGCGATAGGTCTCGCCGACTTGAAATTTATCCTTGACATAGGGCTGATTGAAATAAGCGATCTCGGCCGAAGCGCTCGAGTCGAACGCGCGGAACCGAACGATCGTCCGCCCGCCGGGCAGGCGCGCGCGGTTTGGCTGCGAAGCCACAGTCAAAATATAGGACTGAGGTTTCCCGGGCACGCCATCCGCCAGCGCCGTAACCACGCCTCGATTTTCATAGCGCGTCGGGAAATGCCGCAAAAGCTCGCCGAGCGTGCGGATCGACAGCTTTTCAAACGCCGCGGCCGTACGCACGCCGACGCCGGACAACACCGACACCGGCTTTTCCAGATTTCCCATCCGACTTCCCTCTCTTTCACATTTCCAATTTGCACAAAATCTCGCTCCCGGCCAGCGTGTCGATCCCAAACAAAAATAAAACCGCCGCATATTCGTTTTCCTCGGTCAGCGCCTGCACAGAAAGATCCGTATAACGCAGATCGACCAGATCCAGATCGAAGTGCCGTGCCAAAAAGGGCGCGACCGCGCTCGCGTAGCTGTCCCGCACGATCAAAAGCCGCGGGCGACTTTCCCCGCCGGTAATCTCCAGCCTGCCCGCGCTGCCGCCGAGGAATACCGAATATTTGTCGACGCCAAACAGCATTTCTTCAAAATACAGTCCTTGATGCGTGCTGCCGGTATCAAAATTTTTCACACAGAGCGCACTGTCCCCGCGATAGCGGTACAGCGCGATGGTATCCTTTGTCTCGACCAGCAAGCGGCGCGCGTCGCTCCCCGAAAAGGCACTGCTGACGACCGAAATCGAGAAATCCGACGCGCCAAAAGGCGTATAGCCAAGCGGCACTCCCAAAGCGGCATAGCAGTAGTATGCGCCGAGCGAGGTCAGGTGCCGGTCCCCGCGATAATAAATATATTTGCCGATCCCCCCCGCATAGCGCAGCGCCGGAAACACATCCACTTTTGTCAAGTTGCTCTGCCGGAAAATTTCCACCAGTTCTTCTCGCTCCGAGGCGTAAAAGCGGGGCGTATACTCCGTCAGAATATCCAGCTTGCTGCCGGCCAGCAGCGTATACACGGGCAGCGCAGACCGGGCTTCGAAAGCCGAAATCGCCCGGAGGTTTTCTGAGAGCGTCTCCGCGCAAGCCACTTCCTCGGAAAAAAGGACGCCGCCGCGCCCGAAAAACGCGCCGCCGTATTCGTTTTTTCCGAGCAGAAGCTCCGCGTCCCGATTAAATCGCAAAAGCGCGCACCGCAAAGGAAGCCGGCCGCAAAGCCACCCATCCAGGCTTTCAGACGCAGACGCGCGCGGCGCGCGGTCCTCCTCCGACAGCCGCTCGGGCGCCAGGCCAAAAAGCGCGCAGAAAAACAAGCACAGCGAGAGGCAAAGACTCACCAGAGAAAACGCCTTATCCATGTTCCCGCCTCCTTAAAAAGCCGCGTACCAAAACGGCGCACCGCCGCCTGCGGCCATACAGGAAAGCGCGAGTATGTAAGCTGCGGCGCAGAGAAAATAGAGGGGCAGCCGCACATGTTTCCGCCACAACCGCTCACCGGCATTCCGGACAAGCGGCGTTGCCAGTACGCTGCAAAGCAGGAAAAACGGCAGCAGCCGGTACAAATCATACAAGTCCGCCCGGCAATACAGCAGCGTGCCGCCGCCGCAGAACAGCCGCTGGGCAAACGAAGCCGCAAAGCGAACGCTTGGCGAGAAGAAAAAAATCCAGCCGAGCGAAACGAGTAAAAAGGTTCCAAGCCGACCGATCGAAAACGTTTTCGGAAGAACAAACTTTTCCAGCGCGGTCAGCGCAAAGCAATACAGTCCCCATAGAAGAAAGCAAAGCGTCGCTCCATGAAAGAGGGCGGCAAAAAGCCAAACTGCGGCAAGCGCGAAAAGCTGCCGAGGCAGGCCGCGCGCGCTGCCGCCGAGCGGAATATACATATAATCTCGAAACCAGCGTCCAAGAGAAATATGCCACCGCCCAAAGAACGCGCAGACCGAGCGCGAAATATACGGATACGAAAAGTTTTCCGCCAATGAAAAGCCGAAAATACCGGCGCTTCCAAGCGCCATATCGCTGTATCCGGAAAAATCAAAATAAACATACAGCGTATACGCAAACAGCGCCATCACAGCGGAAAGGCAGGTCGAACCGTCCAAAAAGTCCCGGTGCAAAAGAAGCAGCGCATCGGCGAAAAAAAGTTTTTTTACAAGGCCGGCGCAAAAACGCAAAATACCGCCTGCAATGCGTGAAAAATCCGGCTGCGCGGGCAGACACAGCGCAGGGTACATCTCAGCGTAGCGCGTGACCGGCCCCATAGCCGCCGCGGGAAAAAAGAGCAGATAAGCAAAGATCCGAACAGGGCTGCGCTCCCCTGTGCTATCCGCCAAAAAAGAGATCGCCCGAAAAAAGAAAAAGGAAATGCCAAGCGGCAAAAAGCCAGCCGACTTGCAAAGGCAAAACAGCGCGGCCAAAACGGCAATACCAACCGCCGGACGAAAGCGCGACAAAATGCAAACCAACGCGCAGCAAAGGGGCAGTGCAAAAAACCATTTTCCGGCAGCGAAATAATAAAATAACAAATTGAAAACGCAAAGCGCAATATTTCTCAGCCGAAAGGGTATACTATAATATACGGAAGCGCTCACGGGCAAAAACGCGAGCAGAAAAAAGGGCGAATAGAAAGTCACCGTTTCTCTCCCTAAATTTTTTAATCATTCAATAAATTCCGTATAGTATATATATTCAGTTCTATTATACACGATTCCTTTCAAAATGGAAACACTTTTTTATTTTTTGAGAAAACATCTTGCAAAGAAAAACACACGGCTGTATAATAAATTTGATCAGGAGGAATTTTCATGAACAGGAAAATAACTGTCGCTTGGGTCAAGGCAAAACGCCTGAAAAGAAAAATCTCCGGCATGCTGAACCGCCGTTTTGACATCTCGATCTCGCTCGGACGCAGAAAAAATCCCGCAAACCCGATCCTGTCCGTCCGCCTGCAAGGAGAAATTCCAAAAGAGCTTGTGGCTTTTTTCGCCCTGCTCGGCGTGACCTCGTTTTTTTGCGCCTTGGTTAAACTTTTGCGCAGACTCTAACCGGCAGTCCATGCAAAAGATCTTTTCGCTTTCGGCAAGCTCATGAAAAAGTCCTTCTCTGTACATTATTTATATTCAGGAGGAACCATCATGGAACAGGACGCAAAGCCAAATATATTATGGCTTTGTACAGACCAACAGCGATTCGACACGCTCGGATGCTACGGAAACAAATTTGTGCACACGCCAAATCTTGACCGTCTGGCAGCCTCCGGCGTGCGCTTTGCCAACGCGTATGCGCAGAATCCGGTATGCACACCGAGCCGCGCTTCATTTCTAACCGGGCGGTATCCTCACATCTGCCGCGCGCGGCAGAACGGCGTGGACATTCCCGAAAGCGAAACGCTCGTCACGCGTCTTCTGCATGACGCAGGTTACATAGGCGGACTGTCCGGCAAGCTACACCTCTCCACCTGCAACTACTCCGTATGCAAAATTTCCGAGCGCCGGATCAACGACGGATACGATTACTTTGCATGGAGCCACGGGCACGGGCCGCAGCACGACTGGCCGATGCACGCGTACATCATGTGGCTGAAAAGCCAGGGTATAGAATATGCCAATCCCCGGAAAGAAGACTGCAAATATGTTCGCACCGGCATGCCCGCCGAATATCACCAGACCAAATGGTGCGCGGACCGCGCGATTGAATTTATTGACAACGTAAAAGATTTCGGGCAGCCCTGGTTCTTCTCGTTCAACTGCTTCGACCCGCACCATGCTTTCGATCCCCCGCCGGAATATCTGGAGCGCTATATGCCCATTCTAGACGAAATTCCGCTGCCCAACTACGTCGAGGGCGAACTCGACGACAAATCACCGTTCCAGCGCAGAGACCATGTCGGCGCCTACGGAGTCAAGGGGAGCTTTGCGTATGACAAGATGACCGCGCGCGATCACCGCTTGATTCGAGCCGCATACTGGGCGATGTGCGACTTTATCGACGTACAGGTCGGCCGGATGCTTGATTATCTGGAACAGTCCGGGCAGCTTGAAAACACGATCATTCTTTTCCACTCGGATCACGGCGAAAATCTGGGCGACCACGGCATGTATCTGAAAGGTCCGTACTTCTATGAGAACTGTGTGCACGTCCCGCTGATCGTTTCCTGGAAAGATAAATTCCTCAGCGGCGTCACAAGCGACGCGCTGGTGGAACTGACCGATCTTGCGCCCACGCTGCTCGAGGCCTGCGGTCTGCCGCAGGAGAAGGGCATGCAGGGACGCTCGCTCTATGATCTTTTGACCGGTAAAGCGCCGCTTGACGTCTTCCGCGATAACGTATATTCCGAATTTTGTAAGTTTATAGAGAACGCGGCGCCGGACGAATTTTGCACTATGATCCGCGAGGGCAATTATAAGCTGACAAAAATCCATTACGTTCCGGATAAACTGAACGAGCATCCCTGCGCGGGAGAATTGTACGACCTCGCGGCGGATCCGACGGAAACTCATAATCTCTATAACGACCCGTCTAAAGCGGAAATCAAACTGCATCTGCTGGAATTGATGTGCGACCGTATCGCGATGACCTGCGATCCCATCCCGTTCAACAAAGCGCCATGGTAAGTGCTGGGTGTAAAAGCTGATGCATCCAGTCATGTTCAATATGAAATTATATACTTAGTAAACCGTCTTGCAAACGTCAAATGAGCGCTCAAAAATGAGCGCTCATTTGAGTCTATCGACAACCAAAGATTTTCTGGCAGAAAGAGTTTGGTGCGCTCGCGCCGCGCGCCGCTGTGCGATACTTGCAAAATCCAAATGCGCATCCAGAGCGGCGCATGTCCGCTCTGGATGCCTTTTTTACCGAATTGCCTGTTTCCTGCAGAAAAGGCCCCGCTGCCATCCGATGCGCAAAATGCCGTTTGGTCTTGCATAGGCAGACCACACTGTGCTATTCTTTTTACATGCCTGCCGGTAAGGCAAATAAACAGCGCAAAAAGGTGTATACAGTGAAAGAGCAAACCGAAAAAACTAACCGCAGAGTCGAAACGCCCGAAGCGTACAAAGCGCGCAGATACGCGCAAAGACGCGCATGGGCCAAGGCAAATCCCGAAAAAACGCGAAGCTACGGCAGAAAGCATTACAAGAAAAACGCCGCCAAGCGTATTGCCAGCAGTATCGCTTACTATCAATCGCACAAGGCAGAAAGAGCCGCCTATTCAAAGGAATACTATCGCCGAAAAAAGGAAGAAGACCCGCTCTTCTTCAAACGGAACAGCGAACGTGCAAAAGAACGCAAAAGAATATGGAGAGCTAGACAAAAAGCGCTGCACCCCTATCGTCCGCCAAGACCGAAACGCTCCGAACTCGAGATCAAGATACGCCATTGCTTCCGTACGCTGAACCAGTACGTCTTTGCCGCTATGGGACGCGACAGAGCCGCCTGCGGAGAACGCGTAGACGACTATATGAAAAGATACCCGTTTGAACAATATGCGGAGCGCGTCATACGGGTAAAAATAGCACGATTCGGCGTCTGTCGGCACAACGGCGAATACGACGACTGCTATGACGCGGGCATGCTTGCGTATCTTTACACCATGCACCGGTGCGCCGCTTTGAACTGCGACTATGTGATACCATATCTTCTCAAAATGATCCGCATTTACATCCTCTGCGCGCTGGTCATCTACCATGATTCGCACAATTTCTGCCGTATCAACAACCTAAAGCAACTGCGCATCGATAAGGACGGCGCACAGCGGTATATAGGAGAAGCCGCGGATATCCCGGACGGCCTCTCTTAGCTTGTTGCTCACTGTCTTTCAAAACGAAACTTGAACAGGTTTTTTTCTACGCGATTTTAAGCTGTTTTTTATGCTGCTTCCCGCGTGACAGCACTCTGCAAAAACTGCGCTCCCACGATCAGCGCCGCCTCGGAAAGTTGTAAAGACCGCTTTTATCTTTCAACACTTGCGGGATTTAGATTCCATAAGCGAACGATAAGCTTCCCCCCTTTTTGTACGATTTGAGAGAGGCACCGGGCTCATTTTATAAAATCCCATCTTTTTCATCCTTTCGATGGTGCTCTTCTATCGCAGACGCCTGAGCTTGTCAAGTGATATTGGTTCATTTGTGAAAATTGATTTAACCTGCTTTTTAAACAAAGACTAAGCGGAGCAAACCACCGCGCCTGCATCAAAAATCAAAAGACTGAAACCGCCCGTATTCCAAGCGATTCCAGCCTTTTGTTCAAAATTTTAACCCCGCCAAGCCGTGTACACTCCAAAAGAAAACCCTGCTCAAGCAAGGCGGGTTCCGCAGCTCCGCTTCGCGCTTCCAACATCCGCGGCGGTCAAATTGCCGCGCGCGGGAGGCCTGCAATTCCGACAGAGAGATTTAGGATCCCTTTTATTCACTGTAGGTTCCGATATGGTCGTGTATCACGCACTGGGCAGGAAAATTTCCTACATCGACAGTATATGCAGCGAACGCATGTCTATGCATGTAAAATTTTACGCTTCGCCGTCGTTCCCATCATTGGTATCATTTTCATCATAATCGACCGTGTCAAACAATTCGTCTTCAAAATAATCCGCCACACGGTCAAATTCGTCGTCATCATCGATCGTCACCAGCGTCTCCTCACCCGTTTCATCGAGTTCGAGACGCAGAATCACATATTCGTCGGCGCCTTCCTCAACAGGAACAAGCGCAAGATAGGTTTTGCCCTCAAACTCGCAGGAGCCGATCAGTTCAAACTCGCTCTCCTTGCCCGTCTCGTCCGTCAGGGTATAAATATCGCCGTCGTAGATCTCATCCATACTCAAAACCGTCCTTTCGGTATTTCTGCTTTTATTGTATCAGGACGTCCCCTGCATGTCAAGCGGTTGTAAAAAAAACCATTCGACAAAAGAAAATTTTGCGAAAACCACGCCACGCGCGCAATGCGTCCACGCCCGGCAAAACCGTATGGCGCGGCGCTTTTTAAAAAAAGTCTAAAAATCCAAAATTTCCGACAAAATATAATTGCTGACATACATGCCTTTCGGCGTAAAGGCACAGTGCTTTCCGTCCAGGAGAAGAAAGCCGCCGCTTTTATATTTTTCAAGCTTTTTTCCGTATTTGGCCATAAAATCCCGGCCGAATGCCGCGCGGTAGTCTGCAAAATCCACGCCGGAAAACAGGCGCAGGCGCAGCATGACATATTCGGTTTCCTGCGTGAACACGTCAATATCGCTGCATTCGGCCAGAATGCCCGCAATCCCGCGCGGCGTTTCCATCTCCCGCATATACGCTTCCATATCCGAAACATAGGCGTACCGCTGATTTTTGAAATACGAATGCGCTGAGACGCCGAAGCCAAGATAAGGCTGCCCTGTCCAATACCGCATATTATGCCGGGAAGCAAAGCCCGGCCGGGCAAAATTGCTGATTTCATAATGGCCATACCCGGCCGCGCGCAGCGCCGAATCTGCAGCGCGGTACATCGCGTATTCCGCTTCCTCGCCCGGCAGCGGCAGCCGCTCCCGCTCCTGCCAAAACCGCGTTCCCTCCTCGATCTTCAACCCATAGGCCGATATATGCTCCGGCGAGAGCGCGCTCACAAAGCGCAGCGTCTCGGCAAAGCTCTCCTTTGTCTGATAGGGGATGCCGTACATCAGATCCACATTGATATTTTTAAAACCCGCCGCGCGCGCCGCGCGGAAGCTTTCTTCAAAATCCGCGCGGGTGTGTACGCGGCCGAGCGCGCGCAGTTCCCGGTCCGAAGCGCTTTGCAGTCCAAGCGAAAGGCGGTTGATTCCAGCGCGCCGCAGCGTGCGCAAGCCGCGCTTGTCCACCGTACCGGGATTGGCCTCGATTGTGATCTCCGCATTCTTTTCCACCGAAAAATTTTCAAATACGCAGTTCATCAGTTCCCGAAGCTGTTTTCTTTCCAAAAGCGTCGGCGTACCGCCGCCGATATAAACCGTATCGACCGAATATTCCCGCGCAGCCGCCTCAAAATCCTGCATATTGAGCATCAGCGCGTTCAGATAGCGCGATACCTCGGCCCGCTCCCTCGGCGGATGCGAGCAAAAATCGCAGTACGCACACTTGCTTTTGCAAAACGGTATATGAATATAAATGCCCAAACGCTGCTTTTCCATGCTCCCTCCATACCCGGTATGCCGGTCAATCGCCGTCGTCCAGTTTCAACACAGCCATAAAAGCCTCCGGCGATACCTCGACCGAACCCAGCCGGCGCATCTTCTTTTTCCCCTCTTTTTGCTTTTCCAGCAGTTTTTTCTTGCGCGTAATGTCTCCGCCGTAACATTTGGCAAGTACGTCCTTGCGCATAGCCTTGACCGTCTCGCGCGCGATGACGCGATTGCCGATGGCCGCCTGGATTGGCACCTCGAAAAGCTGGCGCGGTATATTCTCTTTCAGCTTTTCCGCAATTTTTCTGGCGCGTGGATAAGCCTTGTCCTCGTGCACGATAAACGACAGCGCGTCCACCTGCTCGCCGTTCAGAAGAAAGTCGAGCCGGACAAGTCTTGAAGGCCGGTACTCCGCAAATTCATAATCCAGCGAGGCATAGCCCTTGCTGCGGCTCTTCAGCGCGTCAAAGAAATCGTAGATGATCTCATTGAGCGGCAGGATATAATGCAGTTCCGCACGGGTCGTCTCAATATATTTCATATCCAGAAATACACCGCGCTTATCCTGACAAAGCTCCATGATTCCGCCGACATACTCGACCGGCGTGATGATGTTTGCCCGCACGACAGGTTCGAGCGCTTCGGAGATCGCTTCCGGAGCCGGATAATTTGTAGGGTTGTCAATCAAAACCGTCTCTCCGCTGGTCAGCCGAAGCTGATAGACAACGCCGGGCGCAGTCGTAATCAGATCCAGATTGAACTCCCGCTCCAGCCGCTCCTCGATAATCTCCATATGCAAAAGGCCGAGAAATCCGCAGCGAAAGCCAAAACCGAGCGCCACAGAGGTCTCCGGCTCAAAAAGAAGCGACGCGTCGTTGAGCTGCAGTTTTTCAAGCGCGTCGCGCAAATCTCCGTAGCGCGCGCCGTCCGCCGGATAAATCCCCGCATACACCATCGGCTGCACCCGCTTGAAGCCGGGCAGCGGCTCAGACGCGCCGCCCTCCGCGAGTGTAACGGTATCGCCCACGCGGGTATCGCCCACATACTTGATGCTCGCCGTGATATATCCGACCTCCCCGGCTGAGAGTTCCCCGCACTTTTTCAGGCCGAGCGGCTCCATCGTACCGACCTCCACGACGTCGAACTCGGCTCCGGTGCTCATCATCCGGATGCGGTCTCCGGGACGGACCCGCCCGTCCATGACGCGGACATAGACCACCACGCCGAGATAGCTGTCATAATAGGAATCGAAAATCAGGCATTTCAGCGGCGCACTTTCCTCGCCGCTGGGCGCGGGTATATCGCAGATGATTTTGTCCAGCACATCCCCGATGTTCAGTCCGGTTTTGGCGGACACAGCGGGACAGCCCTCCGCTACGATGCCAACCACGTCCTCGATCTCGGCGCGCACTTTTTCCACATCCGCGCTCGGCAGATCGATTTTATTAATCACCGGAACGATCTCAAGACCCGCATCCGCCGCAAGGTAAGCGTTCGCCAGCGTCTGCGCCTCGATCCCCTGCGTCGCGTCGACGACCAGGAGCGCGCCCTCGCAGGCGTTAAGGCTGCGCGACACCTCATAATTGAAATCGACGTGGCCAGGCGTGTCGATCAGATTCAGGATATATTGCTCGCCGTCGGGCGCAGTATAATCGAGCTTGACCGCGCGCGCTTTGATCGTAATGCCGCGCTCCCGCTCCAAATCCATGTTGTCAAGCAGCTGCTCCTCCATCTCTCGGGAAGTAACCGCGCGGGTATATTCAAGAATCCGGTCGGCCAGCGTGGATTTGCCGTGGTCGATATGGGCAATGATAGAAAAATTCCGGATATGCTGTTGCTTTTCGCTCACTTTTCGCACCCTTTGCCTTTAAATAAATTGATTCCGCAGAAGCGGTTCCCAGAGCGGCGCTTTGCATGAAATCCGCCGCAGGGAAAACACCGCGGACCGTACAAATAGTATATCAATTTTTTGTTTTCAAATCAAGAGCCGGAAAAATTATTTTTGCCGTGCCGTCCGCTGCTCCCCGCAAGAAAGCTTTTTTGATTTCCGACCTGTACGACGTCCGTCGGTTTCAGATGGCCCAAAAGTAGCGGAGAGTCCGGATCGTGCAGCTTGTAATTTTCAAAGGCTTTTTGCGGATTTATGTTGGCGTAGCAATATTTACAGCCGTTCATACAGGTGTCATAGGCACCAACGTCCCGCGTCTCAATACAGCCGCAGCCCGGACGTTTGCCCTTGTGCTTTAGGGAACGGAACCGGATATGGTTTGCGCCGCCTAAGATATCCAGCGTGATGCAGCCCGATAACTGAACGCCGTAACAGGTAAAATCCCCGCACAAGCCGCAAGTTTGAACCGGCATACCAAACTTTTCGGCCGTTCGTCCAAACCCCTTTGCAAGCGTTTCTTTATCCGTGTCCGTCAGCGGGATCAACTGCGGCATATTTGCCCGCACCTTTTTGTACATTTCAACAAAATTGAAAATACAGCGGTCGATATGGGGGAAAAGCCGCTCCGCCATCTCCTCAAAAGCCGACAGATGCGCCTGTGCGGTATACTTTTCGGTCAGCAAAACCGGATCATACCGCCAGGCGACCCGCTCGCGTCCTACAATTTCAGAAAGCCGGATCAGCGTTTCCACGCTTTTTGAAACCGGCGGCACACCCGGTTCCAAATCTTTGCCGTACGCCGTGATCGTATAATAAAAATACGTATTGAAACGGTCCGCAATGCTCCGGATATGCGGAAGGATCGGCGTATAATTTTTAGAAAAGAATACAACGCAGTCCACGGCGTCAGGCGACAGCGCATAACGAGTCACTTTATTTGAAAACAACGGATTGCGAGAGAGCACATATCCCTCCGAAAAGCGTTTCAGCAGCCAATCTGTATAAAACTGCACGACATCCGTACGCCCGCTGACATTCAGAATCATAAAAAACCTCCCGGCCCCGACCAATGCCGGCGCCAATATAAACTTACCCTGTCTCAAAAGCTGCATAAAACCGGCACCGGGCGCTTTCCAGTATACCATACTTTTTTGCATCCGTCATCCGAAAACTGCTGTTTTTTTAAATTCGCGGCCGAAGTATTTTTTATAAAAAATCCGAATATTTCAATAGAATTTATTGAACATCCTTGCGCCGTATTGAAAAGAGCGGCGTCAAATGCTATAGTTTATACAAAAGCTTGGATAGTTACGGAGGTTTTAGCGATGCAAAAACGGTTTTTATTGCTTTTGATGCCGCTGATCGGCGCGGCGCTGGCCATATGCCCGATCCTGGCTGCGGATACTGCCGAACCCACGGTTTATGTGGCGGGGTGGGGAAACGACAGCGCGGCAGGTACCAGCGCCAATGCGCCGTTTAAAACCCTCTATGCCGCAGCGCGCGCCCTTCCCTCCGGCGGCCGAATTGTCCTCTGCGGCGCACTGACTCAAGAGGCAACCGAACTGCCTGCCACAGACGGTCTTCTCACCATCACAAGCGTAGCCGATAAAGATTACCGCACAACAGAGAACGGAAGCGCTGTTTTATACCTCGGCGGCAATCTTTCCCTGCGCGGTCCGGTTGAATTTGAAAACATCAATCTCACGGCGACTGTGAAAAATCTCGTCATCCTCTGTCACGGCAATTACACACGCATGGGCGAGGGGATCACCACCGCGGCCGTAGGTGAGGATGTGCTCTTGCCGGGTATTACCGCAGGTTCCACCGGCGCAGCATCCTCCGACGGCGCCTATCTTGAAATTTGCAGCGGAGACTGGTACCGCATTCGCGGCGGCGCGCGCGGCACCTCCTCCGTAGCGCAAGAGGGCGATATCTTTATCACAATCCGGGGCGGCAGCTTCGGCAGCACGTTTGATCTCGGCGGCGATTCCCCCAGCATCGGAAACGCCTATCTGCGCGTATACGGCGGACAGTTCAAAGCCAGCGTAAACGGCGCAAGCGCAGCCAATACCGACGGAAACATCACCGTCTCCCTATACGGCGGCAGTTTCAGTTCCGGAATCCGCATCAGCCGGGGCGGCACGCTGAACGGCAACTTTACCGTCAACGCTTTCACCAATCTGCCCGCTTCAGTCAGCGCCGGTACCGGTACGATGACCGGCGAAAAAACGTTAAATGTGCTTGAAGGAAAAACAGCCAATATCTCAGGTTTTACACGCCAAACGATAGAGGAAGCCGCCTATCAAGCCATGGTCGCGCAAGAAGAACAGCTTTTTAACGCAGCCAAAGTAGCCAAACTTCCGGAATCTGAAAATGCTTTTGAGAGCCGGGATATGACGCCATCGGGCAGTGCCGAAAAAATCGTGTTCGGCGCCGAAAATATAAACTACGGCGACTTGAACGATGACGGATACCTGTCGATCAATGATGTTCTGACAGCATTTCGGATGATAGTCTCAGGAAAATACGACGCAAAGGCCGATCCCAACTTCGACGGACGCATCACCTCCGAGGATGCCATGATGATCCTATGGGGTATCCTAAACGATCAGCGCCGTCTGTTTCCCAAAGCTCCGGAAAACCTGATTTCAAGTTCCCTTAATCTGTACGGGGGCGCTTCCGCAAACGGCGGTGCCATCGAAAAGGGATTTGCTTTCGGTTCAACCTCCGAATACAATTATACCCTCTCTGCCGCAGGCATTCCCAAAGAACACGCCAAGATCGGCCTGTACTTCGGCTGCGATCTGTCCGTGGGACCGAGCGCGCTTGACGGCTACTACTTTGAAATTGACACCGATGCCTCTTCCGCAACGCTGTACACCGTGAAAAACGGCAGTTACCGCGTCACCGCCAAGCGCACAATCGAAATGTTTGACACACCGGCACGGCTACGCGTGGTTTATCGCAATAACTGGGCGGATCTCTATTTTGAAAACAACATTTTTGACAACGCACCCTACCCGATCTTCAACTTGGCGCTTCAGAGTGACGGAAACGGCGTCGGCCTGTATACGGAAAACGCGCGCGTTTCCCTGCCGGCCGTCACAGCCGCGGAAAACCTCCCCGAGAGCAGCTACACAAACACGCTGCTCGAGCAATTCACCGATCCGGAAATTTTCTTTGCGGACGGACGCTATTACCTCTACGGCACGCAGTCAAGCACCCAAAACAGCGGGGTAAAATGCTATTCTACAACCAATTTTTCTACATTCCGGGACGAGAGCTTCGCCCTGCGCGCCGGGGACGCTTTCGGAGACGGTGTTTTCAAAGCGGCGAACGTGGTTTATCACGACGGCCTGTACTATATGTTTTATATGGCGAAATCCAATGCGCTAGGCACCTCGGTCACTGCCTGCGCCTCAGCGCAGTCGCCGAATGGACCTTTTAAAAACGACGAAAAAACGCCGCTGACAAACGACAGCGATTTTATCGGCGGCCAGCCCTTTATAGACACAGACGGAACCGTTTATCTGATCTATACCCGCACGACGGGCGGCAACCGCCTCTACGGCGCTGAAATCTCCCTTTGTGACGGGAAAGCGGAAATCGACCTTACCACGGAAAAGCTTTTGCTGGAACCGACCGAACCGTGGGAAAATGCCAAAGCCTCGGTTGTGGAATGCGGGTATATCATCCGCCACGGGAACCTTTATTATCTATTGTATTCCGGCGGAAACTACAACTCGACATACGGCACGGGCTACGCAGTCTCCGAACATCCTCTCGGGCCTTATGAAAAATACGAAAAAAATCCGATTCTGACCTCAAACGATCAAGCGTTCGGCGTCGGCGCCGCTACCGTTTTCACGTCGCCCGACAGCAGCGAGCACTTCATTTTGTACCTGCGCAACTTTTCCCCGACGGTCACAAGACCGCTCTGCACCGGCATGGACCGCATCAAATTTGTACGCTGCCCCGACGGCGGCCCGGATCTGATTTCCATCAGCGGACCAACCGTGACGCCACAGCCGGTTCCCTCCGGGCTTGACCGCATAGACGACGCCGTGTTCGATCCCGCAGCATATCAGGCGTCTCGGTTTATCTGGTAAAAAATTTTCATATGCCGCGCACCGGCTTTTCGGCACACAGCACCGCGCGGCACTGCAAAAAGCGCTTTGGAAAATTCCAAAGCGCTTTTAAAATTTCGGTCAGGCCGCATCGGCCTGCCGAGGCATATCTCCGTATTCCGCGATCACGCTGTAATTTTTGCCGTCAAAAATCAGCGCTGCGCCGCCGAGGTACGGATGCCGCCCGCCAAGATAGGAGGGCAGCGTCATGCAGCGGGCAAACAAATTTCGGCGCAGAAGCGCCTCGTCGTGCCAGGTTACATATAAAACATGCCTTGCGCGGTTCCACGGACTTTGCAAAAGCTGCATGATGCAGAAGCGTCCCGGATAGAAAATTCCCGCATACCAAAACCCGTCCTTTGTCATGCGCAGAGGACAATTTTCCTCAAGAATACGGTAAAACCGGCTGCCGTCCCGTCCCACAACAATCATGCTACAGTCGGAAAGGTCTGCCTCCCCGCCGGTCCGCGGTCGCTCATCGATCGGATACCAAACCGAAATTTCGGAAGTCAGACCGTTGGTCTGCGGCCGCGCAAAGGCATGCGCCGCCTCCATGACTGCCTCCGATGCGCCGGACGGCACAAAAATCCGCATCGGATCCATGTACACATCCAAAAGCCCGTTTCCCTTTGCGGATTCCTCCGGCGCGCCGGGGAACGGCGTTTGGCAAAATCCATGGCTGCCGTGCCGGAAATGCAGGCAGTTCTCCGCGGCGTTTGCAAATTCAAAGCGTTTCCCGTTCAGCCGGACTGTGAAAGCGCGGCGGTCGATAAAGGGCGGCAGCGTGACCGTCAGCCCACTGGCGCCGCTGAGCCGGATGTCTATAATGCTTCTGCTCGCATCCACCTGCAAAACACAGCGCTGCCGGCCCGGCGCGATCCCATGCAGGCGTATCCAATAGGCGGTCAGATGCCGGTTTCGGTCAGTGTAATAAGAAAACCGATACGGATAGACTTCCCTCTCCTGCATAAGAAGACCGGAAAGCGCCGCGGTGTTGATCCAGATCCGCTGAATCGTGAGGTGATTATGGCAGGGCGCGAGCAGCATTCGGATCGTTTCGGAATACTTCTTCCCCTCTTGGTAAAGCTTTTTGACGTCTGGATAAAATTCATCCGTCTCCGAGGTAATCAGCATGGTGGGGAGCGCGGACAAGTTGCGCATTTTTTTAATCTCGGCGCGGCCGGAAAGCGCATAAACGCCCGCAAACAGATGCGGATAAGCCTGCGCCGCTGCCAGCGCTGCAGACGCGCCGTTGGAGTATCCGCCGATATAGATCCGGTTTTCATCCACGAGGAATTTTCTTTGCAGATCGTCCAGCGCCGAAAACAGCGCGGTTTCTCCAATATAGCTGCCCATCGTCACGCCGCGCCCCGAAATATCCGCAACAATCAGATTATCCAGCACCGAATCCGCAAGATGTTCGCCATAGGAACCGTACTCTTTGGTGCAGCAGAGCACAAGCAGCGGATATTTCCGGTCCGGGTCATACCCTTTAGGCAGCGTGATCCGGTAAAAATTGACGCTGCCGTCCAGCGGATCCCGAAAGAAAACACGCTTGTTGCCCGGCTCGTACAGCTTCCGCATATCCTTTTGTTTTGCCTCCCGCAGCATATCCTTGAGGATTTCCGCAAAAATCAGCCGGTTATACGGACCGCTTTCGGGCGCGCCGATCCGGCTGCACAGCCCCTCGACCGCTTCCCGGTAATACACAGGGCAGAGAGGCGAGGCCGCAAAGCGGCGCGCGCTTTCTGTAAGCTCGTCTATGCGCCGTTGGTACGCATACACATAGAGCCGCCGCCGGATCTGTGTTTTGTGCCCGTCCCGGTCTTTTCCCGAAAAGGTCATTTCAAGTCCGTTCAGACAGTCCGGACAATAAGAAAACCGCGTTCGGTCAAACCGGTATACCCGGCCGAAGCGGACCCGCCTCGAGAGCACGCGGCGGCCCGTATCCAAATCGCGCATCTCCATCCAAATTTTCGCTTTTTTTCCATACTGTCTCTGATCGAGTCTAGTCAAAAGAAATTCGATCTGTTCTCGTTTTGAAATGTCCCGCTTTTCCATATACAGAGCAAATTCATGGCGAATAAGCGTGCGGTTCTCCTTCGCCGCCGCGGCAAAGCGCGCGGCGCTGTCCGCCGGTTCCATGCGGATCTGCGCCTCGTACGCTTCCTCCTGCCCAAGCGCATCCAGCCAAAATGTGTTTTCTCCTTTTTTCAAGCGCACGACCAGCACCTGCGAACATACGCTGAATATATGGATCAATTCGCCGTTGCAGAAAATCTTCGTTCCCCGGTTCGCGCTCAGGAGCAAGGACAAAAAACGCGCCTCTTTGGCCCAAACCGTAAACCGCGCGCGCAAAACTGTATTCGGAAAACCGGCGGCGATCTGAAACCTGCCCGTTTTGTCCGCCTCGGCTTTGCCGCACGCAAGGCAGGCGCCGTAATCGCTGCCGGCGCTCATAAAGAAACGCGCGGGTTTCGGATGTACCGTATAGGACAAATTCCGGAGCCAGGCGGCATCCGCATCATTTCTATAATTGTCTTTGTAATTCATACCGGCCGCTCCTTTTTTTCCAGCAGCTGTACCGGGCGTTTGGACGGCGCAGGCCGCCGCGCCTCGTCCGAAGCGCGGTATCCCAGCGCGATCAGCGCCATTAGAATACAGCCGGTCGTTTTAAAACGTTTGGCAAGATACCGTTCCGCCGTCTCGATATTTTCGCAGACCCAACAAGAGGCAAGCCCCGCCTCCCCGGCGCAGAGCAGAAGATTTTCAATCGCCGCGCCGATCGCCATATCGTCCTTCGCCTGCGCGTAACACCGGCTTTCGCATTTATATACGGCAATGACGCAGGGCGCAAGCTCAATAAACCGGCTTCGGCGCATAAAGCCCGCCAAGTCCAAAATCATCTGCCGTTCGTCCAGCACGGCAAAACACCACGGCTGCGAATTTTTGCCGGAGGGCGCGCTTGCCGCGGCCAAAAGCAGCTTTTCGATTTTTTCCGCCGGCACCGCTCTTTGCTGAAAACACCGCACGCTCCGGCGCGCCATGACGGCGTTTGTCACATATTCCATCCATTTTTCACTCCTTTCCGGATACCAACAGTTTAACAGGCGCGCGCGAAAAAAGGAATTATGATTCGGCGGGAAAATTTATATATTTGCAGGCCGCCAAAAGAGCCGCCGCTTTGATCCATGACCCAGCTGAAAGACCGACTCTCCGCTCCATTTTGATGGGATCGTTGAAAAATCTGTTGGAAAAAAATCTGCAATCGTATCATTTAGATCATCCGAAAAACAAGAGATGGAAATTCTCGACAGACAAAGACAGCCGGCGCTGCCTCAAAGGCTGCGCCGGCTGTCTTTGTCTAAACGGCCGTCCCGCTTTGCCGCGGATCAAAATTGACTTCGAGTATCTGCGGCGCGTAACAGCAGTCGCCAGTCGCAATCACAGCATAATCCTCGCCGCACGGTATGCTGCGCAGAACAAGGCCCTCCGCGCGGCGCAGGTGCCACGTCTTTGGATCGGTCAAAAGCCCAGTCAGATCCAGCGTGTAATAACCGTCCGTATATTCGGAGACGGTCAAAAGATCTCCGCACGGTATTTTGTTTTTCCAATTGGAACCGAAACTGCAAAAGCGCGCGCACGGCAAAAAAGCGGTAAGCGGATTTCTACCCTTTTCAAAAACCGGGATATGCATCCGCACAAAACGAACCGGCACGCGCTCGATATCGGCGACTTTTTTGCGGCTGGTTTTGGTATAAAGCCATTGCTCCCCGAAAAACGGCGTCTGCCCTAAGAAAGCGGCGCTCCCATAGCAGTTGTTGCGCGTGGGCGACCGGCTCTCGACCGTGGTATCCTGAAAAAATTTTCCTTCATATAAATTGATCTCAAACAAAAGCGTATGTGCCAAGCTCGTGCTTGCCTCTATACGGACAAGGTAGGACCGGTCGTCCGTTTTCTCCATCGTAACCGCTGCGGGCAGCGTTTGCTCGCTACCGCTCTCCTTCGCGTACAGCGTAGAAATAACGAAAAAAGGAGTGAACTGTTCCCGCATGAACGCAATATATTTGCCGTTCGATTTGATTTTCTCAAACGCTTCCGTCGTTCGCAGCCGGAACAAAAACGGATGGCCGCCGTCGAGGAATACGCGGACGGCAATGCCGTTCAGCGTCGGTTCCACTCGGAGCACAGAGCCGCAGAGCGCGCCGCTTGTATACTGCGTATCTTCCATCTCGTCTATGTAAAGAAACACATCGCCATAGCTGTCCGAAAGCTTGATCTCGCTTCCTGCGGCCGTGACCGTCGAGTTTGATCCTTCAAACAGGCGCACGCCGCCCGTTTCCAAAAAGCGCAGATCCACCATGCGCCCGTCCTGCCGGCGGTAAACCGGCGTGTTGAAATAATAGGCCGTCTGAGAATCCGTCTCCTGCATCAGCACCCGGTATACATTCTGATTGCGGGCGGACATGTGAAACGCCTTTCCGCCGCGGATGCGGCGAATCGTATCCAAAACTGTCTTATTCATCGTTCTCCTCCGCTTGTATAGAAGTTCTGCGGCTGGTTAAGCAGATCCGGTCAAAGCTGGCGAATCCAAAACTTCCGCCATACTCGCAGTATACCTCGATTCGATCGACGGCGCGCCGCTTTTGTTTGGAAAAACAAATCTCTGCATATGCCCAGCCGTCCCTGCCGTCAAAATCCGCCGTATATTCCTCGCAGGCGGCGGGTTCGCTCGCATAGACGATTTTTGCGCGAATGCGAAATACTGGCAGATCCGCCCCGGCATGAAACGTAGGCGGAACAAGCCCCGACGCGCGGGCCCATCCGGACAGCGTGAACACATCGTACGCCTCGAGTTCCTGCCGCAAAAAAACGCGCTGGCAGACATACGTCCGCGTTTCCGGAACCGCCTGCAGCCGCACGGCGGCGTGCGCGTCGTCAAAAGAATCCTCCGGATGATCCGTATACACGCCCCAAAGCGAATGCGTCCATCCGGAAAGTCCCCGCTCAAAGCCGCCGTTTTCCAGCAAATTGTACGCGCCCGGCCGGCTGCCGTACTCCAGCTGCGCGCCGTCGACCGCCGCGCAGCCAAACCCGTTCATAAGAATTTCCACCCGGACCCGCTCATAAATCCGGGCTTCAAACGATATCCATAAACGCACATAACCCCCGGGCGCAGCCACCGCGCGGCTTCTTGCGCGTACAAGGCCGCCGCACGTCACCTGAAGATAGATACCGGGCGAAATGCCGTGTACGCCGCTCGCAGGGCCGTCGGCGCCGAGCGGACGCACATAGGCCGAAAAGACATACGATCCGGAAGCAGGTACGCAGACCGTCTGGCATAGTCCGCTTTCGATCGTCGTATCATTCTGCGAACGAAAGACCGCCGCGCCGCGGCCGAAAAGCGCGCCCGCCTCCCGAATTCCGACCTCAAAATCGTCGCATGCATATTGCGCTTCCCAAAATCTCAGATCGGCCAAGCGCTCAAATCCGTGTCCGCCGAGCAGATTGCAGCTGCCCCCGCTTTTCCGGGCGGCGGCGCGCGCCGCCGCCTTTTTTTCATAGACAACGGAGAGAATAGGCGCATACTGCGCACCAGAAAGTCCGTGCAAAACGGCATAGCTTCCGTCGCTGCCGGTCTCGTCGGTCATCCGCAGCGCCAGCGTATACGCGCGCGCAGTTCTTCCGCGGCGGGCAAAGAGCGCCGTTACATCAAAGCGGTGCGCGCAGGCGCCGGACCGGGGATTGCTGTAATCCAGCGGCAGATGCGCGCAGGACGGCGTGCAGGCGCCCACATGCAGCCCGCCGGAAGCGCAGTATACGCCAAGCTTAACACCGCCGCCGTCCGCGCCCTCGGTCTGAAACAGACAAAGTTCCGCGCGGCAGACCTGCATACCGGCCGGAAGCTCCGGCATTTCAAACCGCAGATACACCCGCCGCCGTCCCTCCGACGCACAATCGCCGGCACGGACCGTAAGCATGCCGGAATCATACAGATGCCCGTCCTGCCATCCGTATGCGCCGAGCAGCCTGCAAACCGCGGTCTGTTCATATACGCGCATCGCTTTCTCCTTTCCCACTGGGACGAATCAGTTTCCCGGAGGCGTTTTTCGGAAGACTATCCACAAGCTCAATCCGCGACGGGCGCTCATATGCAGGCAGCAGCCGCCGGCAGACCGCTACGATGCCGTCCCGGTCAAGCCCCGGCGCAACGA
Organism: uncultured Eubacteriales bacterium; assembly: GCA_958352145.1. Classification (GTDB taxonomy): domain Bacteria; phylum Bacillota; class Clostridia; order Oscillospirales; family CAG-272; genus UMGS902. The sequence continues at coordinate 64,820 of CATWNM010000006.1, forward strand.
CCCGCACGCCTATATACTGCCGGCCGTCCGCATCCCGCGCACCAAAGGCCAGCACATCCTCGATCTGCGGATCGGCGCGCAGTGCGCACTCGATCTCCTGCGGATAAATATTCATACCGGCTAGAATTATCATATTATCCTTGCGGCATTTGATCGTAATCCGCCCCTCCTCGTCCATACAGGCGATATCGCCCGTATGCAGCCACCCGCCGCGCAGCACTTTGCCGTCCGCGTCCGGCGCGCGGTAATACCCCCGCATCACGCTGGGACCCGCAACCAGAAGTTCGCCAGCCGTTTTGCGCGGCACGTCCGCGCCCGACGCATCGACGATGCGCACACGCAGGGAATGCAGCGGATATCCGACCGAATCCGGGTGCGTATCGAACAGTTCAGGCGGCAGATACGCAACGCGCGGCGACGCTTCAGTCAGCCCGTATACATTCATCACGCGCGCATCCGGAAACACCTGCCGGATCGCAGAAGCGACCGCTTTCCCCATGCACTCCCCGCTCGAAACCAGCAGCCGGAGCGAGGGCTTGTCCGGCATGCGCCGGACAAGCCTCGAAAGCAGCGAAAACAGCGTCGGCGTCCCGCACAGCACCGTAATTTTCTCTTTGACAATCTCCTCCGCCAGCGCAGCAGGATTCATCGCCTCGCTGTAAAAACGAATCTGTGTCCCCCGCATAAGCGAAATCAAAAATTCCCCGGTCAGCACTGCGCAATGATAAAGCGGGCGCGCAATCAAAATACGATCGGTGCATCGAAGATCAAAATACCGGTCGATATCTGAAAGATTGGCCAAAAGATTTTCAGCACCGATCATCGCGCCCTTCGGCGTGCCCGTCGTTCCGGACGTACACATAATCAGCGCGGGATCCGCGTCCGGCGCGCCGGACGCGCGCCCGCCCGGCACAGCGCAGGGCACAGCGCGGATGCGGCCGTCCGCATCGGTCAAAAGATAATCCGGCTCCGTCAAGGACAAAATCCGCCCGCAGTGTACCTCGCCATACCGCTCAGAAAGCGGAATCGCGGTCACGCCCGCGGCAAAACAGGCAAGCAGCGCAAGCCCCGCGTTCAACTCAGACGCGCACCGCACCGCATATTTTCCGGGCGGAAGCTGCGCGGCCAGATGCTCGGCCGCCGCGGCCGCTTCCGCAAACGTGCAGCTCCAGTCCCCCTCCGATAAACGGCTGCCCGGATGCCGCAGCATTCCGGACTTTATAAAATTCCAAAGCATAGTTTCCCCTCCTCAGCCCGGCTGAACGTATTTTTCAGCAAGCGCCACTAGATCGCCGACCGTCTTCAGCTTGAAAAAATTCATATCTGACTGTTTCAGCGTAATGCCGAGCGCATCCTCGAGTCCCAGCAGAAGATCGACCATTTTAAGGCTGCTGAGTCCGAGATCGTCCACAAGCGCGCGGCTGGTTTCGACGTTTTCCGCCCCGCTCACCTTTCTAAGCACGGCGCCGACCTTTTTTTCAATGCTCTCCATATTTTTCACCTACCTTTTTTCGTATTGCCCGAATGATCTGCGCAAACGTTTCGTTTTCGCTTTCCATCGTAGAAAGCAGCACGCCGCCCGAGGCCGCGCAGAGTTCGCGGTATTCGCTATGCAGCCTGTACTGCAGCGGTATGTCGATAAACCGGTCCTTTTCCTCCGCCCGGCTCCGCACGCGGGAAAGCGCCACAGACACCGGCACATCCATAAAAAACGAAATGTCTGGCTTTGGGATAAACCCGGACACCTCATAGATCCAGGTATCCTCCATATACCCGCGCGCCCGCAGGTTTGCGATGCAGGAATAGAAATACCGGTCGCTGATGACGATGCGGCCGCGGCTAAGCTCGGGCAGGATCGCCTTGTTTGCATGCTGTACCCGGTCGCTGGCCGCAAGCAGCGAAAGGCTGCGGTAGTCGTAGTCCTCATGCCGCGGCGAATCCATATAGGCGCGGAAAATCTCCGAGCGCCGCACCCTATCGGTCGGCTGTTTAATCAGCACCGGGCAGATTCCGCCGTCCCGCAGGAACGCGTCCAGCCGGCGGATCATCGTAGTCTTGCCGCAGCCGTCCAGGCCGCAGAAGCTGATCAGAAGCCCTTCTTTGCCATGCTCATACATGTGCAGTTTTTCCAAAACCGCCTACCTCCTTTAAAAGCTTGATCCGGTCATTTCGGAAAAAGCGTGCGCAAAAATCCAGATCATACAGATAACGCTTTCCGCGCGCCGGATCTGTGACCTCGTCGAGACAGTCGTACCACTCGCCGAAGGTATCGGAGACAAACACATTCAGCGCGGGGCCGTCCAGCCCGAACAAACGCTTCGTCCCAATGACCGCATATGCGCATTCCCGTTCGGCGCCGAGCCTGCGAATCGTGCGCTTAAGCGCCAGATAATCGGCGTCCGTATACGCCTGCAATAAAAAGTACAAATCTGCAAATTTATACAGCGACAAATCCCGCCGCATCTCTACCCACGCATAGGTGGTCGCCTCTTTGTATAAGTGAGTGCACAAGTGAACGAAAAACGCAGGCGGCGCAAGCGTTTCAAGTCCCGAGGGCAGCGGCACGCGTTCGGCCAGCAAAGCGCCGGTACGGCTGCCGTCCTCCGGTTTATAGTCCAGCGAAAAATTCAGATCCACCTCTAAAAATTCGAGGAAAGGAAGCCCAATCCGCTTGACGAAAGGTACGGTCTCCCCGCGATTCATACGGGAATAGATGATTTCCGCACGGCTCGCGGCAACAAATTCTCCGTTTCTCACACTGCCCTGCCGGAAACCGTCCGCTTCCAGCAAATCCGCCGCCTCCGAGACATCCTCCGGCCGAAGGAGAAAATCCACATCGTTTGACGTCCTGTATCCCGCCGGATACACCTGCGTAAGATACGCGCCCTTGAGCGCGGCGCAGGGCGCGCGCATATTTTGAAGCAGGCTGCCCAGCGCGCAGAGCGCCTGTGAAAAGCTTTCGTTTTTCATACACGCCGCACGGTACGCCGTTTCCAGCGCGGACCGAAATTCCCGGTCTACCGCGCCGAGCAGACCGGTTTCCCGCAGCGTGCCGTATGCGGCGCCGCCCATGCGGTGCCAAAGCAGACGGCCAAGCAGGCGGTCGTATGCCGTGCAGGACGAAAGCCCGTCCGAAATGCGCGCCCGGTCGGGCGCCGCAAAGCTGCATATATCCAGAAATAATTGATCTTCTCTGTTCATAAAAACCTCCATTGCTGGGATCGCGATCGCGTCGTGGCTCCATTATAAACCCCTTGATTCCATATTACCATTATGATTCAGGGTAAAAATATTAATATTTGGGATATATTTCTTATTTTTACAATATATTCCCATATTTTTTGGCATATTGAAACAAACTACACAAAAAGGAGGCAACAATATGCCAAATTGTACTGCAAAATGTCAAAGCCTACGGGAAAAATTGACGATCTATGAGGGAACATTTCCTGACAAACCGACAAACTGCTATGCGCTTCTGCTGTTTGAAGAGGGGTATGCTGAAATCTCGGTTAACCACACAAAGTACCACTGCGCCGCACCGTCGGTTTTATGCCTGAACGACCAGCAGTCGTTCAAGATAAGCACGGCGGATCATCTGACGGCAGCAGCGGTATTTTTTTATCCGGAATTTCTCAACAGCAAGCTCACGCTGGAAACGATTGCGAAAAACCGGCCGGAAAAGCTGTGCGCGCAGTATGATTTTCTGATGCTCCTGCCTTTTATTGCGAACAGCTTCAACGACTCGTTCCACAGCGCAGTTCCCGGCGCCCTTCAAAAAATGCGCCGTCTGCTGCAAGAATGCGCCGTGCTGATGCGCGGCAACGCGGAATATAGTATATTCCGGGCTCGGTCGCGCCTGATCGACTGCCTGCACATCTGTGAAGACGTCTTTTCCATGCCGCAATTCGAACTGCCCAAAACGATGGCCGGCATGCACACGCCGAAAAATATGCCTGAACTGAACCGGGCGCTTCACATCATTTGGGACGAATACGGGAATCCGGAGATGAACGCAGCTTGGCTTTTGGAGACGCTGCACGTCAGCAAAGAAGTGCTGAACCGGCAATTTCGCATCGCCATGGGGATGAGCATCTATCAGTACATATTGAATTACCGGCTGAACATGGCCATACAGCGCATGCTCAGTACGGAAATATCCATCGACCGGATCAGCGAAGTTCAATTCGTATGTCACGTTTTCGGTCATTTTCAAAAAGAAAATGGGCATACCGCCGCAGGATTTCCGCGTTTTGGAAAAAGAACGCTACCGGGCGCTCTGCGAGTAACGGTTTTGCATGCACCGGCGCGCACAGCAGATAAAAAACGAGAAAAACGGCCGTCTCCGTCTCCCGGCAAAACGCATTTGGTCACATAAAGCCCGTCAAAAAATTTGGAGAGACAGGGCTTTGCGGAGCGCGCCTTTTTCGCGGCCGCCGGCGCGCTTTTCACCAGTAAAAAAACAAGGCACGCAGACGTAAAATGTCGGCTTTTGAAAATTTTTTGAAATATTCAAATTTTTCCATTGCTTTTTGTCAAAAAGAAAATCCGGCGGTCACTGGCTTTCCCAAACCGCAGATTGACAAAACCGGCCGCCTGTGCTAAAATAAAGCAGAAACACTTTTGGCACAGGTATGCGCGCGCCCCATTTTCCCAGTTATGGCAAACCGTATTTTTCACGCCGGAGGTTCTTATGAAAATTCCGCTTCACCTGCTCATTCTCGCCGCGCTCTGCTTTGGGCTCTGCGCATGTGGCCGCACCGGCATTCCCGCGCATACGACGGACAGCGAAGTTTTAACCTTCGCCTCCGCCGTACAGACGGAAGATCCCACGAGCCACACAGAAGCATCGCCTGGCAGTGCCCCCCAAACAGAAAATTTTGATGAACCCTATGCAGACCTCTCCCCCACGGCAAACTTGACGCCGGAAACCATACTGGCAAAAGGCGAAATGATCTGGTCTGTTGTAAATTTCCCCGATTTCTATGCGGACGGCTGCGATCCTGCCACGGTCAAGGAAACCGTGTATTCGATCAGGCCTGAACTCTTTACCAATATTTCGAAAGGCGGCGACACGATCTCCATTTTGTATCCGGTGATCGACATTCCGGCCGCGCCTGAATTTGCCGAGGCGCTCAATCAGGAAATCCGCGACTTTATGTGGCTGGACGCGCCTTTTCCCGAATGCGAACTCGGATATATGCATGTCACCGGCACTTTTGCCATCACCTGGGCGGACAGAACCCATTTCAGCATCGCTTGCTTCCAGCATTACGTTTACCGCCGTACCGAAGATTTCTGGTATGGCGTTACCGTCGATGTAGCTGCAAAAAAGCGAATGACGCTTTCAGATCTCTCCATAACATCTGAAAAATTGGAAGCGCTGCTGTCATCCCCAAACACACGGTCGAACACGATTTTAGGCGGCATTGAACTGCAAGAATGGGTCTGGGAAGAGATGGAACCGGAGAAAATCAACAGCTTTTTTATAGGCGCGGCACCCTATACCCCAACTTCCAATCTCTCGCTGGGCACACCGACCTCGCTTAACATCATACTCTTATGGCTTTGTATGGGCGGCTATGAGGATGCTGTTCTCAAAGTCCCCTTTAAATTTGAAAAGCAAAACGAATCCGATTTTGCACAGGCGCAATAACGCTTTACTGAATCACGGCACATACTTTTGTATACGCATTTCTGCGGTCTCTCAGTTTCTTTTGAACTATTGCATCATCTAAATCTTGTTTACCTTTAATCGTGAGTGAAATCACATCCACGTCGCTTGCGCGGCCTGGCGTCAGTGCATCTGTTTTTTGATTTAAATCATGAGCTTGCCAATAATACCCCGCGGACTCCCATGGAAACATTTGAGCTACATGCAACGGGCCAATCGTTACAATATCTGTGTATATACATAATTTTGAAGCATTTAGTCCTGCTTCTTCAGCACTTTGGCAAACCTGATCATACATAGCTTTAATTTCATAAGCGTAATAATGTGCTGCCGGAAGATGTCTGCCATCTAAAAACGGATACTTTTCCAAAATTTTATAGGTAGCAAACGCCTGATATTCGTATTCATTTGTCATCTGTATCGCACCTGCGCCGCGATACGGATTCGTGCTGTTATCCTGCAAATAATCATCGCCCGCATCAGATACACCCGATT
>CATWNM010000007.1 GCA_958352145.1 uncultured Eubacteriales bacterium
GCAGACTGCGCCGCGACGCTCGAATGCGGTGCAATTGCCTATCGACAGCACTAGGTAACGTCTTGCGGTTTTACAGCAAGACGTTCCCTAGCGTGTTTTAACAATGCACAGAGTTTCGGCCATGGCATATCTGCGAAAGGCAGATCAATTTTAGGACGCGCGCCGTTTGAATACGCCGACGACGCCTTCTTCATAAAATATCGTGATGTACGCTTCGTTTAAATAATCGTCCGCCGCGTATTCATCGGTCGCATATCGCAAATCCAGTACATAATATTCGGCTTTTTGTTTGGTGGTTTCGAGTTCATAGATTTCTTTGCGCTGCGACAGGTTTGCCAAAAAAAAGGTGGAGGAGGCTACGCTCGCATCATCGGGTATCAGCGATAATGCCTGCTGGATGGTTTCCCGCTGATATGCGGTGTCCTGATAGCTTTTTACATAGCCTAGCTTATCCAGGTATCCGCCGGCAAAGAGGATCGCCGAACAAAGGACGGCGCATAAAAGTATTTTCTTTCGGCCTTTGCCGAGTTCGGCGAAGTTTGCCGCCGCCAGATACATAAGGCACGCCCCGCTGCCGAATATATATTGATGGTCAATGCTATATTGGTATTGATAATTCGTCATCAGGTTGATCAGCGTGAGCGGAATCAGCAGGATCAGTTTTGCGGGCGATTTGGACATCAGCGGGAGAAAGGCCAGCGGCACGAACATTTGCAGCATAAAAATTAGCTTTTCCTGCGTGAATATTTGCTGCACCGTATATATGGGATTTTGAAGTACGGCTTTTATCACGGTAAACAGCCCGCCGTCGTCGTAAATATAATTGCTGTAGCGGCCGGACATAACGCCGTTTCCATAGACAGACATCAAATGTGTGACCGTAATAAAGTACAGTATGGAGATACCGAATAGGGCAAGGTTTCGTTTGCAGTTTTTTCTGCTGAAAAGAAAGTATAAAGAGATAACCGCAGTATAGACCGCGGCGTCCTCTTTGACCAGCAAAATCAGTAGGGCGGCTGCAGAGGCGGGAAGCGTTTGATTTTTCTCGGAGAAATATATGAACCATAAAATTAGCGGAGCGAGGAAACAATTTTCATGGAGGTAAAAAAAACAGCCGCCGGCAAAAGCCGGATACAATACGTAGCAGACCGCAAACAATCCCGCCGCCGTGTTGGAAAGCTTGAATTTTTTGCAGATCAGTACGAGCGGCAGGACGCCGCTGGCAACAATGAATCCCTGGGCGACCAGCAGTGTGCAGGGCGAAGGGATCAGCATATAAAGGGGCAGAAGCAGATAAAAGATCGGAGAAAAATGCACGGCGAAATGATTCAGCAAACCGTCGCGCTCGCATGTAACCAGGCATTTGCCGGTTTCTTTCATAAAATAAAACATCTGGGAGAACAGTCCAAAGTCAAAGCAAGGCGTCCAATAGTTTTTATAGTAGAGGCAGCCGATGATGCCCGTAAACAGGGTAAATGCGATAATCAGCGCAGACGCCAGACCCCACAGTGCGGCGCCGGAGAACCGGACGGCGATATTTTTTAGATCCGAGTAGAAAACGATCCCGCAGAGGATCAGACAAAGGCCGAAAGAAAATACATAGTCGCCGTAGTTTGCGGCAGCGCTTGCAAAGTACAGTTCGGCGGTGAGGATCAGCATAAGAGTGATATATTTATCGTGCTGAATCATGCACAGCAAAAGAAACAGGAGCGCCGTTGCGCTGGTAAACAACCAAAAATGAATTCTGTCATAATAAGCGTGTGTGGTGAACGGAGCTTTGGATACTGCAAAAAAGAATAGGGAAATAAGCAGCCATGCGGCAATCAGCCTTTGTATGCGCTGCGGCATGGTCAGATTCAAAAATCTGTTTATTGGTAGCATGTTTGATTTCTTCATTGGGATATACCTCATATAACTACCTGGCGGGGCATCGGGGATTATTGTGTTTTGAACAGCGCTTCGGCAATGCGGACGGTTTCCATTGCGTCGGCGGCGTAAAAATCGGCGCCGATCTTTTTTGCGTAATCTTTGGTCAAAACCGCGCCGCCTACGACGATTTTGGCTTTCGGAGCCTGCGTGCGCAGCAGACGAATCGTTTGCTCCATGGCGGGCACGGTCGTGGTCATCAGCGCGGACAGCCCGACGAGCCGGATGTCCGCAGCGGCAGCGGTTGCTGCAATGGTTTCGGGCGGCACGTCGCGGCCGAGGTCAAGCGCGTCAAAGCCGAAGTTTTCCAGCAGGACGCGCACGATGTTTTTCCCAATATCGTGTATATCGCCGGCTACGGTCGCCAGCAGCACTTTTCGGCCGCTGCCGGTGCGCTTCGGCATGGCGGCTTTCACCGCTTCAAACGCAGCGGAAGCCGCTTCCGCGCTCATTAGGAGTTCCGGCAGATAGACGGTTTTTTGCTCAAATCCGCGTCCGACCTCGTCAAGCGCCGGAATAATTTCTTCGTTGATGATTTTCAGCGCGTCGGTATGTGCGAGCATTTCTTTGGCTGCGCTTCCGGCTTCGCTCTGCAGGCCTTTGACGATTGCGCGGCGCAAAGGACTGCCGGCCTCTTTGGCGGATGCGGGCGCGTCGGAAATTTTTTCCGACGGCCGCGTGGTGTATTCGGTTTGCCCATGCGTTTTTGCAAAGGCGATATAATCACGGCATCCCTCGTCTAGGCCGCACAGTGCCCGGCGCGCGTAATAGATTTTCATCATTTCGGCGGAGAACGGATTCATAATCGCGGCATCCAGCCCCGCTTCAAGCGCCATGGCGAAGAATGCGCTGTTCAGCATATCCCGTGCGGGAAGGCCGAAAGAAATATTGGAGACGCCAAGCGTCGTGCAGATTGAGAGTTCATTTCGGATGATACGCACCGCCTCCAGCGTCCGCGCGGCGTTTTCCGGATCGGCCGAAACGGTCAGCGTCAGCGGATCCGCGAGAATATCCTTGCGGTGGATACCATATTTTGCGGCTTCTCTTACGATTTTTTGAATTATATCCGCGCGTCCGCGCGCGCTGTCCGGAATACCATCCTCGTCGATAGCGAGCGCGACGACAACGCCGCCGTATTTCTGAATGAGGGGAAAGACAGCGTCCATCACGGCCTGCTTTCCGTTTACGGAGTTGACTAACGGCTTCCCGCTGTATGCGCGCATGGCGGCGTCCAGCGCTTTTGGGTTTGTGGAATCGAGTTGGAGGGGAAGCGCGCATACGGCCTGAAGCTCCTGCACAAGATGCACAAGCATGGCCGGTTCATCGATATCCGGCAGGCCGGCATTGATGTCCAGGGCATGCACGCCGCATTCCGCTTCGGCAACGCCCTCCCGTAGGATATAGCCGACGTTTCCCGTGCGCAGGGCCTCTTTCAGCTTGGGTTTCCCAGTCGGATTGATGCGTTCGCCGATCAGCACCGGCGCGTTTCCAATGGTTAAAGCGTTTGTGTAGGAGGAGACGCAGGTGACTGCTTTAGGAGAGGGCGGCGTATAAGGGACGCTTCGCAGCGCCAAAACGGTTTTTTGAATAAAATCAGGAGTCGTGCCGCAGCAGCCGCCTAACAGCCCCGCGCCTTCTTCTGCAGCCTCATATAAAGCGGCGGCGAATTCTTCGCCGCTTACCGTATAAACGGTTTCTTCGCCGAGGATTTCCGGGATTCCCGCGTTGGGTTTGACGATGATGGGGGTAGAGGAAACGCGGAGGAATTCGGGCAAAAGCGCAAGCATTTGCTTAGGTCCGAGCGAACAGTTCATGCCGAGCGCGTCTACGCGCAGTCCCTCCAGCATGGCCACCATCGCTTCCACGCTTGCGCCGGTCATCAGCCGTCCGCGCTCGTCGTATACATTGGCGGCAAAAACGGGCAGATTGCAGTTTTCTTTTGCAGCCAGCACGGCCGCCTTGGTCTCCAGGCAGTCGTTCATTGTCTCAATAAAAACCAAATCTGCGCCGTATCGGACGCCCAGTCGCACAACCGCTGAAAAAGCGTTGACCGCGTCCTCAAACGCAAGATCCCCAAACGGTGAGAGAAGCCGTCCTAGGGGGCCGACATCCAGCGCGACGTAATGCGTCTGCGCGTCAAATCCTGCCCGGCGGCGCGCATTCTGCGCCGAGCAAAGCGCGCTGCGGACAATATTTTCCAAGGTACAGGCGTCGTATTTCAGCGGATTTGCACCGAATGTATTGGCGCACACGATCTGACTTCCGGCCTGAAAGTAGGCAAAGCTTACCGCTTCCACAGCGCCGGGATTTTGAATATTCCATTGCTCCGTGGGCGTGCCTGTGGGCAGACCCGCTGCGGTAAGCATCGAGCCAAAGCCGCCGTCAAGAATCAGGCGCTCATGGGCAAGGCGTTCTTTCAATTTCATGTTTGATTACCTCTTGGCAGAATACCCGCAAAAGCGGTGACGGTTTTTGCCGGACGGAAAATACAGTCCGGGCTCAGCGAAGCGCTAAGCAGATGCGCAGTGCGCAGAAGCGCTGCAATGGATTTTTGCGCAGAGAGGGGAAGATCACCGTAGCCTGGGGAAAAACGCGGACGAAGACAGGCTTTTTCGCGGGACGCAAGCATGGCGCAGACCGTGTCGCATACGGCTTCGATCAGGGCGGCCGCCGCCGCGTCGAGCGCGAGCGCTTTTGCAGGAGAGAGAAGGGATGCTTTGGCAATTTCGCGATCTGCGGCATGCCCAATGGTAGCGGCAAATACAAAAACCGCCGTGCATCCGTTTAAATTTTTCGCTAGATCTGCGCTGTGCAGCGTAAGCGAACCGGCGACGATCTCTGCGCCTGCAACGGAAAGCGGTAGACGTGTTAAGCAGGCGCGGCATTCCGCTGCGTTTCGGATCTCTTCCAGCGCCTCTTTCGCCAGTGTACGGACTGGTTCCGCCGCCTGCTTTGCACCCATATAGCGCAGAATCTCGTCCAGAGACACGGAGGGCGTTTCCAGACGGTATATTTCAGGCGTAGTCATAGAATGGACGAAAGATTGTTCCGAATTGCGGCGGCGACATCCGGGCGGTTCATCGAATAGACATGCACGGCGTCGATTCCATTGGCAAACAGGTCGATGATTTGTTCAGTCGCATAGGCTACGCCCGCCTGGAACATGGCGGCGGGGCTTCCGCCGTATCTATCCACGATCCGGCGGAAGCGCTGCGGCAGCGCGGTGCCGGAAATGGCGCAGATTCGTTTGATCTGTTTTGCGCTGGTCACAGGCATGATTCCGGCGACGACCGGAACGTCAATGCCTGCGCGCAGGGAGCGGTAGAGAAAATTGTAAAGGATGCTGTTGTCGAAAAACATTTGCGTTACAAGAAATTCACAGCCGCATTCCACTTTCTCGCGCAGGTGGCGCAGATCCTCTTCGCAGGTTGCGCTTTCCGGATGTCCTTCGGGATAGCAGGCTCCGCCAATGCAGAAATCGCCGCAGCGCTTGATTTCCTCTACCAGTTCGGCGGCGTAATGAAATTCCAGTTCGGCGGCGTCTGTATTCTCAGGCATATCGCCGCGCAGGGCGAGTATATTTCTAAGCCCGCTTGTGCGAAGCGCATCCAGGCGTGTACGAATGCCGGCCCGCGTTGAGGATACGCAGCTGAGGTGTGCGAGCACTGGTACGCCGAAGCGGCTTTCCAAATTCTGCGCCACGGCGAGCGTATAATTGCTTGTGCCGCCGCCTGCGCCATAGGTTACGCTCATGTAGCTGGGATGCAGCGCGGCGATTTGTTCGGTCGCCTGCCGGACAGTTTCGAAATCCGCGCTTTTTTTCGGCGGAAATACTTCAAAGGAAAGGCTGGGACGCTCTCCTCGAATGATCTCGGTCAGCCTTTTTTGCATGACAAGTCTCCTTTTTTATGAAAAATCTTGAGCAAATGGATTTTGAATGCACAGTCAAAATCTCTGCAGAAATACGCGGAGGATCGCATAAGAGCGCGCCGCGGCCATGGCGGCGAATTTCGGATATTCCATCTGCGCTTTCCCGTCCGCGCTGTCGGAGATGGCGCGCAGCACGCCGAACGGGACTTTGTTGATATACGCGGCCTGCGCAACGGCCGCGCCTTCCATTTCGCAGGCCATCGCGCCGAACGCGTGGCGGATCCATGCTTTTTTCTCCGGATCGGACAGAAATTGATCGCCTGAAGCGATCGTGCCGCGGCATGATTTTGCGCCGGTTTCGTCTGCAGCTGCTACAAGTATGCGCCTAATGCGCGGATCTGCTTCAAAATAGACGGTATCGAGTCCGGAGATCATCCCCGGCGGATCACCGAGCGGGGTGGTGTCCATATCATGCTGAACCAATCGGTCTGCAATGGCAATGTCGCCGATAGACAATTTTGTTGTGAGCGTGCCGGCCACGCCGCTGTTTAGAATGCATGCGGGCGCGTAGCGTAAAATCATAGCTTCCGCACAGACGGCGGCGAATACCTTGCCGATGCCGCAGACCGCAAGCACGATCTCCTGTCCGCATAGGCGTCCACGCACAAATTCCATGCCGCTTATAGATTCGATGCCGGTGATCTGCATTTCTTTTTGAATCGCGTCGGCTTCGAGTTTCATAGCGCAAATGATTCCGATCACTGTATTTCTCCTTGATTATTTTTATTTCTATTTGTAGCTTGAGGCGCGATCACCTGCTTGTCTGAAGCCTATATGGCAAACTGCGCGTTCCAAAGTTCGGCGTAGAAGCCGCCCTTTTTCAGCAGGGCATCATGGGTTCCTTGTTCGATGATGTTGCCGTCGCGCATAACAAGAATAACGTCAGCCTCGCGGATGGTAGACAGCCGGTGCGCGACAATGAAGCTGGTTCGCCCCTGCATCAGTTTGGCAAACGCGTTTTGTATCCGCATTTCCGTCCGCGTGTCGATGGACGAGGTCGCCTCGTCTAAAATCAGCATCGGCGGCAGGCAAAGCATGATTCTCGTGATGCATAGAAGCTGCTTCTGACCGGCGCTGAGCGCGCCGCCGTCCTCGCCGATATAGGTGTCGTAGCCGTCCGGCAGACGCCGGATGAAGGCGTCCGCATGAGAAGCTTTTGCGGCTCTTTGCACTTCCTCGTCGGTTGCGTCGGGCTTGCCCATCACAATATTGTCCCGGATACTGCCTTCTTTGAGCCAAGTTTCCTGCAGCACCATGCCGAAGCTTTTTCGCAAAGAGGCGCGTGTGAGCTTTTGTACGGGGACGCCGTCTACAAGAATTTGTCCGCTTGTCGTGTCGTAGAAGCGCATCAAAAGATTAATCAGCGTTGTTTTTCCGCAGCCTGTTGGTCCGACAATCGCGATTCGCTGGCCATGCTCCGCATGGAAATGGAAGTTTTCAACCAGCTTTTTATCTGGCGTGTAGGAGAAGCAGACATTCTCAAAGCGGACGCTGCCCAAAGCGTTTTCAAGCGTTTTTGCGCCGGAGGCGTCCGGCTTTTCGGAATCGGTATCCAGAAGTTCAAAAATACGAGACGCGCAGGCCAGCGCATTTTGAAGTTCCGTAATCACGCCGGAAATTTCATTGAACGGCTTTGTGTATTGGTTGGAATAGCGAAGAAACGTGGAAAGACTGCCCACGGTCATCGTCGCGCCCGCGCCGATACAGAAAAATCCGCCGAGCAGCGCGATGCCCAGATATACGAAGTTGTTGACCACACGTGTGGCGGGATTGGTCAGAGAAGAGAAAAAAATGGCCCGAAGCGAGCATGTTTCCAGTTTATCGTTGATTTCATCAAATTTCCGCAGATTCTCATTCCCGTGCGAGAAAGCGACAGAAACTTTCTGATTGGTGATGCTTTCGTCGATCAGCGCGGTTTGCTCGGCCTTTGTCATGCTTTGCAGGATAAACATGGCGTGCGTCCGTTCGGCGATGAATTTGGCCACAAACAGGGACAGCGGCGTGAGCACGACGACGAACAGCGCGATGCGCCAGTCGAGGAGCAGCATGAAAAAGAGCGTGCCGAGAATGGTCATGACGCCGGTGAAGAACTGCGTAAAGCCCATTAAAAGGCCGTCGGAAAATTGATCCACGTCCGAAATCACACGGTTGACGGTTTCGCCCGCGGGATGCGCGTCGATATACGAAAGGGGGAGCGATTGGATTTTTCGGATGGCGTCACGGCGAATATCCCGTACGATGGTGTAGGTGATGCTGTTGTTCAGAATGCTCATGATCCATTGAAGCAGCGCGGTTGCCGCGATAATCAGAGCGCCGCGCCAAAGCAGACGGCTGATCGCTTCAAAATCGATCGGGCCGCCCTCGATGCAGAGATCAATGGCGTCTCCGATCAAAATCGGGAGATAGAGCGTCATGGCTACGATAAAGATGGAGAGGATCAGGGTAAGAACCAGTTTTGGTATGCTGCTTCGCATATAACGGAGCGTTTTGCGGATCGTTTCTTTATTGCGCATCATTCATCCCTCCAAACTGCGATTCGTAGATTTCCCGGTACACTGCGCAGTGCTGCAGAAGCGCTTCGTGACGGTCGATTCCGACCGCCGTGCCGTCGTCTAGGACGATGATTTTGTCGGCGTGCATGACCGACGCGGCGCGCTGTGAAACAATAAATGTGACCGGTGCGGCCGTGCTCTGCCGTATGGCTGCGCGCAGGCGTGCGTCGGTAGCATAATCGAGCGCCGACGCGCTGTCGTCGAGGATCAGAATTTCTGGGCGGCGTACGAGCGCGCGTGCGATCGTCAAGCGCTGGCGCTGGCCGCCCGAAAGATTTTTGCCGCCTTCGGTAAGCTCGGCGTCGAGAGAACCCTTCGCTTTGATGATATCCGTCCCCTGCGCGGTCTCGATCGCGGCGAGGATCTCTTCGTCGGTCGCGTCCGCTTTGCCCCAGCGCATATTGTCCCGTATGGTGCCGTCAAAGAGCGCGGCTTTTTGCGGCACGACGCCGATTTTTGCACGCAGCGCTTCCGGCTCCCACGCGCGTACATCCAGGCCGTCTATCAATATCCGTCCGCCCGATACGTCGTAAAAACGGGGGATCAGGTTGATAAGTGAGGTTTTGCCGCTGCCGGTGCCGCCGATGATGCCGACGACTTCGCCGCGCTCGGCGGAAAAGCTGAGGTTTTGCAGAACGTCGCCGCCTGCCGGATAGTGGAACGAAACGTTGTCAAAGCGGATGAAGGGATGGCCTGATTCCCGCGGGATATCCAGCGTTTCCATAGGCTGCCCGGTTTGGAAGAATTCTTCGATACGGCCTGCCGAAGCGACGGATTTTGTAATCGTAATGATGAAATTGGCAAATTTGATCAGTTCGATCAGGATTTGCGACATGTAGTCGTAAAGCGCCAGCAGCGCGCCCTGCGTCAGGACGCCCGCTTCCATACGGATGGCGCCCGTCCAGATAAGGGCGATGACCGCAATGTTGATGATGACGTAAGTGACCGGATTCAGCAGGACTGAAATTTTGGCCGCAAATTTTTGCAGGTGCGTGAGCGCTTCATTTTCACGGTCAAACTCGGAAATTTGCCGGTCTTCGGCGCAGAACGCACGGATGACGCGCGCGCCGGTCAGGCTTTGCCGCGTGGATTTCAGTACGCGTTCGAGGTTCCTTTGAACTTTTTTGAAAAGCGGAACGGTGATCAGCGTGACGGCAAAAACGGCTGCAAACAAAAGCGGAACCGCTATGACGAAAATCAGCGCGCATTTTGCGTCAATCATAAAGGCGCAGATGATCGCGCCGAATACGATAAACGGGGAGCGAAGCAAAAGGCGCAGCGTCATGTTGATTCCGGTCTGCACCTGATTGACGTCGCTTGTCATGCGCGTGATGATGTTGGATATACCAGCGCTGTCCAGATCCGGATAGGTAAAGTCCTGTACCTTTTTATACATGTCATGGCGAAGGCTTCTGGCCGCGCCGACGGCCGCTTTTGCGGAAAAATACTGTGCGGTGGCGGCGCTCAGGAAGCCGACGATACAGAACACCACCAAAATCGCGCACATAGCGGCGATATAAGGCTTATCGGCGTTTTTGATGCCGGTATCGACCAGACGCTTGACGACAAGCGGCACCAGCAGTTCAAATGTCGCTTCGAGCATTTTGAACAGCGGCGCCAGCATCGCCTCTTTTTTATATTTTGACAGGTAGGAAAAAACGCGTTTCAAAACCAGATTCTCCCAATAAGCAGATTTGCGTCTATTTTAGCATTTTTTAAGCGGTAAATCAACCGCTCTGCAAAAAAAGCCCCGGCATTTTTGCCGGGGCCGGTATCCTGAAACGCTGAGCCGAAGATCAATAATAATAGAAACCGCGGTTTTTGACTGTTTCGTACAGCGCGTACTGTCCGGCGGTGCAGTCTGCGTATTCGTAGACATAATCGTCATCCTGAATCAGCCGGCCGTATTCGTCGTATTTGTAGGTATGAGATTCAGAGGATACAAGATCGCCGTTTTCGGAATATTGTTTGACGCTGAGCAGGTTGCCGAAGATGTCATAAGCATAGATTGTCAGCGGGTCTTTTGGGCTCGTGTCTGTTCCCTCTACGCGCGCATAGCGCGTAAGACGTCCGTGTGCGTCGTATTCTTTTTCATAAACAGCGGTTAATGTCCGCGCGTCCTGTTCGCCGAGCGCGTAGGTTGAGATACGTTCCAGCCTGCCGTCCGCTTTTGTTTCATACGCGTATTCGTACAGCGTCTCGAAAGGATCGTTTTGCGACGGCGCGTCGTACTGGCGCGCCGGTGTGCCGTCGGGATTGTATTCGATCAGCGTGTGCAGCATAGACAAAGGAATATTGCTGATAGATTCGCTGGAACGCATGGTTCCGTCGTCATAGTAGGTATAACGCCTGATGTGCTTGGATTGCTCATGGATGGCCTCAATCAGCCGTCCCTGCATATCGTACGTATACTCTGTAATGCCGCTTGGAATACCGCCTTGGCTAATCCGCAGGATAACCTGATCCGCATCGTTGTACTGATATGAAATACAGACATGTTCGCACTGGCAACTCGGACACCAGCTTTCCGCGCGAATCAGCCGCCCTTTTTCATCGTATTCATATTCGTACCGGTAATTCATTTCATTTTCGCCGCCGGTGAGGTTATGTATAAGCGGCCGTCCCTGTGAATCATAGGTGTGCGTGCCGGTCATCGTGGAAATCAACGGTCCATTTTGTTTGTATTCGTTCATGCGGATGCTGTCTCCGCGCGCGTCATAAAGCGCGGAATACACGACTTGATCTCCCTTATAATACAATTCTTCAATACCGCAGTCTGCGGTGAAGCGAAATTCGGAGAGAAGACTTGGCGGGGTGGATCCGTTGGATTTATACGTCTTTGCCGGATAGCTGCAGTTTAAATCGGATGGTTCTACGCCGGGCTGCGCAACCGGTTCGTAGGCGGAGGTAATGCCGAGGTATTCCTCGAGACAAAGCCCGCTTTCCGTGACAGCGGCAGCAAGCTCTTTTCCAAGATAGCGGATGTGCCACGGCTCGTACATGTATCCGGTTTCGGCTTCTTTATCTTTCGGGTAGCGAATGATAAAGCCGTATTCGGCACAGTGTTCGGCCAGCCAGATGCCCTCCGGCGAATCGGCGAACCAGTCTTCGCAGACGTTAACGTCGATGGCCAGGCCGCTTTGATGCTCCGAGTGCCCCGGCCGCGCGGAATAACGGTCGGCGTTTTCCTGGCCGTCGCGCGCCGTATAGTTGCCGTATATCCGGCTTTGCAGTGCATAGCTGCGATAACCTGAAGCAATTTTCAGCGAAAGCCCCGCTTCGGCGGCCGCTTTTTTCATTTGGTCAAAAGCGGTTTTTGCATCGGGATGAAGCTGACCGGGGTCGTAATTTTCAGGCAGCGCATAGGTCTTGTTGACGATCAGCACGCCGTTTATGTAGGGAATACCGTTTACATATTGAATGATGGGTTTACCGTCTTCCGGAACAATATATCCGCTATCCAGCAGCGTCGGGGCGTATGTTTCTGGAATTTCAACGTCCGTCGGGACGGAAGTTTCCGGAGGATTGGTGTTTTCGGTCTGCGTTTTTCCCGGCGCAGCTTCCGGGTTCGGATCTGAGGGAAAATAATAGAATGCCGAATGCCCGAGGATCATTTCGTACAGCGCGTACTGCTCGGCGGTGCAGTCTGCATATTCGTAGATGCAGTTGTCTTTTTCCTTAATGCGTCCGTATTCGTCGTATTTGTAGGTATGGGTTTCGGAGGACACAAGCCTGCCGGTTTCGGAATATTTTTTGACGCTGAGCAGGTTGCCGCAGGCGTCATACTCGTAAGTTATCAGAGGGTATTTTTGCCCTTTGTCCTCTCCCGCTGTCAGTTCGCAGCGGATCAGGCGGCCGTCTGCATCGTATTCTTTTTCATATACATTGTTTAACGTGCGCGTGCCGTGCTCGTCGAGCGCATAAGATGAGATGCGTTCCAGCTTGCCGTCCGCATTCGTTTCATATGCGTACTCATACAGTTTTTCAAAATAATCGCCTGACAACTCTGTTCGGTATTTGCGCGATATCGTGCCGTCGGGATTGTATTCTTTCAAAGTATGCTCGTGAACTATATAGTTTTGAATATATTCTGCCGATTTTAATGCGCCGTCTTCATAATAGGCATAACGCCAAATCGCTTGGGAATGGTTTCTTGTTTTTTCAATCAAACGTCCGCTTTCATCATAGGTATAATACACCGTATACGTGCAGAGGTCGCCGACAAAGTCGTCGCTGACTATCTGCGTCAGACGCCCCGCTTCGTCGTATATATATGCCGTAAGTATATGTTCATACCGTGTGCCCGGATTCCATTGTTCCTCTTGAATCAGCCGTCCGGCTTCGTCGTAGGTATATTCATACCGGTCGGTTATGTCATTGATGGAGTCGTACAGGATGCGGGTCAGCGGTTTGCCGTCTTCGTTATACGTGTACGTACCGGTCGTTTCCTCAGTGATTTTTCCGCCGCTTTTTTTCGTGCTGCGCACTCGGTCGCCGTATGCGTTGTAGCGCGTGATCGATTGCGTTTGGTTATATGAACTGTAACTGAATGTTTCTATACCGCCGTCTTCGGTAAAACGATATTCGGACAGCAGCATTTTCGAAGCGGAATTCTTTTGATATGTTCGAGCCTGGATGCTGTAACCGGGATAAGGCAAGAAATCGGCCGGCTGTATAGCATCGTCCGCGGTAACCGTGGTATCAGCCGTCGTATCGGCGAGAGGCGGTTCGGATGCCGGCGGGGTGTATGGAGGCGTGGTTTGAATTTCACAGGCGGAAAGTGCAGAGAAAAATAGAAAAACAGCAAAAATACAGGCAATCGGCTTTTTCACGGCGCCCTCCTTGGATCAAAAAGAATACAGTTTACTTTATAATAGCATTTTTTGTATGAAAATGCAAGCAAAAGTTTGAATGGCCGTTTCCTATATGTTTTCGAAGCTTTCATATTTCAGACAGACGCACAGTATGTCTTATGGCCGTACTTTTTAATCAAAACATGTTCTGCGTTCTTTCGCTCACAAGATGCGTTCTTTTTTCTCTATTGATTGTCTTGACTAAATGATATGATCCTCCGTTGGCGCATGGCCGAAATGTTTTGTATATGCGCGGTAAAATGTTGAGTAATCGCCAAAGCCGCTGCTCTCAAAGGCGCTTTGCATCGAGGCGCCGCCGCGGATTTTTTCTTTTGCTGCTGTCAGTCTTTTTACGGTAATGTATGTCCATGGCGCCGCGCCTGTTGCGGCTTTAAAAACACGATTGAACTGCGATACGCTGAGAAAAAAATGTTCGGCGAGCATAGGGACCGAGATATCTTCGAGCAGATTTGTATTTACATAGATCACGATTTCTTCTGAGCGGCATTTTGGCGGCATGTATTCCGAAGCGCCTCTCTTCAGATAGGCTTTGTGCACAGCGTCCAGCATACACAGCAGACGGGTGAGGATTTTCAGCCGTTTACCGTACTCGTCCTCCTCGCAGTAGCACATTTCATAAAACATTTTTTGCAGTGGAAAATCGCCGAATTCTGCGGATGCATACAGATTTCCGCGGCCAAGCGGTCTGTCTAAAAATGGGCGCATCAGTCTGCCCTCGGGATCAATATTCGCAAACAGGGAGAGCGGAAAGTTGATGTTATATCGCTCGTAGCTGCAGGAAGCTAGGATTTTCGGTTTGTGCGATTCGGCAGGGCGGATGAGCAGCAGATTTCCCGGCCGCAAAGGATAGCTTGTGCCCTCGACTAAATACTCTACTTTTCCCGCGAGGAAAAAATAGATCTCGCATGTCCCATGAATATGCATGGGAAACGCGGCGTCGTTTGGGGCAGCATCCATGCCGTGCTTTAAATAGATGCCGTCTTGTCTGTATTCCTGCAGAATATCCATACGTCCTCCGTGTGTATTTGTAATCTGCAACCATCATAGCATACTATGCGCGAATTTGCAATGTAAAATGCGTAAAATGGCAATTGAAATGTAAATTCGCTTACGATATACTAAAAGTAACAAGGAAAGAGGGGGGAAATTTATGAGAATCGGTGCGCAGTTATTTACCGTGCGGGATTTTTGTAAAAATTTAAACGATTTTTCGGATACGCTTTCCAGAATCGCGGATATCGGGTACAAGTATGTGCAAGTCTCGGGCACCTGCGCTTATGCGCCTGCATGGTTGCAGGAGGAGCTTCGGAAAAACGGACTTTCCTGTGCTTTGACGCATATCTCCGCCAAACGTCTTTTAGAAGAGACGGAGCAAGTGATATGCGATCATACCGTGTTTGACTGCGAATATATCGGGCTTGGACATTATTCCTTTTCACCGGCAGAAGAGAAATGCCGCGATTTTTGCAGGCAGTTTTCTCCCGTAGCGGAAAGAATTGCTCAAGGCGGAAAATATTTCATGTACCACAACCATGCGGGCGAGTTTCAAAAGATCGGCGGCAAGACGGTGCTTGCACATCTTGCTGAGGATTTTTCCGCGGATAAAATGGGCTTTACCTTAGATACTTATTGGATTCAGGTCGGCGGCGGAGATGCGGCAGACTGGATAGAAAGATTTTCAGGAAGAGTGCCCTGTATTCATCTTAAGGATTACGCCTACGGGCAGAAAATGGCGGTCGTCGGTGAGGGAAATCTGAATTTTGACCGCGTGTTTGTCAAAGCCGAGGACGCGGGCACAAAATATCTGCTTGTGGAACAGGATGACTGCGGAGGCGAGAACCCCTTTGATTGTCTGAAACGCAGCTATGACTATTTACGATCGAGAGGTTTTTCGTGATGAGATTTGCACTGGCCGCATTTGCGGATGAGGCGGATCACAGTATAGCAAGACAAATCATCGCCCTGCGTGAAAACGGTATTTCGTATCTGGAAATTCGCGGCGTAGACGGCGAAAATGTTTCGAATATTACCTTGGCGAAAGCGAAAGAAGTGCGCGCGGAACTGGATGCAAACGGCATAGCCGTATGGTCGCTTGCTTCGCCCTATGGCAAGATCAAAATCAGTGATGATTTTGCACCGCACCTTGACGAGTTCAAGCGCGGACTGGAACTTGCGCATATTTTCGGCGCAAAGCATCTTCGTCTTTTCAGTTTTTATGTTCCCCACACAGGGGCAGACACGTATATCAATGAGGTAATGGAGCGCCTGGATTCGTTCCGCACGGCTGCAAAGGGAAGCGGGATCATGCTCTGCCATGAAAACGAAAAAGGCATTTACGGCGATATCGCCTTCCGCTGTGCGCATATCCACCGGACATTTCCCGATATCAAAGCCGTGTTCGATCCTGCAAACTTTGTGCAGTGCGGGCAGGATACGTGTGCTGCATGGGAAGCTCTTTGCGGCTATGTGGAATACATGCATATTAAAGATGCACTTGCGGACGGCACCGTTGTTCCTGCGGGAAAGGGCGTTGGCAATATCCCGTATCTTCTCGAACGATATCGAGGCGAGGTACTGACGCTTGAACCGCATCTGTCCGTGTTTAAAGGACTGGAAAATTTGGAAGCAGACGAACGATCCAGGATTGGAAATGATCGCTACGCTTCGAAGCGGGCGGCGTTTGACGCTGCGGCAGTGGCACTAAAGGAAATTATGAAATGAAATGGAGGCAGTCATGAAAAAAATTAAACTCGGGATCATCGGAATTGGGAATATGGGCAAGGGGCACCTGCAAAATGTGATTGATGGAAAATGTCCCTCGGTCGAGGTGGCCGCCGTCTGTGATATTGACGAAAAACAACTGGAATATGCGAAGGGAAAGCTGCCGGGCGTTCTTTGTTTTACGGATGCGATCAAAATGCATGACAGCGGAGAAGTCGACGCTGTGTTGATCGCCGTACCGCACTACGACCATCCCACTTACGCAATAGAATGTTTCAAACGCGGGATTCATGTTATGATTGAAAAACCTGCGGGCGTATACGCAAGGCAGGTGCGTGAGATGAATGAGGCTGCGGACAAAGCAAATGTAAAATTCGGCATTATGTTTAATCAGCGTACAAATCCGCTTTATGCTAAGGCACGCGAGATCGTGCAAAGCGGCGCGCTCGGTAAGCCAAAGCGCCTTGTTTGGATCGTGACAAACTGGTATCGCACGCAGGCATATTACGATTCGGGCAGTTGGCGTGCTACATGGAACGGAGAGGGCGGGGGCGTGCTGCTGAATCAGGCACCGCATAATCTTGACTTGTGGCAGTGGATTTTCGGTATGCCGAAAAAAATCCGTGCTTTTTGCAGTTTTGGAAAATATCACAATATCGATGTCGAGGACGACGTTACGATTTACGGCGAGTATGAAAACGGCGCCTCCGCTGTTTTTATTTCCACTACGGGTGAAGTCCCCGGTACAAACCGTTTGGAAATTTCGGGCGATCGCGGAAAAATCGTGATTGAAGGCGGGAAGTTAAAATGGTGGAAGTTGTCTGTACCCGAGCGCGAATTCTGTTTCACTGCAAAAAAGGGATTCGCCGTGCCTGAAAAGACCTATGAGGAGTTTTCGGATGAGGTGGTAGAGGGACATCCTAAGGTACTGGAAGCATTCGCCAAGGCGATCCTTTTTGATACCGAGCTTATTGCCGATGGCAGAGAGGGACTGAATTCGCTCTCTATTTCCAATGCTGCGTATATATCGGCATGGACAGAAACATGGGCGGAGATCCCCACTGACGAAGCCCTTTTTGAACAGCATCTTGCAGAGCTTTGCAGCCGAGAAACGGGCGCGAAAAAGGCGGGAGATGCCGAATCACTCGACGCCTTGCGCGAACGTTGGAGGGTCAGATGGTGACGCCGTGAATGTATTTGCGCTGATGCTGCTTGTTGCCACGTGTTACACGTTTACCTCGCTGAGCGATAAATCTGCCATTACCGAGGCAAAGCTTTCGGGCAATATGTTCACGTTTCTCATGTGCGCATCGATGTCCGTTTTTTTGGCAGTGAGCTTGCCTTTTCAGGAAATCTATTTTCTGCTGTCGTGGCAGGCGTTTGCGGGAATTTTATTTGTCTCGCTTTGCAAAATGCTGGAGTTTCAGATGAGTGCGCTTGTTTTGCGGCAGTTATCGGCGTTTGAATTAAAAGCGTGGCTCGGCATAACGCTGTTTGCATCGTATATTACCGATATATGCTATGGCGCACCCCTACGATTTTTAAAGCTTGCGTGCATCACGGTAACCGTTTGCGGTCTTGCACTTGTGGCAAGATCGGGACGAGGCCGTCAGATAGAATACCGAAAGATCCTATTGCCGCTGGTACTGTATCTTGCTGCAAAGTACGGCTACGGTCTTGTGATCAAAGCTTTTACACCGTATGCATCGTCTGCCATGCTGCTTCTGCCTGCTTTTGTGCTGATTGCAATCATTCTGCTGCCTACGGTGACAATCGCGCAGCTTCGAGCCAGCCGCAGCGGCATACAAAAGGTTGTCCTTGCCCGCATCCCCAACACTGTTGGTATACTTGCGGAAAATGCGGTCATCTCTGTCAGCCTTACGAGTTATTCATTTATTCAGCCGATGGTATTGGTAGGGCTGTTATTTATCCGCCTGTTGCGAAAAGAGTGTTGTTCGGTGCCCAGTCTATTCGGCAGTATCCTCTGTATTCTTGGTTTGTTTGCCTTTCAGATCTTAGGATAAATTAAAAGAAGAACCAATGAGAAGTTTTAAGCAAACAGCCTTGGAGGTGACGGAAACAAAGAAGATAAGCAAAAAAGGTAGCGGTAGCTCTATAACGGGAATTCCTATTTACAGCTTTTCGCAGATTTTTACCGATTTTTAGAGATTTTGGCACCATAAGGGCACTATTTAGAAAAATTGAGCGGCACTTTGACAAAGTGAAAACCCTTGAAAACGTAGTGCTTTCAAGGGTTTGTGGTATAAGGAATATAGAAAAGATAATTTCGGCTGTTTTGCAAAAAACTTTGAATCTATAGTTTATTATTGAAGTTATATTTGATAAAAATGTGTAATTTAGATATAAAGTCTGCTTTGCTGTTTTCGTAAACTGCTTCGTTCTTACACCGATGCTTGTTGCAGAACGAAGTAATTGCTTTGCAATAATTGTATTTTTTTCGTTTTAGAAAGCACTTCAAAAACAAAACGATTTGGGTTGAAAAATCAAAAGATTTATTATGTAATGGGCTGGTTATTGTTATTACCTCTGAACGAATTATATCACAATCAAATTTTATATTCCATGCTTTGCAAAGCAAAGTCGCCTTTTCTCATATCTTTCTCCATTATCTTTTCTAATAAAAAACGGTAAAGTAACATCGGTAATCGGCAGTATGCGGTCTTGCGATTTTGTAGGGGCCATTTCGGTAATTGTGGTCGTGCCGGGTGGAACTTTGAACGGTAATTGCTCAACGACAGCAAAACGCTTGTTTTTCAAATCAATATTGCTCCAACGCAAGCCGAGAACTTCATTACGCCGTAGTCCGTAAAGACCGCTTAAAACAAATATCATTTCTCACTCATTACCTGAACCCAATGCCATAAGGTGCTGCATTTGCTCGACCGTATAGGGGGCGGGCGCTTTTGCGTCTTTGCCGAACTTCATTAGTATATCTCTTGTGGGATTTGTTTCAATATAGTGATATTTCCGTGCCGCTTCAAACGCAACGCTTAATATTCGTTGCGTATAACGGCAAGTGCTGGTTGACAATCCTTTGTCGGAAAGCCGTTTTAACATATTGTCAATCATCGCCGGCGTCAGCTTTTTCAGAGGAACATTCCCGATATATGGAACAATATGGTTTTTGATGTGGCATTTATATCCCGAAAAGGTGCTTGGTCGTAAATTGGCTTTGCCGTGAATCTCAACCCATTCCTCTAAATATTCCTGTACGGTCTGTTTGGCTTCGACAGCCTTAATCGGCTCATAACTCGGATTTGTCAGTTTAACACGCATTTCCGCTTCATGGTCTAACGCTTCTTTCTTTGTCAGAAATCCTCGTTTGCCGTATGTTTTATATCCATTAGCCGTTTTATAGCGTATAAACACATCATAAACGGTTCCGGCTCTCGCTGTACTGCCGCCGTCAGCAGTGCGCTTATTTTTTACTTGGCGTGTGGTAACAGACATTTAATCACCTCCTGTCCCCGCTGTGGGACAGGTACAATATCGGTTGTACCAATCCCATATGGCTTTGTCTGCAAGTAAACAGCGATTCCCGTTTTGTATATACTCAAGCTATCATACTTTAGTTCCTAAATATCTCCTTCTTTAAATCCCGGGAGCGGAGGAATAAGCCTCAGGCTTTCATTTTGCAGTCGAAGTACATTACATCTTCACTTTTCTTGGTTGTATTTCTTATGCCTTTCGTTGTGCAAGAATCCAATTCAAAATGTTTTCATCATCGAAAAGAATATTACCGCCGCCGTGGTAGTTATAAATGCCACGGCTGTTAAAGTATTCGTTATCGGGGATTTCTACAATCAATCGTTCACTAATTTGTTCATCTGTATATCCCTTTTCACGGTAAGCCGCTTGCAGACTGCTATAAGCGGATCGTGCTTTTTCAGAACCGTAATACTCATCGTTTTCAGCCATAAAGATATATACGGCTACATCATTTTGAACTATTGGCTCATAAGCACCGTCCCATTGAGACGCACCGTGCAGATACGCTGCATACAAATCAGGGCGCATTGATACCGCCTGCGACATTGTTTCGCCTCCTGCCGAATATCCGGCGGCGTAAACTCTTGCCGGATCGACTGCAAAATTATCTATGAAGTATTTCGTCAGTTCAATCGCTTGTCTTGCAGATGTTTCGTGCCAATCGGTAAATTGAGCAGAAACCACAATCATATCTTCTGCAAGTTCTGTCCATACCTGAAAGCCACTCCATTTCAAATTATTGCCCGAAGAATCTTCGCCAAACCACATCATATCGTAACCCGGCATAGTCATCATCAAGGGATAAGTCTTGCTTTCGTCGTAATCCTCCGGCAAGTAATAGCTATAATGAATCTCGCCGTCATTACCGTTCAAAATCTGTTCAGAGAAAATACCGGTTTTTTCGGATAAGTTTTCTGTTTCGCTCCGTGTTTTCGATTCGGCAGCAACAGATTCAGGCACCTTATTACTTTCGGAATCATCTATCGGCTGATTTACCGAGCAAGCGGTAATCAAAAGTGAAATTATCAATATGGTAGATAGAACCACTTCCTTTTTCACTTATTCCACCTCGCTTTGAAAGACTGTTGTTAATGCAGTTTTGTCAGCATTTCCACAACCGACGGATCGTAGTGGGAGAAAAACAGGCTTTCCTTTTCGTCCAATGCTCGGATTGCGTTCATATCGTTTTCGTCAAGTGCAAAATCAAAGACATTGAGATTTTCCGCCATACGCTCCTTATGGGTGGATTTCGGGATTACCACAACATCGCTTTGCAGGAGGAAACGGAGAGCAACCTGTGCGGCACTTTTGCCGTGCTTTTTGCCAATCTCATTCAGTACGGGATTGGAAAAGAAATCCTTTCTGCCCTCGGCGAACGGGCCCCAAGATTCGTGCTGTACGCCGTATTTTTCCATATATTCGTGGGCTGATTTCTGCTGTTGGAAAATATGCGTTTCCACCTGATTGATCGCAGGTTTTACCTCGACAAAGCTGCACAAATCCACCAATCTGTCTGGATAAAAATTGGAAACACCGATTGCCCGAATCCAGCCTTCTTTATAGGCTTCTTCCATTGCCCGGTAAGTACCGTAGTAATCATTAAAGGGCTGATGAATCAAAACAAGGTCGATATACTCGGTTTGCAGTTTGCGTAAGGATTCTTTCAGCGATTCCTTTGCTTTTTCATATCCTCCGTTTGTAATCCAAACCTTTGTGGTAATAAAGAGTTCGTTACGGGAAACGCCGCACTTGCTGATAGCATTTCCGACCGCATCTTCGTTGCCGTATGCTTGTGCCGTATCAATCGAGCGATAGCCGACGCTGATTGCGTCCAGTACGCAGCGTTCACATTCTTCGTTTGACACCTGATATACGCCGTAGCCCAGCTTTGGCATTTTGATTCCGTTATTCAAAGTTACATACTCCATAATTGATTTCTCCTTATTTTACATTTTTATAATCTTCGTTTCTTACAGGCTCACACCATTCGGTATGTGTGTTTTCTCCCGGTACTTCCACCGCAAGATGAGAGAACCAACTATCCGGTGCTGCACCGTGCCAATGCTTCACGCCTGCCGGAATATTGATAACATCCCCTGCTGTCATACAAATCGGTTTCTTGCCCCATTCTTGATAGAAGCCCCTGCCGGCAACACAGACCAAAATCTGACCGCCGCCCTGATCGGCGTGGTGGATATGCCAGTTATTTCGGCACCCCGGTTCAAAGGTCACATTGAAAATACCCACCTGTTCTTGGGACACAGGGGCAAGATAACTTTGCCCCGCAAAATACTGTGCAAAGGCATCGTTCGGCTGCCCGATCGGGAACAGCATAGATTTTTCATAAGCGGTTTTTTTGTCCGCTTCGTCTGTTTCATCTTTCCAAATATCTTTTGCTAAGCAGAAAGCCGCCCACGCTTTGGGCCAGCCTGCATAAAAGGCTGCGTGCGTAATAGTTTCGGCGATTTCGCTTCTTGTGATTCCATTCGCTTTTGCCGATTCCAGATGATGAACGAAAGAGGTATCTGTAAGCCCTTGAGAAAGAAGCGCCACTACGGTTATCAAAGAGCGTTCTTTCAGAGAGAGTTTGTCCTCTCTGCTCCATACCTGACCGAAAAGCACGTCGTCATTGAGTTCTGCAAATTTAGGCGCAAATTCTCCGAGGGCGGTTCTTCCCGCCGTTTGCTTTACTGACATACTGTTGCCCTCCTAACATATTGATATATCGTTATCAGAGATTTTCTGATAATTTATGGGCCTCGGAACGGTTGGTTGCCATACCTGCGTATTTCATTCCGTAAAGTCCTGCAAAGCGTTTCATCGTATATTCTCCGGCGTCCAACATCCATTTTTCCGGTGCTGCGCCTTGAAAGAGGAAATAGAGCGTTCTGCCAGACAATGAACCGTTTTCTACCAACCCGTAGAAACGATCCAGCATATTTCGTACCGAGCCGCAGATGTTGTGCCAGTACAGCGGAGAGCCAATAACAATTACCTCTGCCTGTTCCATTTTCGCAATAACCTGACCGAACTGATCGTCCTCGAAATGCTGCCCGTAACTTCCGATTCTGTAATCTGTCAAATTCTGCGTTTCATATTCTTTTCCTTTCAGAAGCTCTTTTGCAAGGGCGGCGGTATTTCCGCTCTGATTCGGGCTTCCGTTGATAAATAAGATGTTCATTTGTTATTCCTCCTATAAAATTTACTTTATAATCCTGCTGCCGCCAAATACAGCCGACATAGGGATTTTATCAAGCGCCTCGTCCAGCGCCGTTACCTCTGCTGCAGACAGCGTAACCTCTGTTGCTCCTGCATTTTCTTTTAAGCGTTCGTCTTTACGGGTTCCCGGAATCGGCACGATCCACGTTTTTTTGCAAAGCATCCACGCAAGGGAATTTTGCCCGGAAGTTGCCCTTTTTTTCTGCTGTTTCCCGGAGCAACGCAAGCAGCTTGCTGTTTTCCTTAAAAGCCTCTGCTGTAAACTGCGGCATATTGTTTCGGTAATCATACCTTTTATCAAAGGTTTCGCTTTTTCCATACTTTCCCGACAGAAAACCGTTCGCCATTGGCGAAAACGCCACAAGTCCAACCCCAAGTTCTTCCAGTACAGGAAATAGAGCTTCATAGTGCCGTGCCATCATAGAATAGCGGTTTTCAACTGCTGCAACCGGGCAGACTGCGTTTGCCCGTCTCAAATATTCTTCGTTTGCTTCGGAAATTCCCCAATATAGGATTTTCCCTTCTTTGATTAAATCCTTCATTACTTCTGCAACTTCCTCGGCAGATGTGTCGGGACCCATACGATGTTGGAAATACAGGTCGATGTGATCTGTCCGCAGCCGTTTCAAAGAGCCTTCCACCGATTCTCTGATAAGCTCAGGTCGTGAATCGGGGATAATGGGGTAAGGAACGGTGTTGCCGGATAAATCAAACCGAACACCAAATTTTGTGGCAATCTTCACTTTATTTCTGTATGGGGCAAGCGCCTCACCTACAATCAACTCGTTATCACAGGGATTGTCCTGTGTTCCGTAAATCTCTGCGGTATCAAAAAATGTATAGCCCATTTCCATCGCCTGTCAAATGAATCGCTTCGCTTTTTTCCGTAGGAGCACCATAAGCATGAGAAAGTCCCATACACCCTAATCCAAGCGCAGATACTTCTAATCCGCTTGCTCCTAAAATTCTTTTCTTCATACCTGATTTTTCCTGTTTGATTCGCTATACATTTTTGCCCATTTCATAGGCTTCAGCCATAGCCGGGGTACCCAGTATCGTGCCTTTTTCATAGACGCCTGTGCCGTAAATAACGCCCATTTCTTTTGCACCGTTTACGCAGTCAGCATAGCCGCGGAAACAGGCAAGTGTGGTTTCCATAGACGATTTATCTTCATCGGCGGCAGTCATAATATAGTAAAACTCTTTGTTTTTCACCTCTAGCCAGCGGGCAACCGTCCTGTCGATAACCGCTTTTAACTGTGCGTCAATGGAATAGAAATAAACAGGGCTTGCAAGCACAAGTACATCGGCGTCGATCATTGCCTGCAAAATTTCTGCCATATCATCTTTGTAAGCGCACTCGCCGCCGTGTTCACGGCAAAAATAGCAAGCGCGGCAAGGCGTTACTTTTTTGTTTGCAACATTGATTTTGGTTACATTGTTGCCGGCTTCCTTTGCTCCACGCATAAATTCATCACAGAGTAAATCGGAGTTGCCGCCGCCCCGGGGGCTGCCGGATAAGATAAGTACATTTTTCATTGTTCAAATTCTCCTTGTTTTTAATTTTTATAACCAAGTTCGTCAAGCCACTCGTCAACGGCGCTTTCTGCCTCGGCTACATTGTTGCCCGCATAGGTAAAGTAGTTGTCGGCTAATACGGTTGAATCCGGACAAAGTTCCTCCAGAGTAGAAATGCTGCCCGCACCCGACGAGCTGCCGTTATGCGTAAAAAACGGAATGATTGTTTTTCCCGACAGGTCATATTCTTCGAGAAAAGACCAAACAGGCATTGGCAGATCGTACCACCAAATCGGGAAGCCAATAAAGATAACATCGTATTCAGCCATAGCCTCTTTATCTATGTGAGAGGAAAGGGGTGGGCGAGTACCGCTGTTAAGTTCGTCTTGCGCCCGATCAAATACATCGTCGCTTGTATAATTGACTTCGGGCGTAATTCTAAATAATTCACCGCCTGTTTTATCAGAAATCCAGTTCGCAACCTGCTGTGTATTGCCCGACCAAGAGAAATAGGCGACCAAGATATTAGAATCACCTGCCACGCTTTCTTCGGAGGCGCTGTCAGCGGGATCCTCTGTGTTGTTGTCTGTGACAGCGTTATCATTATTCATAGTGGCACCGATGTTGTCCGCAGCGTTATTGCTTTGCTGGTTGCAGGCGGACAGAGAGAGAACGCAGCCAACACATAAAACAAGCGAAATCATTGATAATAAAATTTTCTTCATAGTGCCTCCTTAAATTTTTCCTTTTGATTTTTGTCCAGCCTACTTTTCTTTTGCAACAGTTTCTTACCGTAATAGGCGAAACCTGCAAAGGTAGAGGACATAGCGATAGTTTCAAAAAAATATATTATTGCTGATTTATCGGTATCAAAAAACTTAAACTCGGTAAGGTAGAACAGTTCCTCGTAAAAGGCTCTGCCGAAAAATACATAAATGCCGTATGCCGCCAGTAAAACGACAATGATTTGACCTGCCCGCAGAAGTGACCTCCTCTGTTTGAGCTTATTCGCCAAAGGCGTGAAATGCAATCCCAAATGCAGGTTCATCAGTACAAACGTCCATGCGGTTGCGATAAGGTGAAGCATTCTGCCGAATTTTGCCCCGCCTAAATTCAGAAAGGCAAAAACTTTTCCCGAAACCAGCACTGAACTTACCATACAGCACAACATAGTGATAAGCAGCGCAATATTGATAATCGTCGATACCGTCCTTGTCGGTGCGTATTTCCCCTTGAAAAGCGTTTTATACCAACGGAAATTCAGGATATTGTGAGCGATAAACAACACAAATAATGCTATACCGATCCATTCGTGCAATCCACCCCATAGGTGTTCTTGCATAAGGGCAACAAAGATTAGGTACATAGCAATGTCAATAGTAATTTTAACAACCCGCTTGTATTGCATTTTGTCACCTCCATATTAGGCGCAGCCCATTGTAAAAGTACAGCATAGCGTAGTAGCCGGAATGATCGCCGTCAGATTCAAGGTAATATAAATTTCCCTCTGCTTCATTATCGGCAAAACGGAAAATACCGCTGTCGCTTGCCGCCATAGTGTCAATTCCACGCTTAAAACCTGAATAAGCGAAATCGTTTGTCCCCGAAGCGGCAAAAATGAAGAAATCGTTCCAATCGTGCCCCGAACTTTGGACAATACTCTCGTAGGTTTCTACGCTTGAAGCAGGGCCTCCGCTTGACGGCATAAAATAGCGGAAGTAATCAAGGCAATATTCAAAAGTACGCCAAGTTGCCATAGAACCCATTGAAAATCCGCAGAAAGCCCGATAATCACGAGAAGCGGCAATCGCTTCGGGAGTGATGTCTTCGGCATAAGTGCTGTATTTCCCCTCCACTGCCGGAATAAGGTCGTTTATTAACTCATTGTGATAATTGTCGGTCAACCGGAGAGCAAGACCGTAGTCGCCGCTGTCCTCCGGGCTTGTATTGTTGTAGGTAGGGCAAACAACAATCATCGGCTGGATTTCGCCGTTTGCAATGCCGTGATCGAGAATGTGTTTCATTCTTAGCGGCTCATCAGGGCTGCCAAGATAGGCATATTCGTTACTCCAACCGCCGTGCATAAGATAGAACACGGGATATTTCTTACTTTCGTCATAGCCATACGGCAGATAAACAACAGCGTGCTTCCTAAGTTTTTGGCTTTTTTCCTCGTAGGAAAAGGATTCGTAAGAATCGTAGTAAAGGTCTTGCAAAGTGCCTTGCTGCTGGGCCTCGCTCAAATAGCTGTCGGGAATTGGGGTGAGCGAAACAGGAAAACGGTTTACGGTTTCGTCTGTATCAGACGGCGTACTATTGTATTCAGCCCCCAAACTGCCGTTTTCTGCCCCTATATCCTCGCCGCCTATCGAGGACGAAGCACACGCCGAAAGAATGAGCGATAAGGCGATGAACATAGTCAAAATTACAATACATTTTTTCATAGCATTATTTTTCAAGGCTTTCTACCCAAGCGATTACATCGCTTTCGTTGGTGCCGGAACGGAAACGCTCGCCCGTCTGCCAATCGCCTGTGCCTGCCATTTCTGCAAGCAGTTTGCCGCTTTCGCCAAGTCCTGAACTTGAAGATGTTGCAAAGGGAATAACGGTCTTTCCCGTAAAATCGTTTGCTTTAATGAATCCGTCAACAGGCCAAGCGGCAATGCCCCACCAAATCGGATAGCCGATGAAAACAGTGTCGTATTCGCCCCAATTATCGACTGTGCTTTTTACAAGCGGTACATCACGCTCATTGGGATTATCGTGTTCACGCACAACACGGCTGTTATCGTCTGTCCAGTTAAGATCGGCGTCGCTGTACGGATTGGCGGGTTCAAGTTTAAATAGATCGCCGTTTGTTGCGGCTGCAATCGTTTTTGCCACATTCTCTGTGTTGCCTGTTGCGGAGTAATAGACAACTAATGTTTTTCCTGCCTCATCGGTGGAATTTGGCGCTTCGACAACAGAAGATTCCGGCTGTGCCGCAGTTTGTTCAAAGCCAAGAGATTTCACCCAATCAATAATTTCCTGCTCTGCGTCTTGAATATCGTTACGGGAAATGGATTTACCCTCTAATACCTTGGCGTTTGGCTCCAGTTCTTTGATTGTGGAGATTGTACCCGAAAAACCGCTGCCGCCGTGTGTGTTAAAGGGAATAATGGTCTTGCCGGAAAAATCGTATTCGTCAAAGAAAGAATAAAGGATCATCGGCATATCGCCCCACCAATTCGGATAACCGACAAAGATATTTTCATAGGTGTCAAAATTTTCGATGGTATCTTTGATTTTCGGTCTTGCATTATTGTTCTGTTCTTCTTTTGCAAGGTCAACCAGCGTATCGTGGTCGGTAGGATAGGGCGTTTCCGGCTCAATGCGGAAAATGTCTGCATCAACGGTTTCTTCAATAACATAAGCCATATACTGCGTATTACCGAGCGTTTCACCGCCTATTACAACAGTACTGTCATCAACATTATCAGGCATGGAAAAATACACGACAAGATTTTTTTCGTTTGTATTATGCGGCGTGAATGCGCTCCCATTATTTTGCGACGGTGTATTCGTATCGCCCTGCTGATTACTGCAAGCGGCAAAAGCGAATATAAGAATAAGGCTCATAAAAACAGCGATTATTTTTTTCATAACGAACATTCCTTTCTATGATGTTTTTAATAACATTCCTTGAAAATTTCCAAGATTTCTTCGTGCGACATTTGTTTGTAACTGCCGGGGACGATAGCTACGGTATCAGCGATTTCCTTTAAGTTTGTTTGCTCGGTTACACCGAGTTCCCGCAAGGTCGTGGGCAAACCGATTTCTTTGATAAAATCTGCCAACGCTTCAACGCCTACAAGGGCGGTTTCTTCCTCTGTTTTGCCGTCTGCCGAAACGCCCCAAACCTCGGTTGCGAATCGTTTGAATTTCGGCAAGCCGTATTTATAAATATGGCGGTAATAAACAGGGTGCAGAACCGCAAGTCCCTCGCCGTGGTTGCAATTGGTGTATGCGCCAAGCTGGTGTTCCATTTGGTGACATTCAAAATCTGTGCGTTTGCCGAGTTTGATAATTCGGTTTTCTGCCATTGTAGCCGCCCACATCAGATTGCTTCGTGCGGTATAATCCTTCGGATTCTGAATAGCAGTACGGAGGTTGCGGATTACGCTTCGCATAAGCGCCTCGGAAATATCGTCCGATACATTGTCCTCGTTTGGCTCGCTGAAATAAATCTCCATAATGTGCGAAAGAATATCAAAACTGCCGGACGCCATTTGTTTTTTTGGCACGCTGTACGTATAGGTCGGGTCGAGCAGGGCAAATTGGGGGTTGCATTTTGGATAATCTCTGCCTGTTTTGATTTTCAAGTCCTCGTTGGTAATAACTGCGCCGCCATTGCACTCGCTGCCTGTGCCTGCCACGGTGACAATTACGCCGAGGGGTAACGGCTCGAAATCAAAGATACCCGGTCTCGTCCAAAAATCCGCCCATACATCGCCTTCATAGCAGGCGGCAATAGAAATCGCTTTACAGCAGTCCATAACAGAGCCGCCGCCGATTCCTAAAAGCAGGCTAACTCCGTTTTCCCTTGCGAGTTTTGCACCCTCCAACAACCTTGCGTAGGTGGGGTTTGCCATAATTCCGCTAAACTCCACCACGGTTTTACCTGCGGCTTTCAAGATTCCCATTACCTCGTCATAGATACCGTTTTTCTTGATAGAGCCGCCGCCATAACAAAGCATAACCGTATCGCCGTAGGCTTTTGTCAGGCATGACAAATATTCCTTTACGCAGCCTTTGCCAAAATAAACCTTTGTAGAGTTTTCAAAAATAAAGTTGTTCATTGTATCAATCCTTTCTTTGATTATTTGTGTTGATAATTTCTTCGAGCGTTACATTTGCGTTTCCCAAAAGTCCATAGCGTCATTTATCCACCCCACGGCAATCGTTCCCGTGCCGAGACCGAAGCCGTGTCTCAGGCCTTTGTAATGGTGAAATTCGGTCGGGATTCCAAGTGCGTTCAAATGGTCAAGCCGAGCCTCCATTGTACGCCAGTTTGCAATACCGTCGTTTTCGCCCACACAAGCATAGGTCGGCGGATCGTTCTCGCTATATTCGTTGTAACCTGTGTACTGCATAATCACTGCCCCGGCCTGCGGCAAATCTTTTTCTCCGAACGCTGCCGTGCCATAAGAACCGAGCCACGCTGCCATTCTTCCTCCTGCCGAACCGCCCCAGAGGGAATAACAATCCGTGTTTACCTCTAATTCATCAGCATTTTCAAAAATAAAGCTGATTGCTCTTGCCAAGTCCTCGCAGGCGGTCTGTGCGCCGGGGCGATAAATCAAAGCAAATGCATTGTAGCCCATTTTTGATAATTCCAAAGCATGGGGAAAACTATCGTGCATTGCGCCAACATAAGCAAATCCGCCGCCTACGTTGCATACCGCAAACCGTTCACCGGGATTTCCCTTGAAGAAAAACAAGCCTGTATCTTCCTTTGTGGGATCAGCCGCCTTTTCTTCATCGGTATAAATGTCATAGAAAATCACATGGCCGTTTTCAGCGTGGTTTTTCATATAGTTCGTAATCTCAACGGTCTTATCAGGGTCAATATTGTTGTACTAAATAAGTCCGAGTTCCCCCAATGTATCGCCGCTGTAATATCCGCTGTTTACAGGGAATATTAGTCTGCCGTAATCCCCAAAGACGGGGTTGTTCATCACATCGGATATTTTGGTGTTTACCGTATATCGTTCAGTATTGTTCTGATTCGCTTGCACAGATGTCTCTACTCCTTTGGAATCCGTGTCTGTATCGGTGTTATTCATTTTTATACAACACCCTGCAAGGAAAACGGCTATACAAATTAAAATTGCGAGGAAAGCGTTCTTTCTCAAAGCCGTCACCAACCTTTTTGTTTACAGTATAAACAAAACGAGACCTCCGCAGAAGTCTCGTTTTGTTTATCAGTTTATACCCAAAGGTTATATCTTATCTAATTTCCTTTATACAACGATTTCCCTGCCCGCAGGGGTCTTTCACCGCCGCCTGCGCTGCGCTAAGAAAGCGCTTAACTAATTCTGTCGGTTGCGGTGAGTGCAATATGCCGTAGGGAATACAATGCTCCCATTCCACAGGAATAACTTTTAACAACGGATGTACATTTGCCCAGCCGGGAATAGCCATCAGGATATCGTTTCCATTTTCGCAGCGATTAAATATGTTTACATCATAAAAATCAAAATCTATTACATTGATTTGCGGATGGTTTTTCCAAATATCATCGCGCAGTCCGTCAACATAACGGCTCCAGCCACGGTGCATTAAAAGCAAATTTTCACCATATAAATCCTCTATCTTTAATTTATCCTTTGAGGCAAGTCGATGATGAAAAGATACTGCACAGCAAAGCGGCTCACAGGACAGCCTCAATCCGTCGCAATGACGAAGATGTAGCATTGTTTCATCAAATATACCGCCGATTACATCAATGTTTGTACCGAGGTTAGCTAAAATCTCCCGTGCATTTTCAGGTGTATTTTCAAACGGAACAATCTGAAATTTCATATCAGGGCAATGCTCATGCATTTTTGGCCATAACTGCATAAGCAGTTGCGCCGGCGTGGTAGCCGATGTACCGATTCGGATAATATTCGTATCCTCCTGCATTGCGTTTTTCGCCCGTGTGACGGAATCTTTACAGTATTGAATGATGTATTTTGAATCCTGATACAGAGAGCGACCGGCTTTTGTCAAAAGTAAGCCTCTGTGAGTACGCTCAAAGAGTTTCACCTCTAACGAATCTTCCAACAAATTGATTTGTTTTATGACAGCAGTAGGCGTAATGTAAGATTCTTCTGCGGCCTTATTAAAACTGCCGGCGTCTGCTACTCTTAAAAATGTTTCAAGTTGAGGGTTATACATCCATTTCACCACCTTTACTCCAACGCTTTTTTCGTAAATCTGTCGGTTTTTCCGCCGTTTTGGGAATCATCCAAGAACGCCCGAATTTTTGTGTTCCGTCTATTCTATTTTCTTCACATAATTTTTGAATACGCCGTTCAGAGATTTCCCATTTCTGTGCCGCCTCTTTGACTGATATGTAATCCATTTCCATCCTCCCCAAAGTACGCTTAACCGAACAATAACATAACTATATTTTATTCGTATATGTGTATAGTGTCAAGAGAAATATTTGAACTGGTTTTAGGGACATTTAAATTGGTGAGCGTAGACTCTCCGAATTAGGTAGCAAACAAATTTTGGGGAGATTTTGTTTTACAGTGATAAGGAAGTATTTACAACAACTTATCATCGACGCTGACAAACAGGATTGCAAACAGAAACAGAGAGTTAATCACTTCCAAAAATGGTCGGCTCTCTGTTTTTCTATCTCCGCATTGTTACGCAGTAGAACCCCATTTTTAAGGGAAAAGGTATAAATCCCTTACCCTTGATATTTTCGTGTCTGTAAGCCGTTTAAATCAAGGTTGTTTTGCCCTCTACTGCGTAACATTACTATGGTAATTCATGTAGCTGTTTACACAAAACAAAACCTATGTGTACTTCCGGCTTTCGGTATTGGATTACCCTACATTGGATTTTCCAACGTTGGATAAACCTATGTTGGAAAATCCAACGCAATTAAATAAAGATATACAAAGTAAAGATTAAATAATTACTGATTCAATCAATTACCCATTCCTTTCCGTCCCCTCAATTCTACCTATTCTTTTCGTAACTGTTTTAGCGCTGCTAATTTCCAGTAATTCGTTGTACTTCTGTTTCGCCCATACTCTTTTCCAATTTGAGCATCGGTATAACCGAAGAAAAAGTACAGAAGTAAAACATTACGTCTTTGTTCGTTCAATTTCAATAGTGCTTCGGCTAACTGTTTACTTGCAACAACAATCTCTTGTCCTTTCACAACAAAAATAGTCGGTTGGTCATACTACTCGAAATAAGTATCCGTTGTGAACGCTTCAAACGACGTTTCGGATTTAAGTATTCCAGCGATATTTCCCGTTTCTGCTTCCGTCCGAAATCACGATAGGCAGACATTGCCGCATTGTAGAGAGCAACTCTGCAAAAAGCGGCGAAAGTGTATTTGATATGTTCCTTGTATTCTTCCGAATAAATCATCCAACTCCCCCCTTTCCTCCCGGCAAGGGGGTGATAAAACAAATACCCATACAGTGGAAAACTGTACGGGCGTTTGAACAATGTGAACTGATGATGTTATCTATATGACCTGTGTGTTCACTATCATAGACAGGAATATACCTCAATGAAACAACGTTTTTTTGACAACAGGCTATAGGGTGATTGAATAGCAAACATGGCGATGCCTCCCGATACTGCCGGACTTTTACTTTACGCAAAAATACGGCGACTTTGAATAACAATCAAAACCGCCGCTGGGCTTTTCTATTCTGTTTAGGCGTGATTATACAGCCGCCGAAACAACGTTTTTTTCATTATCCGTTGGGCGGAATGTATCAATAAGTTAGAGTGCTTCGTTTGGGTATTGGCTTAGAAATACCTCGTTTGCCTTTTCTAATTTGTCGTGATATTTACGATAAGACCTACTCAGTTTTTTCATTGCTGGGATAAAGATAGTATCATATCCACTTTCGCTGTTGAGTTTCCTTAGATATTCCTGAAGTCTATACGCCGGGGAAGCCTTAAATTCATCGGATTGTTTTAGCTGCATATACCGTTCAAGAATTTCTTTGTTCTCTGCTATATATTTTTCAGTATCAGAAATTGCGTAATTCATATTTGCAAACACCTTCTCGACAAAGGCTTCGTCAAAATCTTTTGTGATTTCATCAAGATATTGCTGAAGATCGGGTGGAAGTGCAAAACTTACATTATCCAAAAATTCAATGACAGTTTCAAACGCCTCTTGTTGTTCATCACTAACAATAGGCTCATTGAGATACCGGGCAAAATGCAGACTGATATATTTACCATAGTAGCCCGGAAAGACATTCAACAGTCTTTGCAAAATCGTCTGACTTTTTTCGAGGACTTCAAGTTGAGCGTTTGTATATTCCCAATCTTGTTTCTCCGCAAGCTGTTGAACTAATGCTTGCTTTGTTTCTTCCGCTTTGATTTCAATTCTTTTTCTTTCGGAAACCTTGTACAATGCCGTTTGCCCTCCTCCGTCCAAAACTTCTTTTATGCTTTGAACCGATAAGCCTAATCTTCGGAGTATAGCAATCTTTTTTAATCTTTCAATATCAGCAGCAGAAAAATTACGATACCCATTTTCTAATGTTTTCGGCTGAACTAACTTTTGCTCAGCATAGTATTCAATCGACTTTTTTGTTAATCTACACTTTTTGCAAACCTCGTTAATCAACATATTTATTACCTCCGATTACATGATAAACCGTCCCCCAAGGTGGCAGTCAATAGATTTTTAAAATTTTTTTGCAACAAACTGCCCTTTTCGGTTGGATATTGAGTGGAAAAATTTTTTCAAAAAATGCGACTGAAAGTTTGGCAAATTCATAATTTCGGGGGTGTATGTAGTGAAAGGGTTTGGGACACTTCCCAACAAGCAAAAATCGCCCGCTGTCAGCAGACAGAAAACGGACGATTTTACGGAAAGGGTGCTCTTTTCCTATGCTTGCTACGAATGTTATCTATATTCGCAAGATAGCGGGGCGATAAGTTCATATCGTCGCTGACCTTCTTGCGAGACTCTCCTCGTTTCGTTCTTGCGTCTTTTATAGCCTTTCCAAACGCCGTAAAGTCATAAAGTGGTACGGGTCTTTTCATGGCTTTTACTTTCATTTGTGCTATAATAATTCATACGCTTATATTATACAGTTCATCCTCGCTTTTGTATATGTCTGCACAATTCATAGTGTTAGCCAATATATTTCCAATTACTCGTTTTTTATTTGTTAATTTTCTGTGAAACTTCTTGACTTTTATCCGATTTCGGATTATAATATCATCCGCTTTCGGATAAAACGAGGTGGACAGATGAAAGAAGTTATTCCAACACAATTAACGGCGTTTAATAAAATCCACAAGGAAATGGATATTGTTTATCACAATTATGCCAAGGACTTTGGATTGTCCGATACTGCTTTTTGGATTTTATATTCCGTATCTGAACATAATGGCTCGTTTACACAACGGGAATTATGCAATGATTGGTCTTTTACTCCCCAAACGGTAAATTCTGCGCTTAAGGAGTTGGAGAAACGGAATATTATCACATTGGAATCTGTACCCGGTAATCGGAAAAACAAGTGGATTAAATTCACCGAGCAAGGCAAAGCCTTGGCATACCGTTCTGTCATTCCGCTCATGCAGGCAGAGTATGATTCATTTGCGGCATTGAATGAAGAAGAGCGTGAACTACTTTTGTCCACTACCCAAAAACACATTTCCATTTTGAGAAATGAAATCAACAGAATAAATAAGATGTCATCGGAGGACTGATCATCGCAATGATTGATAGTCGAACGGAAGATGTCGGGTGCGCCCGGTTATTGTAACAGATAACCGGGATTTTTTTGCCCTGAAAGGAGGCGGTATTATGCGCCATGACACCGATGTTCTGCTGAAAGCATTAAACCGTCAAACCAAGGAGGTAGATGCCATTTATTATAAAGTCGCGTCGGTATGGGGACTATCAGAAAGTGCATTTTGGATTTTATATACCATAGCAAAGTTTCCGCATGAATGCTCACAGCGCGATATATGTTCGGATTTGCCCATATTTAAAACAACGGTCAATTCTGCAATACAAAGCCTTGCCCGAAAAGGATATGTATTTTTAGAACGAGATTCGGATTCCTTGCGTAAAAAATTATACATATGACAGAATACGGCAGACAATTTGTAAAACAACATATTGTACCGTTGCAAAAAGCAGAGCGAAAAGCATTTTTAAGAATGGACATTCAAGAGCAAGAAACGTATGTTGGCTTATCTCAAAAATATGTTTCAAATTTGCGAGAGGAAGCGGAAACATTCTTAAAATCTTATCAAAAATCTAAAACTAATTGAAGAAGGAAATATCAATATGAAAATTATTACTATCAGCCGAGAATTCGGTAGCGGAGGACGAGAGCTTGGAAAGCGTTTAGCGGATGCTCTCGGTATTCCGTGTTACGATCACGAGATCATGGAAATGGTTGCAGAAAGGCACGGCTTTGGCAAGGAGCATGTTGCGCACGTTTCCGAAAAGGACATTCGGGTATTTTATCCGACAACGATCGCACATCGGTTGATTACTCCGCACCCGATGGCACAGCAATCCGTTAAAATTGCTGTTGCCGAGCATGAGACCATAAAAGAGCTTGCAAATGAGGGCGACTGTGTTATCGTAGGACGGTGTTCCGATGTGATTCTGCGTGAGATGAACCCGATGAACATATTTGTTTATGCAGATACCCCCTCCAAACTCGAACGGTGCAAGAGCAAGGCAGATGAAAACGAGCATTTTTCGGACAAAGAAATGCTGAAAAAGATGAAGCAAATCGATAAGGAACGCGCCGCTTACCGTGCGATGTTTACAGAGTGCGCTTGGGGCAGAAAAGAATCCTATCATCTTTGTATCAATACATCAGGTAAAGAGATCAAGACATTGATACCCGGAATTGCGGAGTATGTAAAGCTGTGGTTTAGCGTGAATTGAGGTGGGACATCATGGCAGATTCAAGAAAAAAGATCATTTTCAAAAATGTAGCGCCCGCTATTTTAGCAAATGCCTGCGTATTTCTGTTTTCAGTCGTTGACGGTATTTTTGTAGGACAAGGTGCTGGAATGGATGCCCTCGGCGCTGTCAATATCGCGCTTCCGTTCGTGCTGATCGTTCAGGCACTTAATGCAATGGCAAGTATCGGTGGTGTTACCATTACCGCCATTCGCTTCGGACGCGGTGATAAAGAAGGTGCACAAAATGCTTTCATGCACTCCGTAACTATCAATTTTATTGTTGGTTGCCTGGTCACGCTGATCGGGTGCGGCTTAACAGCACCCGTTTGTAAATTGCTCGGTGCAACCGGCAATTACTTTGAACTTGCAAAGGATTATGTGTTCTGGTGGGCATTGTTTGCCGTCGCCAACTCGGTATCGTTGAACCTGCAATCTTTCTGCCGTAACGACGGTAATCCCGGACTTGTGGCGATAACGAATGTAGTCATCACGACACTGAACATATTCCTTGACTGGCTTTTCGTATTTCCGATGCAAATGGGTGTTGCAGGCGCGGCAATCGCAACTGGTATTTCGCAGGTCGTCGGTCTTTGCGTAATCCTGACTCACTTCATTTTCAAAAAAGGTGAGCTTCGCATTCGAAAATATAAACCGCAGGGCAAGCTGTTCCGCAAAATTGTTCTGCGCGGACTTCCGGAAGCAATTGCACAGTTTTCCACGCCCGTTACTACATTCTGTATGAATCAAACGCTGATGGCAACCTACGGTGACATCGGTATCAATGCGTTCTCTATTATTTCCTATCTGTCGTCCTTTACGATGTCAATATTCTTCGGAGCATCGGAAGGTATGCAGCCATTGTTCGGTCAGGCGTATGGCGCAAAGCGGGATGATGACCTTAAACATTACTATCGCTCAGGACAGATCATCAGCATTGTCGGTAGTGCAATCTGCGTGGCAATTTATGTAATCTTTCCTCACGCGCTCTGCAAACTGTTCGATGCGGATGATATAACCATTGATTTTACATGCATACATATGTGGGAATACTGTTGGGGTTTTATTATCGGCAGTATTAATACTATGATTTCAGCGTACTTCTATTCCACCAAGCGTTCCACACAGGCAATCGTGCTCAACACCGTGCGAAGCCTGATTATGAACAGCCTTGTTATCACATTTATACCGATGATCTTCGGCAAATTGATCGTATGGCATACCTTCGGTATCTTTGAGGTGCTTGTGCTGATCGCTGCAATCATCATCAAAAAGTATTCCGAACGAAAAGGTATTATTTACAAATAAATATATTGTGGTCATCGGAGGACTTTCCGTCGTAACGGAAAAGTCGATAAGATGCCGGGTGCGCTCGGTTTAAATGATAAGTCTGTAAAAAAGACTTGCATGCAAAGTCAAGCGCATTTTTATGTTAATTTATAACTGGAGGCATTATATGAAAATTATTTTACGATTTTTGAAGCCGCATTGGAAATTGTGTGTCATCACTGTTTTATTGGCTTTTTTTGATGTTGTCGGAGCGCTGATTATCCCGACTTATGCTGCAGAGATGCTCAACCGAGGCACAATGCTAAATGCTGACTTCTCTATGCTTTTGAACACTTGTATCAAGATGGTAGTCGCCGCCGCTATATCCGGCATAGCAATGCTTATAGGTTCGTATGTATGCGCTGACTTGACGTCAAAAGTTGGTGCGGATATGAGAAATGCGCTTTATAAAAAATCAATGAGCTTGTCTGTCGCAGATTTCCGAAACTTTGGTACTGCTTCGGTTACTACAAGAACCGTATCGGACATTACCAACATTCAGTTTGCGCTTGGCAGCTGTTTTCAGATGTTATTTCCCGTTCCGATTATTTTCGTGGTATCCCTTATCCTTGCTTTCCGTATGGATTGGCTGATGGGATTGATACTACTTGCCGTTTTGATCGTCATTACGGCTGTTTGTGCGATCATTATGCGTTCCACTTCTCCGATGTTCCGCAAACTTCACAAGAAGTTGGACAGAATGAGTAAGGTTCTTCTTGAAAATATCACGGGTGTGCGCGTTATTCGCGCTTTTAACAAAGAAACTCACGAGGAACAGCGTTTGGATAATGAATTTCAAAGTTATGCTAAAACCGCAATTAAGGTAAATAAGCGTTTCGCAATTCTTGACAGTATATCTTTTTGCGCTATCAATATATTCGTCATTATTGTTTATCTTTTAAGCGGCTCCCGTATAACAGCAGGTTACTTTGAAATCGGCGATATTACGGCTATTATCGAGTATGCCATGCTTTCGTTGTTCTTCTTAATGATGGCGCAGGTGGTGATTCTGACCTTACCTCGCGCTTTGGAATGTTGCAACCGTATCGGTGAAATTCTCGATTTCTCGCCTACCATTGCCGATAAAACCGATAAGCGCGTACAAGAAGTGAGTAACAAAAATGTTTTGTCCTTCAAAGATGTTTCCTTCCGTTTTGCCGATGCGGATGAATATACCTTGAAAAACTTGAATTTTGATTGCCGTCGCGGTGAAACAACTGCTATTATCGGGGGTACGGGTAGCGGTAAATCTACGGTTGCTTCACTTATGATGCGTTTTAACGAGGTTACGG
Organism: uncultured Eubacteriales bacterium; assembly: GCA_958352145.1. Lineage (GTDB taxonomy): Bacteria > Bacillota > Clostridia > Oscillospirales > CAG-272 > UMGS902. The sequence continues at coordinate 38,551 of CATWNM010000007.1, forward strand.
AAGGCAAGGTGCTTTTGAATGGGGTGGATATTCGTGAAATTCCGCAAAGTCAGCTCCGTGATCATTTATCCTTTGTTCAGCAAAGAGCATGGCTGTTTTCGGGGACGATTGCGGAAAACCTGCGATACGGCAACCCTGAAGCAACCGAGGAAGATCTGTGGCACGCTTTGGAGGTCGCACAGGCAAAGGATTTCGTTGAAGCTCTCCCCGATAAATTACATTCTTTTGTAGCGCAAGGTGGCACAAACTTTTCGGGCGGACAGAAACAGCGGCTTTCTATTGCGCGGGCATTGGTAAAGAAACCTGAGCTTTATATTTTTGACGATAGCTTTTCGGCACTTGACTTCAAGACTGATGCAGCTCTCCGCAAGGCATTGATCCCCGAAACAAAGAATGCGGCAGTAGTCATTATAGCACAGCGTATCAGTACCATTCTTCATGCAGACCGCATTATCGTTTTACATGAGGGTGAACCCGTAGGTATGGGTAAACATGAGAAATTGCTTGGAAACTGTTCTGTATATAAAGAAATCTATGAGTCGCAGACCAAGGAGGCAAGCGAAAATGAGTGAGAAAAAGAATGTGAAGTTCGATAAAGAAGTTCCCGAAAACGTAGGTAAAACCGCCAAGCGTTTATTCGGTCAATTTAAAAATCAACGAGGACGTTTAACCATTGTCGGTATCTGTATTGTTTTTTATGTGCTTCTCAATACATACACGCCCTATTATAGTGCGGGAGTTATTGACCATCTTTTGTCAAACATTCGAAATTGTGCGGAAACCGGTTCAAAGTTTTCAATTGAGCGGGAGACTCTTGGTATTGAAATGCTTTCACTTTGCGTGATGTATGCTTTGACGGCTGTGTTTTATCATTTCCAAGGTTATTTGATGGCAAATGTGGCTGAAAATTTGATACTTACGTTAAGAAAGCAGATCAGTAACAAACTGAACAAATTGCCCTTGCGTTTTTTTGACGGAAACAAACCCGGTGAAATCTTAAGTCGCGTAACGAGTGACCTTGATAAAGTATCTGAAACCTTGCAGACCGGTCTGTTGAAGCTGATAACCTCGATAGGAACGCTTATAGGCGCATTAGCGTTTATGTTCTATTACAGTTGGATTTTGACACTTATGTTCCTCGCATTTACCATTATTAGCCTTCTTGTTACAAAACTGATTTCAAAGAAAAATCTTGAATGTTCTGCGGCTCGCCAAGAAGGACTCGCATATCTTACGGGTATTGCGGAGGAATATTATACGGGACGTGATGTGATCCGCGCGTATAACCATGAAAAAGAGAGTATCAAAACAGTAAATGAAGCGGTTGACGAACTCCGTGCTGCAACCAAGAAAACGGATTTCTTGCTAAACTGCGTCAACCCTTTGATTCGCTTCCTTTCCCGTTTGTCGCAGGCGGCAATTATGCTCCTTGCTTGTTATTGGATGATTGAAGGCAAAATGACGATCGGTATTGTGCAGGCATTCTTCCAATACATCAATATGGCGGCAGAGCCGTTGACCGAAACCTCTTATATGATCAACTCCTTGCAGGCGGCTCTTGCTTCTGCGGAGCGTACCTTCAATTTCCTTGATGCAGAGGAAGAAGTAAAAGACACAACCACTCCCGTGAAGCTTGAAAACGCAAAGGGAGAAATCGCCTTTAACAATATCAGCTTTGGTTATACGTCCGATAAAATTTTGATGAAGAACATAAATTTCATTGCCAAGCCCGGACAAAAAATTGCTGTTGTCGGCTCTACGGGTGCAGGTAAAACAACGCTGATCAATCTACTCATGCGATTTTATGAGGTCAACGGCGGTCAGATCACCATCGACGGTATTCCTACCACCGACTTGACAAGAAAAGACCTTCGCCACAATTTCGGCATGGTTTTGCAGGATACATGGCTTTTCGGCGGTACGGTTGCTGAAAACATTGCTTACGGTAAACCCGATGCCACAATGGAAGAAATCAAAGCGGCGGCAAAAGCGGCAAAGGTTGATTACTTTATCCGTACAATGCCGCAAGGCTATGAAACCATACTTGATAACGAGGCAGGTAATCTTTCTGTCGGACAACGACAACTTATTACGATCGCCCGTGTATTCCTTTGCAATCCTCCCGTTATTATCTTGGACGAGGCAACGTCAAGCGTTGATACCCGTACCGAAGTCGAGATCGGCAAAGCAATGAAAAAGCTCATGAGTGGCAGAACAAGTTTTGTTATCGCACACCGTTTGTCCACAATTCGTGATGCAGACATAATTCTGTTCATGGAAAATGGCAATATAATCGAACAAGGTAACCATAAACAGTTGCTTGAAAAGAAAGGTGCATACTCTGCGCTGTATTACAGCCAGTTTGCGTAAAGCGATTTACGCGCCTATTGTAATGAAAACACATTCAATATGACGCAAAACCGTTTTATGTAATAGTTACTGTTCAAATTGAAAAACGGCGGTTTTGCAAATACAAAGCCGCCGTTTTTCGACGACTTAAAGACCACACACGGCGGTATCTAATGGAGGTACGCCGTGTTAATTTTTTTCAATACTCACCCGCCTAATATCCTACGGTCAAAAAAGCTATCACCCGCCGTCGGGATATTACGGCTATGAGTATGAACTCACAAATTATCTAACACTGCTTACAATTCTTTTTGCGCTCGTTCGCGTCTTGCGAACGGGCGCATTTTGTCTTTTTCAAAAATTTTTTCAAAAAAATCACCGTTTTTATTTGGCAGTTTTCAAAATGCGGTGGTGTGGGTAACGAAAGGGGAAATCAGCCTATCACCCGCTTTCGCGGTTGCGAAAAGAGGTAAACACCTTGAATGAACCAACTCGCACCCAGTTTCAAGTACGCTGTGCTTTTAACGGCTTTTGCAAAAAGGCGTTGAAGTGCGAAGCGAGCAATGCACACAGAGATATGAAACGCTATCAAAAACACTTTGTCAGCTTTTCCGATCTGACGCCCGAGAAGAAAATCAGCTTTACACGGTTGACGATCAACCCTACGGCGAAGATCACGACAATTCTTTTCGTGTGGGCGGTAAAAGAATCACGCCCGAACTGCTAGCCGAAGCTCTCCGTACATTGCCCGAAGAAAAGCGCAATGCTGTTATGCTGTACTACTTCCACGATATGTGCGACGCGGATATTGCCAAGCTCTATAACATTCTGAGAAGTACGGTACAGTACAGACGGACAAGCTCTTTGGAACCCCTAAAACAATTTTTGGAGGAACGTGCAAATGATGATGAAACAGACGAATGGTAATATCAGCGATCACGACGAGCGCGGTTTATTGCTTTATCCCGTCATTGTAGCCGCGACAAAGGGCGCCCCCGAAGCAATAAAAATTGTAATACAGCATTATGAGGGGTATATCGCTTCTTTATCCGCCCGTAAGCTCCGCGACGAACGCGGCAATACATATTACGGCATTGACGAGGACATACGCGATAGACTACGTTCAAGGCTTATGCGAGCCATTCTTGATTTTGAGGTTTGATTAAAACGTGCGCTTGCGCCCACCCCTTTCCGTAAGCGTACAAAATCCTACCTCTCACGTTCCTTGACAAAGAAAGCGACGCAAGATAACGGCGACGCAGTATAGGGCAAATCGGATACGTTCTTTTTGCCCCGAGCCGAGCGACGGGTGCGTCGCGGGAACGAGCGAGAAACACAGCGTCGTAAAACGAATATAGCAGTTTGTGGGCGACGACAAGCAGAAAGGATAATGATACTCCCTTATAGCCACAGTTCGAGCGTGATTCCGGTGGCCTCGCAAATTCGCAGAATTTGCGGGGTGGAAATAGCGTCGCAAACGATGGGGAGGTTGCCAAAGAGAGCAAGGGTGAAACTCCCGTGGAGCTATGCTAATAGCCGTCCGATTAAAGCCCCTTTTTCGTATTCAAAACTTTTTAGCCAAAATTAACGAAAGGGGGTTATCCTATGGCAAAAAAAGAAACTACAAGCCAAGCCGCCCCGATGTTACCTATGCTAAAAACCGTAGAGCAAATGAGCAAGGTTAGCGGCATTGGTGAAAACAAGCTCCGTGAGCTTATGGATAGCGGCGAGCTTGAATATATCCAAAACGGAAACCGCCGATTGATAGCCGATTCTGCAATATGGGATTGGTACCATAGAGCAAAGACGGCGGCAAAATCCCCGGCTACACAAGGGGGTTAAGCTATGGCGGTATTATTAAGACAAGTATAAAATAAACGTGATAGTAACGGTGTTCTGACGGGTAAGCCAGGCACCGTTTACGACGTTAATATCAAATATAATTCGCCCGAAGGCAAAATGACCTATTCCCAAAAGGGCTTTGCAACCAAAAAGGAAGCTACACAGCACGAAGCTGAAATGAAAACCAAGCTCGCAAATCCCGTCTATACGCCCGTTGCTTCCTCACAAGGCAAGCAGACGGTCAAGGAGTATATGGAGGAATGGGTAAGAGATACACGGAAAAGCAAACTTGCGCCCAAGCACGTTTGCAAGCTACAAGGGCTATATAAAAAACCACATTGTGCCGAACATCGGACACGTTCAACTCAATCAGCTTTCGCCCGCTATGCTTGACAATATGTTTCAAAAAATGTTCGATAGCGGATTGTCAAACAGTAGCGTCAGATATGCTCAAAGAATTATGAGCGTCGCATAGGAACACGCAAGGAAGTATCACTACATAGAACACAATGCCGCCCGTGATGTTATCACGAAATTTGGCAAGCAAGGCAAGACACCCGACCCGTACACCATAGGACAAATGCAAGATTTTATGGGCAAGGTTATCGGTACGGAATGGGAAATGCTCGTTATGCTTGCGGGTATGTATGGCTTGCGTATGAGTGAAATTCTCGGCTTGCGTTGGCAAAATGTAGATTTGGAAAAAGGCACGTTCGGCGTTGTCGAGCAATTACCGTTTAATCTCCCCGCAGGGACAAAAGAGATTGCGGAAATGGCACCGACAAAATCCAACGATAGAATATTGCCGATCACCGATCTGACGCGCCCATATTTTGAGCAAGCGAAAAATCTGCAAGAAAGGAGGAAGGAGCTTACAGCCGCCGCAGGGACACCGTACTATGACAATGACCTTGTGATCTCAAAGCCCGACGGCACACCTTATCGGCGCGACGTTGTTTCAAACAATTTCGGTCAGCTTGTACGGCACCTTGAAATGCCGCATATTCGTTTTCACGATTTGCGGCATACGGCGGCAACCAATATGCACCAACTCACGGGCGACTTTTATACTGTCGGTGAGATTTTGGGGCATACGTTGAAAGGTATCGGAATGTCGCTTGGTATCTCAACCAACCTTGAAGCAGTAACGGCACAGTACGTTGACGTGCGTCTTGAACGTAAAAAATCCGTCCTTGACGTTTACCACAAGGGCACTACACCCGCCGAAAGGCGACGGAGAAAAGAAGCAAGGCGACAGCGGCAAGGAAGAAAAGCCAAAGAAAAAAGTAGTGATATAGAGCTATAACGGGAACATCTCTTTACAGCTTTTCACTACTTTTTATAGGTTTTTAAGACATTCGGGCACCATAAGGGCACCACAGTATTCATTTTTGATGAATAAACTGAATAGAGCAAAACACCGAGGTCACCACAAATTAGGGCACCAATGGCACCATTCACAAAAAGCGGGCACCACCAAGACAAAGTGAAAACCCTTGAAAACATAATGTTTTCAAGGGTTTGTTGGCGGAGAGGGCGGGATTCGAACCCGCGTGCGATTGCTCGCAAACTGATTTCGAGTCAGCCCCGTTATGACCACTTCGATACCTCTCCATATAAGCCTGTTTGCATTTGAGAAACGGATACCGCACCGTCGTTTTTCTTTTTAAGCAGCATTCTGCCGTAATGAAGCGCGGCGCATTTACGTCGCCTATTATAGCACATCTCCAAAACAAATGCAAGAATTTTTTTTAAAAAGTCAAGGCCTGTTTGGCCTTGACTTTAAATACTCGCTTCGGCGGATTTTTTTTGTGCGAAGCCCGATTTTCGCCAAATGGCCGGATGGAAGAGCAGTAGCATCGGAAACAGTTCCAACCGTCCCGCAAGCATATCGAAGATCAGCACATATTTGGAAAAACAACTGAAAAAGCCGTAATTTTGCGAGGGGCCGACCAAGGACAGTCCGGGGCCGATATTATTGATGGTCGCGGCAACTGCGGTAAAGCTGGTCGTTGTATCATGGCCGTCTACGGATATAAGCAGCGTGGAGACGGCGAAGATAAAAATATACGCGACTAGGAACGCGCTGGTTGTATGAACAATGTCGCTGCTGACAATTTTTTTCTCCAGCCGAATTTTGGTTATGCTGTTGGGATATAGGTACCGCCGGAGTTCTTCGCGGGCGCGCTTGGCAAGGATGATGATTCGGGAGACTTTCAATCCGCCGCCGGTACTGCCGGCACAGGCGCCGATAAACATCAGCAGCACGAGGATTGTTTGGGAAAGCACCGGCCAGCGGGCAAAATCGCAGGTGGCAAAGCCGGTCGTCGTCATAATCGAGGAAACCTGAAATGCAGCGTGCCGGAGTGATGCTTCTATGTTTTCTCCCGGAATATACGTGTTCCAAAAAATGATGCCGCTCGCCGCCGCAAGAATGATAAAGTACGTTCGGAGTTCTTCGCTGCGCAGCGCCTGCTTCCATTTTTTAATCAGGAGCAAAAAGTATATATTGAAGTTGACGCCGAACAGCGCCATAAAAATCGCGACTACCCATTGAAGATACGGCGAATACTCAGCCATACTGCTGTTGCGGATGCCAAATCCGCCGGTACCCGCGGTGCCGAACGTGGTTGTGACCGCATCAAAAGCGGGCATACCGCCCGCCAGTAGAAAGAAAAATTCCAAAATAGACAGGAATATATATAGCATATACAGGATCAGTGCGGTATAGCGGGTTTTGGGAACCAGCTTTCCGACTGCGGGGCCGGGACTTTCGGCGCGCATCAAGTGCATTTGGGATCCGCCTGCGAGCGGGAGAACGGCGAGTAAAAATACGAGAACGCCCATACCGCCGATCCAATGTGTAAAGCTGCGCCAGAACAGGCTGCAGTGCGACAGAGCCTCGACGTCGGACAGGATGCTCGCGCCGGTCGTCGTAAAACCGGAGACGGTTTCGAAAAGCGCGTCGGTAAAAGCGGGAATTTCGCGGTTAATTATAAACGGCAGACAGCCGAAGATACTGAGCGCAATCCAAGAAAGCGCAACGGCGACAAAGCCTTCTTTCAGGTAAAAAACCATGTTTTTAGGCCGTCGCAGAATCGCCGGTACCCCTGCCGCCGCGCAGATCAGCGCGGTGGTCAGAAAGGCATATGCCGCGCATTCGCGATAGAATAAGCCGACCGCGAAAGGGAGCAGCATAAATATGGCTTCCATATTCAAAACCCAGCCAAGAATATAGACGATTATACGAAAATTCATCATAATGCCTCAGGCGAGAATATCGCCAATCTCATGAAATCCGCTGTGTTTGGTGACGACGATGACCGTATCGCCGGGAAGAATGCAGTCGTGCCCGCTGGGGATGATAATTTTGCCGCGCCGGTTGATGCAGGCGACCAAGAGATCTCGTTTTAAAGGAAGTGCCATAATCGGCTGATTGGCCACAGGCGCGTCCTCCGTGATCCGGAACTCGATAGCTTCGGCGCGGTTATCGAAAATATGGTACAGCGTTTCAATATTGCTGCCGAGCGAATTTTGCCGGGCGCGCGCATAGGCGATGATCGACTCTGAGGTGATGTACCTCGGATAGACTACGCTGTCCATATCCAGTCCGGCGATCACGTCGTGAAAATTGGTTCTGTTGATTTTGGTGATGACCTTGGCGTCCGTTGTTTTTTTGGCGTACAGCGTGAGCAGAATGTTTTCTTCGTCGATATTGGTGATCGGGACGAAAGATTCGGTTTGTGCAAGTCCCGACTGCATAAGCAGGCTTTCGTCCGTGCCGTCGCCGCAGATAATCAGCGCGCGGTCGAGCAGAGACGCAAGTTCCAAGCAGCGCTCGGAGCGCTGTTCGATAATTTTGACCTCGATCCCGGTGTCCAAAAGCTGCTTGGCCAAATAATAGGAGATTTTGCCGCCGCCCACGATCATGGTGTTGGAGACTTTCCGCGTTTCGATGGCGGCTTTTTTAAAGAATTTTTGCGCGTTTTGCGCCGTGGCGATAAAGGAAACGATGTCGCTTTCCTGAAACACGAACGCGCCGTTCGGGATTGTAAGCTGTCCCTCTCGCTCGACGGCGCAGATCAGAAGGCCATTTGAAAAAATTTCCTGCAGATCCATGATCGCCTTTCCGCAGAGGATGTTTTTTTCTGGAATCTTGAATTGGATCAGTTCGGCGTGACCTCTGGCAAAGGAATTGATACTGATTGCGCCGGGCAGGCGAAGCAGTCTCGCAATTTCGTTTGCGGCTTCCAGTTCCGGATTGATAATCATGGAAAGGCCGAGTTTTTCCCGTATGTAGCCGAGTTCGTCGCTGTAATCAGGCGTGCGGACGCGCGCGATCGAAGCGCAGTTCCCGACTTTTTTCGCCATGGTGCAGCAGAGCAGATTCAATTCGTCGCTGTCTGTGACGGCGATAATCAGATCGGCGCTTTCAATGCCGGCTTCCATCTGTACGCTGTAGCTCGAGCCGTTGCCCACGATGCCCATTACGTCGTAGGTGCTCGAAATTCGATTGACAATTTCCGCATTTTTGTCAATGACGGTGATATGATGGCCTTCTTTGCTGAGCCGCTCCGTGATGGTTGTGCCGACATTGCCGCCGCCGACGACAATGATATTCAAGGTGCGCTTTTCGGCTTTGCTTAGTTTATCAAGTATGGACATTTTGCTTCTTCACTTCCTCTTTTTCAAAGACGCAGACGACCATTTTTACAAACAATTCTCGAAGACCGGGGACTTTCGCGGGCGCGCGCAGGATATTTCGCAGCGGAATCTGCCGGTAATATGCAGGGCGGATGCCCATTTCGGACAGAATTTTATGAAAACGCCGGATCGTCATATGATTGATGTAAGAGAAATATTCGGTTCCGTCTTCGCGCGGTGAGATGCGGAACGCAATCCGGGCGTCGCCGTCCGGAACCTGTTTTGCAAGTTCTTTGTATGCCTCGACCAAAACCGGTTCGGAGAAAAAGAGATGCACCCACGGAATGTAAATCAGATCGCTCAGATGCGCGCCGAACGGATGGTTATATGGGGGAAAGTTGACAAACAGCCGTCCGCCTGGACGCAGGATGCGCATGGTTTCGGCCAGCACTGCTTCCGGCTTTGCGACGTGTTCCATCGCGTCGTTCATGATAATTGTATCGACGCTGCCGTCGGCAAAGGGAAGCGCCGCGGCGTCGGCGCAGACAAATCGGAATTTATCGGTCAGGCCGAGCTTTTTCGCCAAGGCGTCCGCTTCGGCGCGGTATTTTTCGAGGATCTCCACGCCGATGACCTCTTTTGCGCCGCGCGAGGCGTAATACAGTGATTTCCCGCCTGCGCCGCAGCCGATATCCACGACGGTCTTGCCGGCGAACATTTCCGCCTCCGTATACCGTTCCAAATAAAATTTGATGGTTTGTGCACCCTTTTCATACTGCCACATGGCGTAGGATTTTACACCGTCGTTTTGCAGATTCAAAGGATGTACGGGCGGTTTGAAAAAACGATTGCACCAGAGGAGAAATCGGGTTCTTTTTTTCATGTTATTTTATCCTTACAAGTGTGCTTAGTCCTTCGGCCAGCGCGCTGCAGAGCGCGTCCGCTTCGTCTGTGGTATTTTCATGCGATAGGCTGACGCGGATCGTGCAGTCGGCTTCGCGGCTGCTTTTTCCAAAAGAGGTCAGCGAGCGGCTGATTTTTTTGGTGTGCGAGGAGCAGGCGGAACCGCTGGAAACGCAGATATGCTTTCCGGAAAGAAAATTCAGCATGGTTTCGCTTTTGATGTCCGGCAGCGTCAGACTGAGGATGTGGGGCGCGGCGCATTTGGGTTCATTGATCCAAATTTCCTGGAGTGCCGGCGTATTCTTCAGACACTGACAGATATGATTTCGGATCGTTTCCATGCGGATGCGGTTTTCATCAAAATGCAGGGCGCCGGTTTGCGCCGCCGCTCCGAAGCCGGCGATGCCCGGCATATTTTCGGTACCGGCCCGAAGGCCGTTTTCCTGCTGTCCTCCATGGATTATGGGGCAGATTGCGCGGCGTTTCAGCGCTTCGGCGGAAATATAGAGCGCTGCTGCGCCTTTGGGGCCGTGGATTTTATGCGCGCTCACCGTAATCAGATCCGCGCCGAGGCTTGCCGGGGAAAATTTAATTTTTAAAAAGCCCTGTACGGCGTCGCAATGACAGAGAATATCCGGCCGAAACGCTTTTGCTGCGGCAAACATCCGCTCTACCGGGTAGACCGCGCCGGTTTCATTATTGACCAGCATAGAGGAAATCAAAACCGTATCTTCAGTCAGCGCAGCGCTGAGTTCGTCAAAGCGAATTTCGCCGCCCGTGGTGGACAGGCGTACGACGTCGGCGCCAAGCGTTTCCAGATACGCGGCTGAGGCTTCGATTGAGGCGTGTTCGCCTTCGGTTAGGATGACCCGCGGCCGTCCGCGCCTTTTTTTTGCGGTATAGCTGCCGATGAGCGCGAGGTTATTCGCCTCGCTACCGCTGCCGCAGAATACGAGACACCGGCTGTCTGGCGGCGCGCCCAGCGCAGAAAGCACTTCGGTGCGCGCCCGGTTCAGGACTTTTTCGGCGCGCAGTCCGGCGGCGTGCAAGGACGACGGATTGGCAAACGCCTCTTCCATAACTTCGCGGACGGCGGCTTTGGCTTCTTCGCAGGGCGCCGTTGTGGCGCTGTTGTCGAAGTAAATCTCGCTGTTCATGCGATGAAGCGGAAAGCGCCGACCGCTGCCTGCACGTCTTCGATATGCCGCTCGAAATTATCCGCGGAGGAAGTATAGGTCAGCACATAAGCAAACCCGTTTTTTAGGCATATGACCTGGAGAAAGCTGTAATTTGTGCCGCCAAAGGAAGCCGAGTACTCATACTGCATCGCGTTGTTTCCGTCGAGCAAAAGATTGGATGAAGCCACATTCTGCATATCGCCGAAGACGTCTGCAAAAGTTTTTTCATAGGTTTTAAAATACGTTTCCGCATCCGGTATGGATGCATCCACGCCGTATACGTTGACCGTCAGGCTGGAGGGATCGGCTATGGAGTGATAGGCGCTGGTAACGCCGGTAGAAAGGTCAACGACCCAACTTTCCGGTACGAACAGGCAGTAATCCACGACCGCTGTGTCCGAGGCGAGTTTCATGCCGACCGGCGCTTCAAATTCCTCGGTTTTGCCGCAGGCGGCAAGCATTGCAAAGAGGATCGCGCCGGTCAGACAAAGAGATAAAAATTTTTTCATATGTAAACCTCACGTTTTAAATTTAAGAAGTTCTGCGGCGGCGGAAAGCACACCGATTTTGCCGCTCTCATAGGTCAGACCGCCCTGCATATAGACGGTATAGGGCGGACGGAGAGGGCCGTCTGCCGAAAGCTCGATGGAAGAGCCGCCGGTAAACGCGCCGGCCGCCATGATTACGGGGTCGGAATAGCCGGGCATATCCCAAGGCTCAGGCGAGACGAATGCGTCCACGGGGGAACCGGCTTGGAGGCCGCGGCAGAACGCGACCAGCTTGTCCGGTGCGCCGAGCTTGATTGTCTGAATGATGTCATAGCGCCGCTCGTTCCATCGCGGAGAAGCTTCATAGTCGAGCTTTTCAAAAATGTACGCGGCAAAGTGCGCGGTTTTGAGCGCCTGCGCAACGGTATGCGGGGCGTAGAACAGACCGCGGAACATATTTTTCGTCTGACCGAGCGTCGCGCCGATTTCAAGGCCGACGCCGACGGCCGTCAGACGGTATCCGGCAAGCTCGACTGCCCGCTGTGTCCCCGCGATATAGCCGCCCGATTCCGCCATGCCGCCGCCTGGATTTTTAATCAGCGAGCCGATGATCATGTCCGCGCCGGCGGCCGCCGGTTCGGTTGTTTCCACAAATTCTCCGTAGCAGTTGTCTACGACGATGTAAGCGTCGGACACGGAACGGATCAGCCGGCAGGCTTCCCCGATCTCCGCTGTGGAAAGTGTTGGCCGGTTCAGGTAGCCTTTGGAGCGCTGGATAAAAACCACTTTGATCTTTTCGCCGTTTTTGAGCAGGTTTTCCCGTATTGCAGGAAGATCGAGCTTGTCGTCTTTCAGATCGGTCTGCATATAGGTGACGCCAAAGTCGCGCAGTGAGCCGCGTCCCTCGGCACCCGCGGTGCCGATCACTTCATCCAGCGTGTCATAGGGCTTGTCCGCAATTGAGTACAGAATGTCGCCGGGGCGGAGCAGGGCGTACAGCCCGATGGCAAGCGCGTGCGTGCCGCTGGCGATGCTGTGGCGGACAAAGGCGGCCTTGGCACCCATGACATCGGCGTAAATTTTATCCAGCGTGTCCCGGCCTTTGTCGTCATAACCGTATCCGGTGCTCGGCGCAAACATCGCTTCGCTTACGCGGTAGCGGCGGAAGGCGTCCAGGATTCTCTGTGTGTTTTGTTCGGAAACCGCGTCGATCTCCGAAAAAATTTCAGTCAGCGCGGTTCCGGCTTCCTTTGCCAGTTGTAAAAGCTTTGTTTCCACTTTAAATTCCTTCTTCAATCAGTTTGAGGGCGAGCGCCTCGCAGGCACGCGCATCGTCCAGATCCGCGATTTCGTTTATGGTTTGCGTATAGCGCGCGGGAATAGTCAGCGCGGCGGCGGCGCATCCTGCGCGCGCGCTTTGAATAGCGGCCGCATCCGTACTTTTGGACGCGGAGACGATGGGCTGCACGGGAATTTTTTCAAGCTTTGCGAGTGTAAGCAGCCGGTTGGAAAGCTGCATATCGCATAAAGTCTGGGCGTCTTTTATCAGAATAGCCGCACCGCCGCCAAGACAGGGGGACGCGTCTTTCCCGGCGGCATCCCCAGCGGGAGACAGGTCAAAGACGAGCGCAAGATCCGGCTCGACGGTAAAAGCGGCGGTTTTCGCACCGCGGTGTCCCGCTTCTGCCTGCGTGGTAAAAACAAAATATATGTCGTCTTGGGGCGGCGGGAGTTTTTTCGCGATGTCGAGCAGAATTGCGCAGCTGATCCTGCAAAGCGGCTGCCCGCCGATCCTTGTATGGCTGAGGCGGCAGAGCGACGGCGAAAATGCAAAACGTTCCCCCACCTGAACGCGGCGCATTGCGGCGCGGCGGTCTTTTGCACCGATATCAATATACATGCAGTCGGGCGCGTATTCTTTTAGCTCCGTATGTCCGGCGGGCGCCAGCACGCCGCGCACACCGCGTTCGGATTGTACGCAGGCGAAAGCCGCGGCAGTCAGATCCATGTTCCCAATTTTGCCGAAGCGGAGCAGGCCGCATTCTTCAATATAGGTTACGATCAGACCGGCCGTGTCGGTGTGCGCCGCGAGCATGATTTTTTTGGGGGCGGCGCTGTTGCCATGGCGGACGGCGATCAGGTTTCCGAGCGCGTCGGTATGCATTTCGTCGGCAAATGGGGACAAGCTTTTTTCTATTTCACGGCGCAGCGCCTGCTCGCCGCCGGATACGGCGGCGTGCGCGGTCAATTGTTTCAGGATTTGATACATAGCGTCTCCTCGGATTTGAAATGATCTAGATTCTCCAGAACGGCCAGCAGCAATGCGCGCATGGAGAAGTAGTCCTCTCGGTCAATTACGCAGGCAGGCGAATGCAGGTACCGGGTCGGCGCTGAAAGCGCCATCGTGCGGACACCCGCGCCGCTTCTCTGAATATGCCCCGCGTCGTTGCCGCCCGAAACGTATTGCTTGATTTGAAACGGGATGCCCGCATGCTTTGCCGTCTCTATGGCAAAGCCGGTCAGCGCGCGGTCGTAAATCGTGCTGCGGTCCAGAAGCGAGATCACGCCGCCCTGACCCAAAGCGGCGACTCGTTTTGCGGGCGGCACTTCGGCAATGTCGGCGACCGCCGTGGTCTCCAGCACCACGGCAAGCTGGGGCTCGATGCGCTTCGCCGCGGTTTTTGCGCCGGACAGGCCGGTTTCCTCGCGCACGCTGAAGCAAAAATAGAGATCGTAAGCGCCGCGTTGCGGCGCGGCATACAGCTTTCGCATGGTTTCAATCATCAGCGCGCAGCCCAGCCGGTCGTCGATCGCTTTGCCTTTGACGAGCCTATCTGCTTCGCCGAACGCTGTAAATTCCGAGTCGAACACAGCAATGTCGCCGACGCCGCACAATGCTTGTGCTTCTTCGCGGCTGTGCGCGCCGATGGAAATATACATGTTCTCTTTTTTCGCGTAGGCTTCCCGTTCTTCTGCGCTTTGGAGGTGGATCGGCTTTGAAAGGATCACGCCGGACAGGGAAGGCGCGTTTTCGCGCAGGATCTGAACCCGCTTGCCGCAGAGCACCGCATCGTCGATCCCGCCGAGCGCGCCGAATTTCAAAAAGCCGCTGGGCGTGATATCCGTAATCATAAAGCCGACTTCGTCCATATGTGCGCTGAGCATGACGCGTCCGCGCCCGCTGCCGCGGATGACCGCGGTCAGGCTGCCGAGCACATCGCAGGAATAGGTGTCGCAGCAATCCTTGATTTCTTGTTCGATCGCGTTGCGCACCGCGTCCTCAAAGCCGGACGGCCCGTCGGCTGCGCACAGCGCACGCAGCAGTTCGATTCCTTCATACATGGGCGTATACCTCGCTCAGCTTTTCGGACGCGTACAGCGCCGAAAGCAGCTTTGCCGCGGCCAGAATATCGTCGGTGCAGGCGGTCTCGGCGGCGGTGTGCATGTTTAAAATCGGTATGCTGATGGTGGCGGTCGGTATCCCGCCGTGTGTGAGCGTCAAAAGGTCGGAGTTTGTGCCCGTGCGCTCGGGTTCCGCCGTTTTGCAAAGCGGAATGCCCGCCTGTTTTGCAAGCGCATAAATATGCGCGGCAAGCGCGCGTTGGTTTGCGGCCGTAACCGAGAGCATCAGTCCCTCGCCGAGGGCGGGGGTGTGCGCGGGCAGTTCCGGGCAGTCGGGCGCTCGGGCAAAGCCGGTGTCGAGAATCAAGGCAAGATCGGGACGGATGCCGTATGCCGCAGTAAATGCGCCTGCGCCGCCCAGTTCTTCCCGCGCGGACAGGCAGAGGTAGAGATCAAAGCAAAGCGACAGATCTGAAACTGCAGCCGAAAAGAGCGCCGCGGCGCAGGACGCTTTGTTGTCCAGCCCTTTGCTGCATACGCAGTTTCCCGAAAGCTTTGTGAATCGCGGCGCATAGCCGACCGGCGAACCGACGCGGATCAGCGTTTCGAGTGTTTTTTGATCGTAGCCCGTATCAATCAAGAGTTCGCCGATTTTGGGCGCTTTGCCGCGGTCTGCCGCGCTCTTTAAGTGCGGTGGCGTGGAGGCGACGACGCCGAAAACCGGTTTTTTGCCGTATATGATTACATCGCCCGCCTGCATGGCTTTTGCGTCGAGTCCTCCGAGATTGGCCGCGCGCAGGAAGCCGTCCGGCAAAATTTCGCTCACCAGCATGCCGACTTCGTCAAAATGCGCGTCTACCATCAGCTTCGGCGCATTCGGGCGCGCGCTGCGGCGGACAAAGATCAGGCTGCCGAGCGGCGTTTCAAATTGTTCGTCGAAATATGCGCCAAACGTATCAAAAAGCGTTTTTTTAGCCGTATATTCGCTGCCGGACACGCTCATTTGGGTACACAGCAGCCGGAGCAGTTCTTGAATTTCCATGTTTTAATCCTGAAAGGCATTTACGATTTCTTTGAATTTTTGGCCGCGCGCCTCAAAGTTGCAAAAGGCGTCGAACGAGGTGCAGGCGGGGGAGAGCAGAACGGTGTCCCCCGGGGCGGCCAAAGTGCGCGCCGCCTGCACTGCGTTTGTAAAATCTTCTTCTATCAGTATGGGAAGTTTGCCGGGTTTATATTCGGGTGCGTTCTGTACGGCGGCCAGAATCTGATCTTTTGCCTCGCCGGTCAGAATCAGCGCTTTGGCGCGCCGCAGAATTTCGGATGCAAGGCTATCGAACGGGACGTGTTTGTCGCGGCCGCCGCAGATCAAAATCGGCTTTTGCGGATAGGCGCCGAGCGCCGCCATCGTGCGTGAGGGAGAAGAGTCAATAGAAGAGTTATAGTATTTTACGCCGCCGCATTCCCGCACGAATTCGTTGCGGTGCTCTACGCCGCCAAAGCTTTTGGCAAGCGCAGTCACATCCTCGTGGCCGGCGTATCCGAGCGTTAGACCGATCGCGCACATATAGTTTGCTATGTTGAAGTGACCGGGCAAACGAATGTCAGCGCAGCGCAAGAATGGCTCGCCATTGACTGTGATCACGCCGTTCGAATCGCAGATCATCGCTTTTGCAGAGCGTTCGGAAGACGTTGGTTCCAAAGAAAATACGATTTCCTCAGCGCCGGTTTTGCCGATCTGCGCCGCAGTAAGCGCGTTGTCGGCGTTGAGCACTACGCGCTTTGTGCCGTGTTTATATACGTTCAGTTTCGCTTCTGTGTATTCCGCCATGTCCGTATGCCAGTTCAGGTGATTTGGCGTGATGTTGGTAATCGCTGCGGCAAACGCCGATTTTTGCATGGTCATCAGCTGGAAGCTGGACAGTTCCACCACGGCAAAGTCCTGTTCGGTCATCTCTTCAACGTGCGGAAGCAGCGGCGCGCCGATGTTGCCGCCGACATAGACCTTTCTGCCACGTCCCTCTCTTGCGGCTGCTGCCTCTAACATCTTATAGGTCAGCGTGGTCGTGGTGGTTTTACCGTCCGAGCCGGTAACGGCAAAGATTTTTGCGGGACAAAGCTCGAAAAACAGTTCCATTTCGGAAGAGAGGCGCGCGCCGTTTTTTACGGCGGCCACGATTTCCGGCAGATCCGGGCGGATGCCGGGCGACCGGAAGAGAATATCGCCGTCAAGGCTGTCGAGGTAGCGCGCGCCGCAGACGAACTGCACGCCGCGCGCGGCGTATTGAGCAAAAGGTTCTTTTGAGGGATCTATATCGCGCAGGTCGCGTGCTGTGACGCGCGCGCCGTGACGCAGCAGATAGTCGATTAGGGGCAGGTTGGAGACGCCGAGGCCGAGAACGGTGCAGCGTTTCCCGAAAACGTCGTAGGACAAAATCAAAGACCTCATTTCTGCGTAAAAATGCTATACAAAATCATTATATTATTTTACGCGGTCAAAAGCAATACAAAACGGCAAAAAAGACCGGCGGCATTTGCCGCCGGTCCTGCAACGCGGGGTTGTAAGCCGAGTTCTGTTGACGAAAAATCGTCCCGCAGTCATCTATCTTTGCAGGCCGTTGCCGGCCTGCTCGGGTATAAAAATACCGCTGCCACCTGGGAAAATGTGCCGGGCAGGCACTGCCTTTCGGCATTTCCCATACGGTGTTGCTTCGGATAGGGTTTACAGTTGCACACAGTTGCCTGTCGTGCCGGTGAGCTCTTACCTCGCCTTTCCATCCTTACCGCTTGCGCGGCGGTCTATTTCTGTTGCACTTTCCCTAAGGTCGCCCTCGGCGGACGTTATCCGTTATCCTGCCCTGTGAAGCTCGGACTTTCCTCGCGATAATACCTTTCGGCGACATATCGCGCGACTGCGCCGCCCGGTTGCGCTGTCATTATAAACGTTTTTCCCGGCTTTGTCAAGGCTATGGACGCTTTTATCCGGCGTTTTGCTTTTTGGAAGCTCTGCCAACCGCAAATAAAGCGGCCGCCGCGATTGCGGCGCAGGCGGTAACGGCGGCGACGGCGATCCAGTTTGCGGAAGCGATCTGCGTGATGTCGAATTCGCCGGTCTCTGCATTTTGCAGCTTGGAAAAGATTGCGGCGACGTCGAAGATCAGCGCGCCCGTGCAGGCAAGCCCCGCAAGGATCGTCCAGACGCTGCGCCGGGCGGCGACGGTCTCTGTCCGGGCCGTACGAACCGGCAGATCGGCGTGAAAGTCAATCATGGAGCCTATGTAGACCGAGACCAGAACCATGATGAGCGTTTCCGGCAGCATATAGGTCGCATTGTAGATAAAGGAGTAGATCAGCGCCGCCTTGGTCGGAATGGAGATACCCGCCCATACGGTGGCGCCGGACAGAACATGGCAGGCGTATCGGAGCAGGCAGACGAGCAGGGAGCCTGCCGCCAGCGCTGAAGACTGGTTTTTGATACGGCCGCGGAATATGCCGCCAAGCCCGGTGACCGCATAGGCAATCACGTAATCGAGCAGGATCACGGCGACGATGCTCTGCCATGTGGTGACATAGGAGAGGGAGGAGAGTCCGGTCAGCTGTTGGATGATGCCGTAGACAAGTCCGGCGGCGCAGCCCCAGCGCAGTCCGAAACGGTAAGAGAGGATCACGATGGGAAACATGGATGCGATCGTAATAGAACCGCCATAAGGCAGATCTACCAGCTTGATCAGGCTGAGGATCGTGGCGAGCGCGATCAGAATCGCACTCTCTACAAGCGCGCGTGTTTTGGTGTTTTTCATGGAAAAAACCTCCGTAAAATAAATTCCGCACAGACATATGTCCGTGCGGAAATACATTACGGGTGTAAATATATCTCCCTACGACGGCATTATCCGTATCAGGTAAAGGGTTCGAACTTGCGTTCATCTCAGCCGTTTCCAGCACCCCCGACATATTCTGTTTGGTCGGCTTGATTATAGGACAAACTTCGCGCTTTGTCAATAGTTAGCCGATATTTTTCGCAATTTCATAAATTTCGGCCGGTGTGGACGCGATGGCTTCCGCGCCGTTTTGCAGAAGAATTTCCGGACTCTTGTAGCCGTAGCCGGCGCCGATGGGATGCATGCCCGCGTTTTTACCGGTCTGCATGTCGATGTGCGAGTCGCCGACAAAACAGATTTCCCCGCAGGAAAGGCCGAAAATTTCGGCAATTTTGAGCGCTGCCGCCGGGTCGGGCTTTAGCGGTTCGTTTTGCACGCCCCATATCGGATCAAAAACGCCCTTGCCGAAAATCTGCTCGACGAGAAGCACGGCGGCGCGGTGCGCCTTGTTGGTCAGTACGGCGGTTTTGCAGCCGTCTCGTTTCATTTGCAGGATGGTTTCCGGCATGCCGGGAAAGGCGGTCTTTGTGTTCATGTACTCGTCTTCATAATCGGAAATATAGTATTTTGTGGCTTCGTCGATCGTTTCCTTGTCGGTTCCTTCGGGGAACGTGCGGAGCACAAAATTTCGCGGCCCGTCGTTGATGCCGCGCAGAACTTCTTTTCGTCCGATGGGATCGAGCCCGAACCGCGCGCGGGTCCGGTTCATGGCGCGGTTGAGTTCGGGCAGCGTGTCGGCCAGCGTGCCGTCCAGGTCAAATATAAATCCTTTAATGCGCATAGGAGTCCTCCAAGTTTTCTGCGCGTCTGCACGCAGCACGGTATCCGAAAACAGTATACCATAGTTTATTTCAATTTATTATAGTGCGGCGCCGGCGTCCTGTCAAGAAACCGCCTTTTTTTCGGCACCTTGACATAAATCTTTCGCTTCGTGGCAAAAATTTTGGCGGATAGTCCATTTTCATTTCAAAGCGTATGTGCTATAATAATAAAGTTATCGACATGGAATTTTAGAACGTTCGAACGCAGGAAACGGCGCTTTGCGCCTGATTGAATAGAGGTAGAAACAAAGTGGTAAGAGAAGATTTGAGAAACATTGCGATCATTGCGCATGTTGACCACGGCAAGACCACGCTCGTGGACGAGATGCTCCGGCAGGGCGGTATTTACCGGGAAAATCAGGCGATGACCGAGCGCGTTATGGACTCGGGCGATCTCGAACGGGAGCGGGGAATCACCATTCTCGCGAAAAATACGGCGGTGCATTACAACGGCGTCAAGATCAACATCGTCGATACGCCGGGGCACGCGGATTTTGGCGGCGAGGTCGAACGCATTTTGAAAATGGTGAACGGCGTTTTGCTGTTGGTAGACGCGGCAGAGGGGCCTATGCCGCAGACCCGGTTCGTGCTGGAGCGCGCGCTGCAGTTGAACCACCGCGTCATCGTCGTCATCAACAAGATCGACAAGCCGGACGCGCGCATAGCGGAAGTGCAGGACGAGATTCTCGAGCTTTTCTTCGAATTGAACGCGAATGACGAACAATTGGACAGCCCTATGGTATTTTGTTCGGGCAGAGCCGGTACGGCGTCGCTCGACCCGGAAATTCCGGGCACGGATTTGCGCCCGCTGTTCGATAAGATTTTGGAGTATATGCCGGCCCCGTCCGGGGATGAGGATGGGGAATTGCAGATGCTGGTTTCTTCGATCGATTACAACGATTATGTCGGCCGCATCGGTATCGGCCGGATCGAGCGGGGCGTGATCCGGCAGAATCAGGAGATCATGATCTCCAATTTCCACAGCAAGGACGCGCCGCGGCGTGCGAAAGTGGTCAGCGTCTATCAGATCGATGGTTTGACCCGCGTTCCGGTCGAAACGGCGAAAGTGGGCGATATCATTTGCTTTTGCGGCGCGGAAAATATCAATATCGGCGACACGGTGACGTCGCTTTCCTGCGTTGAACCTTTGGAGTTTGTCAAGGTCAGCGAGCCGACGATGGAAATGACGTTTTCGGTCAACGACAGCCCGTTTGCGGGCAAAGATGGCAAATATGTGACTTCCCGCCATCTGCGTGAGCGCCTGTACCGCGAGCTTTTGAAGGACGTGTCTCTTCGCGTCAGCGATGGGGAGACGACGGAGAGCTTCAAGGTGGCAGGACGCGGGGAAATGCATCTTTCCATTTTGATCGAGACTATGCGCCGGGAGGGATATGAACTGGCGTGCAGTACGCCGCATGTGCTGTACCGGGAGATCGACGGCGTAAAATGCGAGCCGGTGGAGCGCGTCATCATCGACTGTCCGGACGCCTATAACGGCGCGGTCATGGAGAAGCTCGGTTCCCGCAAAGGCGAGCTTGTCGCCATGGAGCCGCGCGGCAGCCGCACGAGACTGGAATATCTTGTGCCCTCGCGCTGCCTTTTCGGCTATCGCAGCGAGTTTCTCACAGACACGCACGGCGAGGGGATTCTCAATACGATTTTTGACAGCTATCAGCCGTATCGCGGCGAAGTGACTGTGCGTTTTACCGGTTCGCTGGTCGCAAGCGAAGCGGGCGAGTCCACTTCTTACGGCGTGTTCAACGCGCAGGACCGCGGCCAGATGTTTATCGGCGCGCAGTGCCCCGTATATGAGGGAATGATCGTCGGTTCTTCTCCGAAGCAGGGGGACATCGTTGTGAATGTGTGCAAAAAGAAACATCTTACGGCGATCCGCAGTTCGGGCGCGGATGAAGCGCTTCGGCTGGTCACGCCGAAAATCATGAGTCTTGAGGAAGCGATCGAATATATCGCCGACGACGAATTGATTGAAGTCACGCCGAAAAACGTCCGTTTGCGCAAACGTATTTTGAATACCGAACTGCGCCTCAAAGAAGAGGCCAAGCTCAAAAAGCAGCAGTAATATGCGCCTTTCGAAAAACTCTGTTTTTCGAAAGAAAAGACCGGTTCACTCGCGTCTTCGTGCCGCTTACGCGGCACTCGCGCAGCCACAAGGTGTAAAAAAGCTGGCAAAGCCGGCTTTTTTACGAAACTTTATACGATTTTGTTTGTGGGAATATTTTTTTGACACACTAAGGCCGTCTGAAAACAAAGTTTTCAGACGGCCTGTTTTATGGTTAGAACAGCAGCATACCCGCTTCCACTAAAAATACGGCGGCGCACGCGCCGGTCGCCACAGTCAAAAGCGCTTTGCCGCGATAGGCCAGAACAAGCGCGGCGGCAAGACCGGCGGCGGCTGACCAGATGCTGTTGGTCGCATAGAGGATCGCGGGGAACGTCATCGCCGCCAGCACCGTGTACGGCACGTAGTACAGAAAAGCGAAAAGAAAGCGGTTTTGTATCCGGCGCTTGACCAGAACGAACGGAACGGCGCGGATCAGATATGTAACGCCGGACATGACCAAGAGATAAGGAAGAAACGCAGAAAGCTCCATTCAGTTTTCCTCCTTTACGGGAAAAAGCAGCGCGGCGGCGGCCGACGCGGCGACGGCGCAGATAATCATGGCAAAGCCGCCGGATACTTTGGACAAAAAAGGCGTATAGCGGAAAAGAACGCTGAGCGCGACGGCCAAACCGACGGCTGCCAGCACATGCTTGTCCTCTTTGGCTTTTGGCGTGACGATCGCGATAAACATCCCGTACAGCGCGACGCCCAGCGCGCCGGTGACGATCGCCGGCAAAATGCTGCCGAGTACCGCGCCGCAGAGCGTGCCCGCTGACCAGCCGGCAATCGGAAGGAGCGCAAGCCCTGCAAAGTAGGCGGGCTCGATTTTTTGCGGATTGCCGATGGCGACGGCGAAAATTTCATCGGTTATGGCAAAGCCGAGCAGCCACCGCCATCCGCTGTGAAAATTTTTGCTTAGCTTTTGGGAAAGCGCGATGCTCATCAGTGCATACCGCGCGTTGACGACCAACTGCGTCAGCGCCATTTCGATTAGGGTGCCCGAAGCGGTTATGACCGAAAGTCCGGCAAATTGGCCTGCGGAAGTCAGATTGGTTACGGAAATCAGCATCGCTTCCAAAAGTGTACATCCGCTTTGAGACGCCAATACGCCGAATGCGAGCGAAACGGAAAAATAACCGAGTCCGACCGGCAGTCCGCCGCGCAGTCCCGATTTGAAACTCATAAAACATGCCTCCAACAAAAATGGTATCGCACAGTTGCGCTTTGGCTATTATACGACAAAATTGAGCGTTGTGCAATGGGGAATTTTAAAAATATGGCGGCGGATGGCGCTTTGCGGCGATGCGGTCAAAAAAAGAGGGCGTGTGCCCTCTGAGCTTGTCAAAAAACCAAAGGTTTTTGACAAAAAAGGCTTGGTTCGCTCGCGCCGCGCGCCGCAAAAGCGGCACTTGCCAAGCCGTAAGGTGCATACAGAGCGGCGCATGTCCGCTCTGTATGCCTTTTTTATTGAATTTGTTATGTGAGATGAAAAAGATGGTCATTGCGGACTGTTTGCATATTTGTGCATATTTGTTTTTTTACGCAGGCTCATTGGTTGAAGTGAATGTGAGAATTAAATATCATAAAGCACCACATGCTGTATAAGAAAATCAAGTTAGTTCTTTGTGGACTCTATTTTAATTTCTCCATGTTCTTGCTCGTAACTTGAAATGTATATTTTGCAAAGATGCTCAAGCAAATTACTTACACTTCTTGTTTCTTTCTTTGAAATATAACGCAATTTTTCTAAATATTCATTTTGAAGATGAAATGTAAAAGGTGTTTTGTTCGTCGGCATATAGCTTTTTCCTCAGTGAACAGATAAAAACAATAGTTTACTATAGATTACCAAAATTAAATCCATTTTTATACACCAACGGTAAAACAACAGTTATTGAATAATGACATATTTTTTACATTTTTTTTGATGAATCATTTGTTTGAGGGAGTAAAATGTTACTTTATTGATTATTAATTTCTATTTTTCCATGTGCTTGTTCGTATTCTTTTATATAGGATTTGCACAGATGTTCCAGTAAATTACTTACGCTTCTCGTTTCCTGTTTTGAAATATAACGTAGTTTTTCCAAATATTCATCTTCCAGATGAAATGTAAAAGGAGTTTTATTTGTTGGCATATAGATATATCCTTTCCTTACGGTATAATAACGGTTGCATATATATATTATCAGAAATAAATAATTTAATATACGCCAACGGTTATGATATTATGGTTAAACAGTTGCATAACAGTTTAATTTATGATAGAATTATTTTTAAATATATGGTAAAAAGTGAAAGGATAACATTTGTATGTTAAAAGATATTCCATACAGCGTAATAAAAAAGGACAAGCGTGCATATGAGATTATGCTGCTTCGAGAGCAATCCGGCTATACATATACAAAAATAGCCGAAAAATTTAACATATCGGTCTCGGAGGCAGGGCAACAATACCATTTCCTAAAACAGAAACAGATGCGTTTATATATCCGTCATGTTGCGGTAGTGCTGGGGCATGAAGATCTTTCTCAAGTCAGAAAAGTTTTTGACGACGCATATGAATGCTATGTGGATGAGATGTACCTTTGCGCATATTTAGAAAAGAAATACGGAGATATTTTGACTGAATATCGAGAAGGCGAACCGGGGATGCCGGAACAATGGATTCGAAGTCTGCCGCCGTTTAAGACTGCAATGCGTAAAAAAACAGTTTCCCGCATCGTAGAAATGCGGGAAACCAAACACATGGGGTATTCGGCAATTGCAAAAGAATTTTGTATAACGCCGGCAAAAGCCAGGCATACATACGAATGGTTTTATTATGAACAGAGCTTAAAAATTATTGAAGCCTTGCAGGAAAAAGCGAAAAGCCCTGAAGAAAAAGAAGCAATATGGAGAAATTACTATAAGGGAAATTTGTCCTACAAAAAGCGCTATGAATTGCTGACGAAAAAATAAATGCATGATCCTATAAAAGATATAGACAATGGGATACATTTACCACTGAACAGCATTTTCCGGAATGCATTCAGAAATCGGCGAGTGAAGTTCATCAACGATTTTATCTTTCAAACCGGGAATCGAATACAGATATATGGTTCCTATTAAGCCGTTATAATCTTCTTCACTGAGAATTACTGCATTCCCGTCTTTGGTGCTGATATTTACAGGTTCCTTGTATTTTATCGTCTGCTTCAGTATATTGGAAATGTTTTTACGAAAATTTGTGATATTGGT
This sequence comes from uncultured Eubacteriales bacterium, assembly GCA_958352145.1. Classification (GTDB taxonomy): domain Bacteria; phylum Bacillota; class Clostridia; order Oscillospirales; family CAG-272; genus UMGS902. Next base: position 63,358 of record CATWNM010000007.1, read on the forward strand.
ATAGTACATTTTGTGTTATCTCCTTGTGTACATTATAGAATACACTGTGGATTCAGTGCGGAATGGGCGCAAAGCTGTCGTCGATGGTGATGACGCAGAAAAAGGACGGGTCCCGCTCGCGTGCCAGCGCCATGATTCTTTTGCACAGTTCTGTTTTGCTTATGGAAAGATTCTGCGGCGCTACGCAGTCGAAGATCAGATTTGTATGCGTTGGGCCGCGAACTACCCGCAAATCATGGATCGACAGCGCTGGGTCGATGCTTTTGACCGCATCGGACAGCCATGTGCGCAGGTCGTTGATTTCCGGGTCGGCTGTGACAATCGGATCCATATGGATAACCAGATGCAGGCCGAGTTCGTTTCGTATGTCCCGCTCAATGTTGTCGATGACGTCATGGCTGGCAATGACATTGGCCTCGGCTGCGACTTCTACGTGTACGCTGGCAAACTGACATCCGGGACCGTAGTCATGTACGATCAGATCGTGCGTGCCGAGCACGCCCGGATAACGCATGATTTTTTGCCGGATTTGTTCTACGAATTCGGGTTTCGGCGGCTTTCCCAGAATTGGATCGAGCGTTTCCCGGATCAGGCCGAATCCGCTGTAAAGGATGAATACGGCGACCGCCACGCCCATATAACCGTCTAGTTCCCATTTCGTGAAGTGGGAGATCAGCGCAGCGACCAGCACGGCCGTTGTGGAAATCGCGTCATTGCGGCTGTCCGCGGCGGTTGCGCTCAGGGTTTGGGAATCAATTCTTTTCCCCAGATTCCGGTTGAACAGCGCCATCCACAGCTTGATTAAAATCGAAGCGGCCAGCACGGCTGCGACCGGAAAGCTGAATTCTACAGGCGCCGGATGCAATATTTTTTCAATGCTGCCCTTTAAGAGTTCAACGCCGATCAGCAAGACGAGGACGGAGACCATCAGACCGGACAGATATTCGTAGCGCGCATGTCCGTAGGGATGATCTGCGTCGGCTGGCTTTTCGGCCATTTTGAAGCCGATGAGGCTGATGACGCTTGAAGATGCGTCGGAAAGGTTGTTGATAGCGTCCGCTGTGACGGATACGCTGCCGGAAAGCGTTCCGACGGCAAGTTTGCCGCAAAACAGCAGCAGATTGCATAAAATGCCGGTCAGGCCGGAAAGTCTGCCGAAAGCTGCGCGCACGGCCGGTTTTTCGGTATGCGTGTAATCTTTGACAAACAGGCGGATCAGTAGATTGGTCATAGAAGCACTCCTTTGCATCTTTTTGGCGGCGCAGGCCGGTTTTGCGCAGCGCGCGGTCTTTGCCTTTAGAAAAATCCGCCGGTAAGGCGGATTTTTTCTAAAGGCGTTCGTCTTTGACGATTTTATTTCTTTTGATTTTATTTGTAGTCGTTTTTTCAAACTCGGCGTCGCGCACTTTGACTTTGGCGATGTGTTTATAGTGCGGGAGCGGTTCTGTCGCTTTCGCAATGTCCGCACGGATACGCTCAACCGGGTTTTCGATCCCTAGTTCCGCAATTTTTTCTTCGGAAAGGAAAACCTCAGCGCAGAGCGAATCTTCCAGGCCGTGTTCATTTTTCAGCGCGTAGACGACAGCTTCGGCGACGTAGGGAATCGCGGCGATATAGTTTTCGATTTCCTCAGGAAATACGTTTTTGCCGTTTGTGAGGACGATCAAATTCTTTTTGCGTCCAGTGATATACAATTGCCCGTGTTCGTTCATCCGGCCGTAATCGCCGGTATAGAACCAGCCGTCCCGCAGGCATTCGGCGGTCAGCTTTGGCTGCTTGTAGTAACCGAGCATGACGACGTCGCCCTTTACGCAGATTTCACCGTCGCCGTCCGGCGTGACGTTTTCAAATTTGATCTGGCAGCAGGGAAGCGGAATGCCTACGGTGTGCCAGTCGTTGAACGCGTCGTGATTTGCGCTGACAAGCGGTGAGCATTCGGTAATGCCGTAGCCGTTAATCAAAGAGATGCCGATGCCGTCGAAAAATTCGCCGAGTTCCGGCCGCAGGGGAGACCCGCCGCAGACAATTTTTCGCAGATTGCCGCCGAAAGCTTTGTGTACGGAGGCAAAAAGCGTCTTTCGCAAATCTATGCCGGCCCGGCGCAGTTTGTTGCTGATGCGGATCATTTTGAACAGCGTTTGTTCCTTGCCGTTTTGACGCGCGTTGGTCAGAATTTTCTTGTAGAAGACTTCGACGAATGCGGGCACAAGGTAAACATAGTCCGGTTTGTATTCCTGTAGGTTTTTCAGGACCATTTTCAAACTTTCGTTGATGCAGATCGTCGCGTGTTTGTGCAGGGAGACAAGGAGACCGGAGACCGCCTCATAGGTATGATTGTAGGGGAGCACGGAGAGCGACCGGCGATAGACGGTGGAAACCTGCAATCCGTAGTATACGCTGGAAACAAGATTGTGTTCGCTCAGCATGACGCCTTTTTGCATGCCGGTTGTACCCGAGGTATAGACCAGCATTTTGAGGGCGTTCGGGTCGCTGGTCATGGAGGCGTACCGTTCGTCCCCGTCTGCATACAATTTGGCGCCTTTGGCTTTCAGCGCTTCAAAGCTGAGAAAATTGCCCAGATCTTCTTCGCGGTCTATGCCGACAAAGTATTTGACCTGCGGCATTTTTGCGGCGTTTTCCATTAGGTCGCTTTCATAGCGCTTCGTATAAAAGACAACTTCGCTGTCGCTGTCGTTTACAATGTTCTGGATATCGCAGAAAGGCAGTTCCTTGTCGATTGGGACATACACGCCGCTCGATTTCAAAACCGTCAGGTATACCACGATCCAGGAATAGGAATTTTCGCCCAGCATCGCGATATGCCGGTCTCCAAAGCCGAGGTCGGTGAGCGCCGTGCCAAGCGCCATCGTATCGGCATAAAAATCGCGGTAGGAAATCTCTGCGATCTTGCCGTCCTTTCGAAATTTAAACGCGGTTTGATCGCCGGCGGCTTTGATCGCCATCTCCAGCATTTCTTTGATGGATTCGAATTTTTCTACTTTGTAATACTCGTAGGGCAGTTTATCTGTCATAGTATGCCTCCAGTATTTTATATCTTTATAATTTTAGCACAATATTGCCAAAAAGGCAAGTGATTTTTTCGTTCAATATTCATTGAATTCATTCTGCGAAGTTTAATCTTGTAAAGAAACGCAGTATATGATAAAATTTGCATTGGGAAAGTTTTAAACATAAGGGGGAGAAAGAGAAATGCGACCGAATATCGTGATTGTAATGACGGACCAGCAGCGCGCTGATTTGCGGGCAGGGGTGGGATATCCGCTCGATACGATGCCTTTTTTGGACCGGTGGGCCGGAGAGGGAATCGATTTTCGCCGCGCGTATACCCCAAATCCCTGCTGCGTGCCGGCGCGCGTCAGCATGTTTACGGGGCGGTATCCGTCCTGCCATGCCGTGCGGACAAATCACAATGTGTCCGACGCGCTGTACGGAGAGGATCTTTTGGACGTGCTGAAGCGCTGCGGCTACAGAACGGCGCTCTGCGGTAAAAATCATACCTACCGTAAACCGGAGGATTTTGATTTTCAGGAGCGGACAGGGCATCTCGGAGGAAAACCGGGACCGGACAGCAGTGAAGACGACATTGCATTCGCTGATTTTTTAAATCGCATCAAGCATACGGAGACGCATGAACCGTCGCCTGGCGGCGTCTGTGTGCAGCATCCCTATAAAAATGTGAGTTCGGCGCTGAAATTTATAGATCAGGACCGCGGCGGCGCTCCCTTTTTTCTCTGGCTCTCGTTTGCCGAACCGCATAATCCCTATCAGGTTCCGGAACCGTATTTTGACATGTTCCCGCCCGAGTCTCTGCCGAAAACCACGGGAACCGTGGCGGATTTGCCTGCGAAGGGGCCGTTCTTTGAATGGGAACGCGCCGGTTGGGAGACGGCTATGGGCGAGGACACCGACAGACGGATCCTGCGTGCGCGGTCGAATTATCACGGCATGCTTCGTCTGATCGACGATCAGTTCAAACGGTTTATCGAGGGACTGGAGGCGCGCGGGCTTCGGGAAAACACGGTTGTGGTATTTCTTTCGGATCATGGAGATTTTGTCGGAGAATATGGCTTGATCCGCAAGGGCGTCGGACTTCCGGAGGTGCTTACCCGCATTACGATGGCATGGCAGGGTCCCGGATTTTCACGCGCGGTCGTCAATGACAGCGCCTGTGTGAATTTAGTGGATATTTTGCCGACGGTCTGTGATTTGATTGGCGCGGAAATTCCGTTTGGCTCTCAGGGGCGCAGCCTGCTTCCGCTTCTGCGCGGGGAAGCGTGCCCGCCCGGCGAATTTGACGTCGCCTATTCCGAATTTGGCTACGGCGGATTGTACTGGAATGACCGCGATCATCTGAAGCCCACGGATGACCGTACGCTTTCCGAAGATAAAAAGACGTTCGTCTGCATGGGGTCATGGACGCAATCCGGACAGACGCGCATGGTTCGCAAGGGCGACTATAAAATTCAGATTGACATGATGGGAACGGGTTACTTATATAATTTGAAAGAGGATCCGGCGGAGCTCCGCAATCTCTGGGACGAACCGGATTATCTCCAGATCAAAGCGGATATGCTGGCCTGCCTTGCGGCGGCGGCGCTTCGCGCCGCTGATCCGATTCCCGCGCCGCATAACCGGTACCGCACAAAGCTGCATCCAAAGGGGTATTGGTTCGATGAAACGTATGTGGCGGAAGATCCGGGTGTGCGCATGGAACCGCTTGCTGCTTTTGCCGCGCACGGTAGCAAGGATTGACGCGCCAGAAAGTATTTATGTGTGAGGAATATTTATGCCGCCTTTGAGTATGATGATTAAGCCTGCCTCGTCCGCTTGTGATTTGCGGTGCAGGTATTGCTTTTATGCGGATGTAACGTCCCGCCGGGAACAGGCGTGCCGGGGCATGATGACGCCGCAGACGATGCGTGCGCTCGTCCGTCGCGCGTTTATTTATGCGGACGACACGGTTACGTTTGCTTTTCAGGGCGGCGAGCCGACGCTTGCGGGCGCAGAATTTTTTCAGGCGTTTTTGCATCTGGTTTCGGAGTATAATGTGCGCGGACTTCCTGTTTCCTATGCGCTGCAGACGAATGGGTGTCATTTATCGGACGCGCTGTGCGCGCTGTTTGCAAAGCATCATTTTTTGCTGGGTGTCTCCTTGGACGGCGACCGGGAAACGCATGACGCTGCGCGCGTTGACGCAGAGGGGAAAGGCAGTTATGACCGCGTGCTTTCTGGGATCGCTATGCTGAAAAAATATAAAGTTGATTTTAATATTCTTTGTGTGGTCACTGCGCGGACAGCTGAACATACGGAACAAGTATGGAAAGCGCTTGCCCCGTATGAGCATCTGCAGTTTATACCCTGTATAGATGAGTTTGGCGGCGAGCGGGGCAGTTTTTCGCTGGAAGCCGAGGCATATGGGCGCTTCCTGATCGAGAGTTTTGATCTCTATGAAGCGGCGTTTTACACGGGTCATGCCGTAAGTGAACGGCGTTTTGACAATTATATCGGGATGCTGCTTGGCTGCATGCCTGAACACTGTGGCATGGCAGGCAGATGCGGACTGTATTTTTTGGTCGAGGCGGATGGCAGCGTGTATCCGTGCGACTTTTATGCGCTGGATGAATGGCGGCTTGGGAATGTCAATGAAACCTCGCTTGCGCGTATCGCCAATACCTCCAAAGCTTTGGCGTTTCGGGAAGCGTCTCTGACGCTTCCCGAAACGTGCGGCGCCTGTAAATGGCGCGCCCTCTGCCGCGGCGGCTGTCGGCGCGACAGGGAGCCCGTGCTGGACGGCAAGCCCGGAGAAAATCGTTTCTGCGAGAGCTATCGGATGTTTTTTGAAAAGCGGTTTGACCGCATGGCCTTACTGGCGGAGAGGATTCGAAGGCAGAGTCTATGATTTGGATTTGTATACTGGTTTGTCTTTGCAGCACGCTGCTCGGCGCAGTCAGCGGGATCGGCGGCGGCGTGATTATCAAGCCTGTGCTGGATGCGGCTCTGCCGCTGGGTATGGCAAAGGTCAGTCTGATCTCTTCTTTCGCCGTATTTTGCATGTCTCTGTTCAGCGTGGCGAGACATTACCTAAAGCGGGTAAAGCGTGATCCCGAGGCGTTTAGGCTGAACTATGCCGTTCCGCTGGCGATAGGCGGCGCATTTGGCGGCGCGTTTGGGAAAATGATATTTGCCCGCGTTTCGGATCAATTTGCATCGGATGGGGACATGGTCAAATGCGTGCAGAACGGCGTTTTGTTTGTCCTTATGGCCGCGGTGCTGGTATGCGGTTTTTTCAGACGGGAGTCGGAGAAGAGCGATTCGGCGCGCAGCGCGGCAGGCGGTCTGCCAATCGGCTTTATATTGGGAATCGCCGCCGCATTTTTAGGAATTGGCGGCGGCCCTTTGAATATGCTGGCGCTGACCGTGTATTATCGTATGCCGTATAAAAAAGCCGCTCTGTATTCGCTGTTCATCATTCTTTGTTCGCAGGGCGCGGCGATTTTAACTGCGGCGTTT
>CATWNM010000008.1 GCA_958352145.1 uncultured Eubacteriales bacterium
GACCGAAGAGGGCCTTGGGTTTACGGGCAGGGGCGAGGGAATTGCCGCGGAGGCTGTTTGCCTGATTGACTAATCGGGTTGCCCGTGCGGACAACCCGTATACAGTCGTTTTCCCCCACAGATTTTTGCGCGGCACATCTGTTGTTTTTACAGTCCTTTCTGTGAGGGGCGCGTTGATTTTGCGCTATTAACATAATATGGCGGGCGTTGCTTTGTGCCACCGTCAAAAGGAGATTCGGATGATGAAAATTTCACCGTCGGTACTGTCTGCCGATCTTGCCAATTTGTATGCGGAATGTGTGGAAATTGCGCGCGCAGGTGCGGATATGATCCATCTTGACGTCATGGATGGCGCTTTCGTGCCCAATCTGACGTTTGGCGCGCCGGTGATCCGCTGTGCGCGGCCTGCCGTGCGTATTCCGTTTGACGTGCATCTGATGATCGAGGAACCGGTTCGGTACATTGAGGATTTTGCTGATGCGGGCGCGAACTTTATTACCGTACATATCGAAGCTTGTCAGAATGTTGATGCAACACTTGAAACAATTCGGGCGCGGGGGCTGCGCGCGGGGCTTGCGGTAAAGCCGGGCACGCCGGTCGAGTCGCTGTATCCGTATTTGGACCGGCTTGCGCTTGCCTTGATTATGACTGTAGAGCCTGGGTTCGGCGGGCAGGGGCTTCTGTCTGAAACGCTGCCGAAGATCGAAACACTCCGCCGCGAGATAGACCGCCGGGGGCTGTCCGTCGAGATTGAGGTGGACGGGGGCATTCACGAAAAAAATATCGGAAATGTTGCCGCGCGCGGTGCGCAGATTTTTGTTGCGGGCTCCGCTGTGTTCGGCAAAGCCGACCGCGGCGCGGCGATCGCGGCGCTGCGCCGCGCCGCGGAAGCGATCGAGAAATAGGCGGAAGACGGAAGGTCGGTATGGATAAAATTCTTTATACGCAGCGGTTGATTCTTAGGCCGCTGTGCGTAGGGGATCTGGTTTCGGCTTATGCTTATTCGGGTGATCCTGAAAATACGCGGTATATGCTGTGGTTTGATAAAACGCCGGCGGATACCGAACGCTTTTTGCGCGGGGCGGAAACGGAATGGAGAAAGGAAAAACCGAAATTTTTTGAGTTTGCCGTGGTATGGCAGGGGGTCCACATCGGAGCAATTTCGCTGTATTTGGAGACGGCTCGCCTTTCCGGAGAACTTGGGTGGATTCTGCATCGGGATTACCATGGCAAGGGGTTTGCGACCGAGGCGGCTCTTGCGATGCGCGCGTTCGCTTTTGACGAGATGAGGCTCGATAAACTGACGGCGCACTGTGACGCGCGCAACAGACCTTCCCGGTGCGTTATGGAAAAGCTTGGCATGGTTTTGGTCTATGCGGACGGCGCTCGGCGGGATCGAAGGACAAGAGGAGACGGTGCGTGAATGCTTGTATACTTTGGAGTGCGGGGCGAAAAAGCAGTGAAGCGTTTACCGCGCATATTTAAACTTTTCGGCAGCGTTTTCTGATATATCATAAAATTGTGTCAGGGAACGGCGCCCTGTGCAAAATCGTTTCAGCAAGTTTCGGTCTAAATATAAAAGTAAAAAACAGACCGCTTCTTAACGGTCTGTTTCGTTTCATTTGGTTTATTGCAGTTTCAGCCAAGCTGATTGAGCCGGATTGTAAACTGGCTCTTTTTGTGTGCGGCCGCATTTTTGTGAATAATATTGCGGTTGGCTGCCTGATCGATTTTCTTAACGGCCGCTTTGTAAGCCTCGGTAGCCGCGGTTTTGTCGCCTGCCTCAAGCGCTGCGTTGTATTTTTTTACAAGCGTGCGCATCTGCGTCTTGAAGATCTGGTTTTGAAGCGTTTTTGCCTCAATTACCTTGACGCGCTTTTTTGCGGATTTAATGTTCGGCAAGAAGTCCACCTCCTTCAAAAAATCAGAAATATGAACACCAAGCCGGTGCCTGAGAGGGTGCACGCAGCCAAGTTGACTCATTTACAAGAATGTATAATAACATACCTTTTCTGAAAAATCAAGGGTTTTTTGAAAATTATTGAAAATCTGCGTGATTTCCAGCAAAAATTCTCTCTATATATAGGAAATTATTTTCCGATCTTTGGAAAAAATCTGAAAACGCTCTTGACAAGCCATAAAAGTAATGGTACAATAATAAACTGCATTATAATGGCTCAAATTGTGCGGATTCACCTTTTTTATAGGGAGAGACTGGGGAAATAAAACGCAAAAATCCATAGTTTTTATGCGCTTTGCGCGCGTTTTTTGTCTGTTTTTCCTGAGGCCTTTTATAATCCTATCCGGATGTGTAAAATTTTCCGCGCTGTTTGGATAAATGGCGAGATATTAAATGAATGGAGTGATTCTATACTATGCTCACACCCCAGAAGCTTGGCAAAAATGTGCGGATGAGCTTTTCGAGGGTCGGGGAGGCAATTGAAATGCCGAACCTGCTCGAGGTGCAGAAAAAATCATTCGACTGGTTCCTCAACGAGGGACTTCGGGATGTGCTCGACGATGTATCTCCGATCGTGGATTATTCGGGCAATCTGGTGATCGAATTTGTGGATTACACCATTGATTCGAAAACGCAGTATCCGGTTGAGGAGTGCAAGGAACGAGACGTCAACTACGCGGCGCCGCTGAAAGTAAGAGTCAGGCTGACAAACAGGGAGACGGGCGAGGTAAAAGAATCAGAGATATACATGGGCGATTTCCCGATGATGACCGAAAATGGAACGTTTGTCATCAATGGCGCGGAAAGAGTAATCGTTTCGCAGATCGTTCGTTCCCCCGGCATTTATTACGGGGATTCCATTGATAAAACCGGCAAGCATATGTTTACCGCTACCGTGATTCCGTACCGCGGCGCGTGGCTGGAATATGAGACGGATGTCAACGATGCGTTTTATGTAAAGATCGACAAGACAAGAAAAATTCCGATCACCGTCCTTATCCGCGCGCTCGGCGTTGAGTCGGATGCGGATATTCTCTCGATGTTCGGAGACGAAGCGATGATTGCCGCGACGCTTGAAAAAGACGAGTGCGGCGCGCTGGCTGCCGAGAACAATACGACGTTCGGCGACGAGGCGCTCAAAGAGGTTTACAAAAAACTGCGGCCGGGCGAGCCTCCGCTGGTGGAGAGCGCGCAGATCTTGATCAACAATCTGTTTTTCGATCCCAAACGCTATGATCTTGCGCCGGTCGGGCGGTATAAATATGATAAAAAGCTGGATATTGCCGGCCGCCTTGTCGGGCATACGCTGGCAAAACCCGCAATCAATCCGATTACCGGCGAATTCGTCTGTGAGGCGGGTGTCGCGGTCACGCGTGAAATCGCGCGTGAAATCGAGAAAAACTGCATCAACGAGGCGGATATAGCCCTGCCGGACGGAAAGGTTGTCAAAGTATTTTCCAACAACACGACCGAGCCGGAAAATTTGCTTGGCTACGATTTGAAAGACTGCGGCATCCATGAAAAGGTTCGCACGGTTGTGCTGCTTGAGATTATGGAGCAGTGCGGCGGAGATGCGGAGAGCATTCGCGTCGAAGTGAAGCGGCGTATCCACGAACTTTGTCCCAAGCATATCACAAAAGATGATATTTTTGCTTCAATTAATTACTTGATTAATTTGTCGCACGGCATCGGCTACACAGACGATATCGACCACTTGGGAAATCGCCGCATGCGCTGCGTCGGCGAGCTTTTGCAGAACCAGCTGCGTATCGGCTTTTCTCGCATGGATAAGATCATTAAGGAGCGCATGACCGTACAGGATGGTACAGAACTGCATCCGCAGAATCTGATCAATATCCGTCCGGTCGTGACGGCCATTCGCGAATTCTTTGGTTCTTCGCCGCTGTCGCAGTTCATGGATCAGAATAATCCGCTTGCGGAATTGACGCATAAGCGGCGTCTTTCTGCGCTGGGCCCCGGCGGTCTGTCGCGGGATCGCGCGTCTTTCGAGGTGCGCGATGTGCATTATACCCATTACGGTCGGATGTGTCCGATCGAGACGCCTGAAGGGCCGAATATCGGTCTGATTTCGTATCTCGCGACCTACGCCAAAATTTCGGATTACGGTTTTATTGAAGCGCCCTACCGCAAGGTGGATAAAGCGACCGGCAAAGTGACCGATATTGTGGAGTATATGACCGCGGATATCGAAGACAACTATATTATTGCGCAGGCGAACGAGCCGCTGGATGCGGAGGGGCGCTTTGTGAAGAGCCGCATTATTGCGCGCGAACGCTCGGAGATCCTCGAGGTGGACGCTTCCGAAGTAGACTATGTGGACGTTTCGCCGAAGATGCTTGTTTCCGTCGCTACGGCAATGATCCCGTTCCTTGAAAATGACGATAACACCCGTGCGCTGATGGGTTCGAACATGCAGAAGCAGGCAGTGCCGCTGATGGTATCCGAGGCGCCCGTTGTCGGTACTGGAATGGAATATAAAGCGGCGATCGATTCCGGCGTGGTCGTTCTGGCAAAGTCCGCCGGTACCGTAGAGCGCGTCACGGCAGATGAAATTGTGATTCGGACGGAGGGCGGCGCAAAGGAAGCCTATCATTTAATCAAATTCAAACGCTCGAACCAGGGAACCTGCATCAACCAGCGGCCCACAGTCAATGAGGGCGAGCAGGTTGAGAAAGGGCAGGTGATTGCAGACGGCCCCGCTACCTCCGAGGGAGAGATCGCGCTGGGTAAGAACGCGCTGATTGGCTTTATGACCTGGGAGGGGTACAACTATGAGGACGCCGTCCTGTTAAATGAGCGTTTGGTGCGCGACGACGTGTACACGTCAATTCATATTGAAGAATATACGCATGAAGCGCGGGATACGAAACTTGGCGAGGAAATCATCACGCGTGAAATTCCCAATGTCGGCGATGATGTTCTGAAAGATCTGAATGCGGACGGCATCGTCAAGATCGGGACCGAAGTGCGTGCCGGTGATATTTTGGTGGGCAAGGTTACCCCGAAGGGCGAGACCGAGCTTACTGCGGAAGAGCGGCTGCTGCGCGCCATCTTTGGAGAAAAGGCGCGCGAAGTGCGCGATACCTCTTTGCGTGTGCCGCACGGCGAAAGTGGCATCGTGGTGGACGTCAAGGTGTTTTCAAGAGACAATCAGGACGATCTGCCGCCCGGCGTCAACAAAGTGGTCCGTGTGTATATCGCCCAGAAAAGAAAAATCTCTGTCGGCGATAAAATGGCTGGCCGGCACGGAAACAAAGGCGTCGTTTCCCGAATTCTTCCGCCGGAGGATATGCCGTTCCTTGCGGACGGCACGCCGCTGGACATCGTTTTGAATCCGTTGGGCGTTCCGTCGCGTATGAATATCGGTCAGGTGCTGGAAGTGCATCTGGGACGCGCGGCCAAAGAGCTTGGCATCAAGGTGATGACGCCTGCGTTCGACGGCGCAAGCGAGAAAGATATTCTGGACTGCTTGAAGAAGGCGGGGCTCTGCCGTGAAATCCGGCCTGGTGAAAACATCGAGGGCAAGGACGTTGTCGAACTGGTCTATAATCCAGAGACCGGAAAAAATGAGTGCGTCAGCGTGGATAAGCAGAAAGAACCCGAAAAGTATGAAATGCTGTTTTCTGAAGGCAAGCTGTATGTCGTCGATGGAAAGACTACGCTGTATGACGGCCGTACCGGCGAGGCGTTTGACAATCCTGTTACGGTGGGCTATATGTATTACCTGAAACTGCACCATCTTGTAGACGACAAGATCCATGCCCGCTCGACCGGTCCGTATTCGCTGGTTACCCAGCAGCCGCTCGGCGGCAAAGCACAGTTCGGCGGACAGCGTTTCGGTGAAATGGAGGTCTGGGCGCTGGAGGCTTATGGCGCTGCGTATACCCTTCAGGAGATCCTAACCGTCAAGAGCGACGATGTCACCGGCCGCGTAAAGACGTATGAGGCAATCGTACAGGGACAAAATATTCCGACGCCGGGCGTGCCCGAATCCTTTAAAGTGTTGGTCAAGGAATTGCAGTCTCTGGCGCTTGACGTTCGCGTTCTGGATAAAGACGGCAATGAGATTGAGCTTGCCAAAATCGGCGAAGAGGAGCTTGAAACCCCGAATTACGTGAGCCCGATTGAAGACGAGGACGGCATCAGCGCTTCCGATATCGGCGAATCCGTTCAGACGGACGATCTTTTCGATTCCTATACAGAGGAGGAAGATGAGGACGGCGATATAAGCGGATTTTTTGCCGAGGATGCGGACGACGACGCTTTCGATATCTAAAGGCGTGCATAGCTCTCGAAACGGCACTTGGCGGCAAGTGCGAAATTCAAAGGAGAGGTGCTTTTGCGTTTCGCAAAAGAGGTAATATAAATCAATGGATAATGTATTTGATTCTATAAAAATCGGTCTTGCGTCTCCGGAAATGATCCGTTCGTGGTCTCACGGAGAAGTGACGAAGCCCGAAACTATCAATTACAGAACGCTCAAGGCAGAAAAGGACGGCCTGTTCTGCGAGCGTATATTCGGGCCTACAAAAGACTGGGAGTGTCTCTGCGGCAAATACAAGCGCGTCCGCCACAAGGGAAAGGTCTGCGAAAAATGCGGCGTTGAGGTCACCACGAAGAAGGTACGCCGCGAGCGCATGGGGCATATTGAACTGGCGGCGCCGGTGTCTCATATCTGGTATTTCCGCGCGATCCCCTCAAGGATTGGTCTTCTCTTGGACATCACGCCCAGAAATTTGGAGCGGGTACTTTATTTTGCGCAGTATATCGTGATCGATCCCGGTTCTACTCCGCTTGAAAAAAAACAACTGCTTAGCGAGCAGGAGTATAATAACTGGTATGAACGTTATGAAGATGATTTCCGCGTTGGCATGGGCGCAGAGGCGATCAAGGAACTGCTTGCTGAGATTGATGTCGGGCAGCTTGCGGCGGAACTGAGGGATGAGCTTTCCCGCGCGAGCGGTCAGAAAAAACTGAAAATCATCAAGCGCCTGGAGGTTGTGGAGGCGTTCCGCCTTTCGGGAAACCGGCCGGAGTGGATGATTCTGGATGTAATTCCGGTTCTTCCACCTGAAATTCGTCCGATGGTTCAACTGGACGGTGGCCGGTTCGCGTCTTCCGATCTGAATGATTTGTACCGCCGCGTCATTAACCGAAACAATCGCTTGAAAAAGCTGATGGAGCTTCGCGCGCCGGAGATCATTATTCGAAACGAGAAACGCATGCTGCAGGAAGCGGTAGATGCGCTGATCGATAATGGACGGCGCGGAAAAGCGGTGACCGGTCCGTCCAATCGGGCATTGAAATCGCTGTCCGAAATGCTGCGCGGCAAACAGGGCCGTTTTCGTCAGAATCTGCTTGGAAAACGTGTCGATTATTCCGGTCGTTCGGTTATCGTCGTCGGCCCTGATCTGAAAATTTTCCAGTGTGGGCTGCCCAAGGAAATGGCGCTGGAACTTTTCAAGCCTTTTGTCATGAAGCGGCTTGTAGAGACGCAGAAGGCAGCAAATATCAAAGAAGCAAAGAAAAAGGTAGACAAAGTGTTTCCAGAGGTATGGGATGCGCTGGAAAACGTAATTAAGGAGCACCCGGTGCTTTTGAACCGTGCGCCTACGCTGCACAGGTTGTCAATTCAGGCATTTGAGCCGGTACTGGTCGAAGGCCGGGCGATCAAGCTGCACCCGCTAGTTTGTTCTGCATTCAATGCGGACTTCGACGGTGACCAGATGCCGGTGCATGTTCCGCTGTCTGCGGAGGCGCAGGCGGAAGCGCGTTTTCTGATGCTATCCGCCAATAACCTTTTGAAGCCTGCCGACGGGCGCGCGGTAACCGTGCCCTCTCAGGATATGATTCTAGGCTCCTATTATCTGACGATCATCAATGAAAAAGAAATGGGAACCGGCAGAGTATTCCGTGATATGGACGAGGCGGAGATGGCTTATGCCAACGGTCAGCTTGGCCTGCATGCGCCGATTCGGGTACGCGTTGAAAAGGAAATCGACGGTGTAATGCATTCCGGGATTATTGACGCGACGCTCGGCCGTTTGATTTTCAACCGGCAGATTCCGCAAAATCTCGGTTATGTCGACCGCAGTGATCCTGCGACCATGCTGAATCTTGAGGTTTCGTTTGTGACCAAGAAAAAGCAGCTTGGCAATATCATTGACAACTGCATCAAAAAGAACGGGATTACCGTTACCGCGCAGATGCTGGATAATATCAAAGCCACTGGTTTCAAGTATTCTACAAAGAGCGGCATTTCCATATCGGTTTATGATATGACGATCCCGCCTGAGAAATATACCAAGGTTGCGGAAGCGGAGCAGAAAGTCGGCATCGTCACGGAGCATTTCCAGAGCGGCGAGCTTTCTGAAGAGGAGCGCTATAATAATGTAATCAAAATCTGGGAGCAGACGACCGACGAGGTCACCAATGCGCTTTCCGAAGGGTTCGATCCGTTCAATTCGATCAAAATGATGATCGATTCCGGCGCGCGCGGCAATGCTAGCCAGCTTCGCCAGCTTGCGGGTATGCGCGGCCTTATGTTTGCGACCAACGGCAAGACGATGGAGATTCCGATCAAATCGAATTTCCGCGAAGGGCTAAATAATCTGGAGTATTTCATCGGCGCGAGAGGTTCGCGCAAGAGCCTTTCCGATACGGCGCTGCGCACGGCGGACTCGGGCTATCTTACCCGCCGCTTGGTGGACGTATCGCAGCAGGTTATTATTCGCGAAGCGGACTGCGGTACGAACGAGGGAATTATCGTCAGCGATATTCGGGACGGCGATGAGATTATTGAACCGCTGAAAGACAGGCTGATCGGCCGCTATGCGCTGGAGGATGTCGTATCGCCGATTACGGGCGAAATCATAATTCGGCGCGGCGATTTGATTTCCGAGGATCAGGCGGAGGCTGCGCAGCGCGGCGGCGTTGAGCAGGTCTGCGTTCGTTCGATTCTGCGCTGCCGGGCAAAACGCGGCGTCTGCGCGCATTGCTACGGAGCGGATCTTGCTTCCGGAAAAGAAGTCAATGTGGGCGAGGCTGTCGGCATTATTGCGGCGCAGTCTATCGGAGAGCCGGGCACGCAGCTGACCATGCGTACTTTCCATACGGGCGGTATCGCGGGATCGGATATTACGCAGGGTCTGCCTCGCGTCGAAGAACTTTTGGAGGCGCGGCGTCCCAAAAAAGCGGCGCTTATTGCGGAATGTACCGGCGTGGTTCGCATGCAGGAGAGCAAAAACATGCGCAATGTCGTCGTGACTTCGGATGAGACCGGAGAAGAATTTGCTTATCCGGTGCCGTTTGGTATCCGCATCATTGTGGAAGAAGGACAGCGGGTGACACTTGGGCAGGCGCTGACCGAGGGCAATAAAGCGCCGGCTGATATTTTGAAAGTCAACGGCATTGAGGCCGTATATGATTATATCATCCGCGAAGTACAGCGGGTGTATCGCCTGCAGGCCGTTGAAATCAACGATAAGCATATAGAAATTATTGCACGGCAGATGACTAGGAAAATCAAGATAGAGGATTCCGGCGATACGGATCTGCTGCTGGGCGCCAGCGTGGATGCGCTGGAATTTTCCGAAGCCAACGAGCGTATCGAGGCGCGGATCGCAGCGGGAGACAAAACGCTGCGCTTGGCGGTTGGAACGCCGATGCTCTTAGGGATCACCAAAGCGGCGCTGATGACCGAATCGTTCCTCAGCGCGGCCTCGTTCCAGGAAACGACCAAAGTGCTGACCGAAGCGGCGATTCGCGGCAAAGTGGATCATTTGCAGGGACTCAAGGAAAATGTTATCATCGGCAAGTTGATCCCCGCCGGAACCGGTCTTGCGCGGTACAACGATATCGAGGTTGTCCCGGCGGAATCTCCCGCGCTCTTTGAAGAAGAGCCGGTTGCGGAAGTTATAGCGGAATAAATTTATCTTAGACTCGCCGCCGGCAAGCGGCGAGTCTAAGTCTGTCAAAAATGAAAGGCTTTTGACAGGCAAGCTTGGTTTGCTTGCGTCGTGCGCCGCGAAAGCGGCGCTTGTCAAGCAATCATACGCATAAAGAGCAGTGCAGTTCAGTACACGTGTTCGCTCTTTATGCGTATTTTGATCCGATTTTCTGTTTTTTCTATGAAAACGCGTTTGCTTGCGGGCGTGCATCGGATGCAAGGCGCACAATGAACGTCGGCGTTTCACTCTGGTATCATTTATGCGCTTAAAAACGCCGGAATGGCCCGGAATTTTTTAATAACCGGAGAATATAGAAAAAACTGATTAAAAAGTATGTAAAACGGGGCAAAATCTATTGACAAATTCATGCTTGAATGCTATAATATGATGTATTTTGGCGGCGAATACGCTGCCGGATGCATACAGCTTCGCAGGGAAACAAAACCTCGTTGCCGTATATAAACACTTATATTTTTGAAGAAGGAGGAAAAACATGCCAACCTTTAACCAACTCGTTAAAAACGGCCGCGTAAAATCGGTTTACAAATCGAAAGCGCCGGTTCTTCAGCAGGGTTTCAACACGCTGAAAAACAAGGCGACCGATCAGAGTTCTCCGCAAAAGCGCGGTGTGTGCACGAAGGTGACGACAACTACGCCGAAAAAGCCGAACTCTGCGCTTCGCAAAATTGCCAGAGTCAGACTGACGAACGGTATGGAAGCGACCACCTACATTCCCGGAATTGGTCACAATCTTCAGGAACACTCTGTTGTGCTGATCAGAGGCGGAAGAGTTCGCGACCTGCCTGGCTGCCGTTATCACATCATTCGCGGCACATTGGACGCGCAGGGCGTTGCCAACCGCAATCAAGGGCGTTCCAAGTATGGCGCCAAGCGTCCGAAGAAGTAAGAACTGCTTCTGAAAAGCTATGGTACAGTTTGTGCCGTCAAACGAGTGCGTAATATAAATGTTTATGTACAGCTTATAATACACACCTTGGACGAGCGCTGACGGATTTGTACGAATTCGAGTACCGATGAGATTCATTCTTTATGAAGGAGGGAAGAAAAGTGCCTAGAAGAGGTCAAATTTCCAAGAGAGACGTATTGCCCGATCCTGTGTATAACTCCAAGCTTGTCACCAAACTCATCAACAACATTATGTATGATGGCAAGAAAGGCGTGGCGCAGAAGATCGTGTACGAGGCGTTTTCGATTATCGAAGCCAAGGAAAGCAAAAGTCCTCTCGAAGTATTCACTGAAGCTCTTGAAAATGTTATGCCTGTACTGGAGGTTAAGGCCCGCCGTGTCGGCGGTTCCACCTATCAGGTTCCTATGGAAGTCAGAGCCGAGAGAAGACAGACGCTCGGCCTGCGCTGGCTGACAGCTTATGCGAGGAACCGCAGCGAAAGAACTATGGCAGAGAAGCTTGCGGCTGAAATCATCGACGCGAAAAACAGTGCCGGTGGCGCGTTCAAGAAAAAAGAAGAAACGCACAGAATGGCAGAAGCGAACAAGGCTTTTGCGCATTACAGATATTAAGCCGCTAAAGGAGACACAAAATGCCAAGAGAATATCCGCTTGAGCGGACTCGCAACATCGGCATCATGGCGCATATTGATGCCGGTAAAACAACAACGACAGAGCGTATTCTGTTCTATACAGGCAAGACGCATCGCATTGGCGAGGTTCATGAGGGCGCGGCGACGATGGACTGGATGGAGCAGGAGCAGGAGCGCGGCATTACGATTACGTCCGCAGCTACCACATGCTACTGGAAAAATAACAGAATCAATATTATTGACACGCCCGGACACGTGGATTTCACCGTTGAGGTGGAGCGTTCGCTCCGTGTCCTCGATGGTTCGGTCACCGTTTTCTGTGCGAAAGGCGGCGTTGAGCCTCAGTCGGAAACCGTTTGGAGACAGGCGGACAAATATGGCGTTCCGCGTATGGCCTATGTCAATAAAATGGATATTACAGGCGCGGATTTTTACCGGGTTGTCGGTATGATGAAGGATAGACTGCATACCGTGCCGGTTCCGATTCAACTGCCGGTCGGCAAAGAGGCCGGATTCCGCGGAATTGTCGATCTTCTCAATATGGAAGCCGATATCTATTACGATGATCTCGGAAAAGATATGCGGGTTGAGCCGATTCCGGAAGACATGAAAGAGACCGCCGAAAAATACCGTGCGGAACTCGTCGAAGCGGTTGTAGAAACCGACGACGAGTTGATGGAAAAGTATCTTATGGGCGAGGAGCCGACGGTAGAGGAACTGAAAAAGGCTATCCGTAAAGCGACCATCAACAATAAGATCGTTCCCGTCGTCTGCGGCACGTCTTATCGGAACAAAGGCGTTCAGAAACTGCTGGATGCGATTATTGATTATATGCCTTCGCCTGTGGATATCCCTCCGATCAAGGGCGTCAATCCCGAAACCGGTGAGGAAGATCACAGAAAAGCGGACGACAACGAGCCCTTCTCGGCACTGGCGTTTAAGATCATGACCGACCCGTTTGTAGGAAAGCTTTGCTTTTTCCGCGTATATTCGGGATCGATCGAAGCCGGCAGCGCCGCGTATAACTCCACAAAGGGCTCGCGGGAGCGCTTCGGCCGTATTCTGCAGATGCATGCGAACGACCGAAAGGACATTGAATGCTGCTATTCAGGCGACATCGCTGCGGTTGTGGGGGTAAAGAACACCACGACCGGCGATACTTTCTGCGATGAAAAGCATCCGATTATCCTTGAATCTATGGAATTCCCGGATCCGGTTATTCGCGTTGCGATCGAGCCGAAAACAAAGGCCGGCCAGGAAAAAATGGGCATTGCGCTTTCCAAACTGGCCGAGGAAGACCCCACGTTCAGAACGTATACGGACGAGGAAACCGGACAGACGATCATTGCCGGCATGGGCGAACTCCATCTGGAGATCATCGTCGACCGTTTGCTTCGCGAATTCAAAGTGGAGGCCAACGTTGGCAATCCGCAGGTCGCTTATAAGGAGACGATTCGCCGCAAAGTCGATCAGGAAACGAAGTACAAGCGGCAGTCGGGCGGTAGCGGCCAGTATGGTCATGTGAAAATCACGCTGGAGCCGAACGAACCCGGCAAGGGATACGAGTTTATTAACGCGGTTACCGGCGGCGCGATCCCGAAAGAATATATCCCCGCTGTGGATTCCGGTATTCAAGGCGCCATGCAGAGCGGCGTGCTCGCCGGTTATAACGTTGTGGATGTCAAGGTCACTTTGTACGACGGTTCGTATCATGAAGTTGACTCTTCGGAAATGGCGTTTAAAATTGCCGGTTCTATGGCCTTTAAAGAAGCTATGCGCAAGGCGGATCCTGTGTTGACTGAGCCGATTATGAAAGTCACGGTGACGACGCCCGACGATTATATGGGCGACGTGATCGGAGATCTCAATTCCCGCCGTGGCCAGATTCAGTCTATGGAACCCGTGGCCGGCGCACAGCAGATTCATGCGTTTGTGCCGCTGTCGGAGATGTTCGGGTATGCGACCAGCCTCCGTTCCAGAACACAGGGACGCGGTCTGTATACAATGGAACCCAGTCATTTTGCTGAAGTGCCGAAGAGCATTCAGGAAGAGATCATTAAGGCCCGCGGCAAAAAAGACTGACGCAGCTTTCCGGCCGCAGCCGGAAAAATCATATTTTAAATAATTATTTTTTAGGAGGATATTAAAAATGGCAAAGCAGAAGTTTGAAAGAACGAAACCCCATGTTAATATCGGTACCATCGGTCACGTTGACCACGGTAAGACGACACTTACCGCTGCGATCACAAAGTATCTTTCTCTCGGCAATGAGTCGATTGAATTCATGGCATATGATCAGATCGACAACGCGCCCGAGGAAAGAGCCAGAGGTATCACGATCAACACCAGACACGTTGAGTATGAGACGGCCAACCGTCACTATGCGCACGTTGACTGCCCAGGCCACGCGGACTATGTAAAGAACATGATTACCGGTGCGGCGCAGATGGACGGCGCGATCCTTGTGGTTGCCGGTACGGATGGGCCGCTTCAGCAGACCCGCGAGCACGTACTGCTTGCCCGTCAGGTCGGCGTTCCTGCCATTGTCGTTTTCATGAACAAGTGCGATATTGTCGACGATGCCGAACTGCTTGATCTCGTAGAGATGGAGATCCGTGATTTGCTTTCTCAGTACGATTTCCCAGGCGACGATATTCCGATCATCAGAGGTTCCGCTCGTGAGGCGCTGAACTCTCCTAGCAAGGATCCGAACGATCCCGTATACGCACCGATTAAGGAGCTTATGGATGCGGTTGACTCTTATATTCCTACGCCGGACAGAATGAGCGACAAGCCGTTCCTGATGCCGGTTGAGGACGTATTCTCCATTTCCGGACGCGGTACGGTTGCAACCGGCCGTGTTGAGAGAGGTACGCTGAAGCTTTCTGAAGAAGTTGAAATCATCGGTCTTACGACGGAGAGAAAGAAAACCGTTATTACCGGTATCGAGATGTTCCATAAGATGATGGATGAGGCGCAGGCCGGCGATAACATCGGCGCGCTGCTTCGCGGTATTCAGAAAAATGAAATTGAAAGAGGTCAGGTTCTCTGCAAACCCGGCTCGATCAATCCGCATACCGAGTTCATCGGTCAGGTATACGTTCTCACGGAGAAAGAGGGCGGACGTCAAAAACCGTTCTTTTCTGGCTATCGTCCGCAGTTCTATTTTAGAACCACGGATGTTACCGGTACGATCAAGCTTCCCGAGGGGACTGAAATGTGCCGTCCCGGCGATAACGTAAACATGGACGTTACGCTGATTACGCCGATCGCGATTGAAGCTGGACTTCGTTTCGCTATCCGCGAGGGCGGCAGAACAGTTGGTTCCGGTGTTGTAACCGAGATTAAGGGCTGATTTTGCTTTGGAGTAGGAGGAGGCGCTTGCTTCCTCCTATTTTCATGACGCCGCAGCGCGGCATATAATGATTTATATATCTTTGGGGAATGGTGTAATTCCATACCGGCGGTTATAGTCCGCGAACACGAATGTGCCGAGCAGGTGTGATTCCTGCACCGACAGTAAAGTCTGGATGGGAAAAGATAGCGGCTGTGTATTTATGTGCAGCCGTGGATTCCCCTGCCGTTTGGCAGGGGATTTTTTCTCCAAAGAATTTTGGAGGTACATATGACAAAATCGTTTCAGCGCACAAACCGGCTGGTATTGGCTGCCGTGTTTTCTGCAATTGCATATTTATGCATGCTTGTGTTTCCGATCAAGGTCAGCTTTCTGACGCTGGATATTAAAGATTCTGTAATTGCCATCGGCGCGCTTTATCTTGGGCCTGCGGCAGGGATTTTGATCTCGGCGGTGGTTGCGCTTGTGGAAATGGTGACGGTTAGCCAGACCGGATTCTACGGATTTTTTATGAATTTTTTAGGATCGGCCGTATTTTCTGCGACAGTCTCTCTTTTTTACACACGGAAAAAGAGTTTAAACACGGCGCTGCTTGGCTTGACCTGTTCCGTTTTGTCCATGACGGCCGTTATGCTTGTATTTAATTTGATTGTAACGCCGGTCTATCTTGGACAGTCGAGGCAGGCGGTAATCGATTTGATTTTACCTCTGCTGCTGCCGTTTAATCTGGGAAAGGGCGTTTTGAATGCCGCTTTGACCATGCTTTTGTATAAACCGATTTCGGCTGCGCTCAGCCGTACTCGTTTTTCGCAGAATGCACATACCCATACGCTGAAAAATAAAACTACGTGGATTGTGGCGGTTTGTTCTGTCTTGATTATTGCGGCTGTTTTGCTGTATTTTTTTATAAAAATGGGCGCAACCGTATAAATCACGTGAATATACTTGATTTGCGCTGCATAATCGTGTAAAATAAATCCAGTATTTCGTTTTACTGGGAGATTGTATGTTTGAGGATATAAGCCATGCCGCCTATACTTTTTTTTGTTCCATGCTGCCGGTCGTTGAACTTCGGGGTGCCATTCCGCTCGGCGCTTCTCTGGGACTTCCGTTCTGGGAGTGTTTTTTGATCTGTGTGGCCGGCAATCTGATTCCGGTTCCGATTATTCTTTTGTTTGTTCGTTTCGTGTTGCAGTGGATGAAAAAAATCAAACATTTGGATAAGATTGCGGTATGGGTGGAAAATAAAGCGCATAAGCATTCGGCTTCAATCGTTAAATACGCCGGATGGGGCTTATTTTTGTTTGTCGCCGTACCGCTGCCCGGAACCGGCGCGTGGACAGGTTCGCTGATTGCCGCAATGCTGGATATGCGGATGAAAAAGGCGTTCCCCGCGATTTTCGCAGGCGTTTTGGCTGCGGGATTGATCGTCGGCGGCATTTCATACGGTTTTTTGAATTTCCTTAAATTTTTGCTTTAATCAAGCATTTGTGAGTATGGAGGATTGGAATGCGCAGGCGGATTCGAATACAGGGTGAGCAGGCGGGAACGCGCGAAGATGTAATCGCTTTTTTAGCTGTTTTCTCGTTGATTGCTATACGCTTTTTATACTTTGGTTTTCGATATTTTCCGCAGCTTGACGATTATATTCAGCATCATAATTATGCGGCGCAGGGGAATTTGTTTTATAATTGCAAAGTTCTGGGGTTGCTGGCTTCAAGACCTCTGGCCGGCATATTGGACGTTACGCTTTGGTCATGGCTTTGGGACTGCTCGATCATCGGCGTTTTGTTGATTTGCTCTATGTACGCGCTGTCGGCCTTGGTTTTTAAAAATTTGTTTTCAAAGCTTTTTGGCACCGGTGCGTTCTTTCTAGTTATATATACGCTGATGCCGTTGGGGATCGAGGGCACCTATTGGATGAGCGCTTCGACAAGGATCGTAACCGGACTTCTTTTCGTCTCCCTGTCGGCTGATCGTTTTCACAGGTTTTTAGAGCAGGGCGGAAAGCGGGATTTGATTTGGGCGGTTGTCTGTCAATTTGTAACTTTTTGCTTTTACGAACAGGCGGCTGTGCTCAGTTGCGCGCTCAATTTGATGATTGCGCTGCTGTATGTCCGAAAGAGCGGTTGCCGCTGGCTATGCGCTTTTTCGTGCGTGTTTTGCGCGGCGCTTTATTTTGGCCTTTGTTCGCTCGCGGGCGACAGCCCGCTGTACAGCGGACGGATGAATTTGATTTGGCCCGTATCGAAATATTATTTTGATACGTTCTTACCAGATCTGCTGTCTCAGATGAAATCCGCTTTTTTAGGCGGCGGATTTTATATCCTTGTGTATGGCTTTTTGCGCGGCATTATGCGGATTTTTTCCGACGGAGCCTGGCTGTATTGTTTGCTGCTGCTTGTTTTTTGCTTGTTTTTCGCATTTCATTTCAGAAAGGACAAGCTGAAAGGAGAAGCGCGTTTCCTTTTGCCGCTGCTTTTTGGCATTTTGCTTGCGGCGGCGCCGCTTGCGCCGTTCTTTATTATTGCAAATCCCTGGTTTTCTCTGCGCGGCACGGTGTTGAGCTTTGTCGGGATTGCGCTGGTAGCTGATCTTTTGTTGCGCAGGATTACGTTTTCGAAACAAGGCGCGGCTGCTTTCGTAAGCGCGCTTGTCGCAGCGGTATTCTGTATTTGTTCCGTTTCGGAATTGGCGGATTACAAGGCGACGTATGAGGCGGACAGCCGTGTAGTCAGCGCGGTAGCCAGTCTTGCGCCGGAATATCCAGGCGGGGGCAAAGTGGCTATTTTGAATGTAGACGATTCGTATGTTCATGAACAGAATTATAAATATCATGAACATGTGACCGGCGTGACTGAATCGGACTGGGCGCTGACCGGCGCTGTGCGGTGCTATAATGAAAATCCCAATGAATGGATTACGTATGTCCCGATTTCTCTGTGCAAGCAGCAAATTTATCAGAAGTGGGCTTGGGCGACCAAAACAATCAGTTCGATGGACGGCGTATATGTGTATGATTATGAATCCAATACGATCGAACCGCTGGACGTACAGTATGAAGGTCAGGACTCTTTTTTGCTGTATCGGAAAGACGGCCGCTTTTTCGGCAGAATTGTCGAAGAGGATGGGTGCGGATATTTTTATGCAGAATAATTCAAAAGAGTATTGCAAAGAAGCGCGGGTTATGCTATAATTGAAAAAAATATCTTATCAAGAGCGGCGGAGGGACTGGCCCTGTGAAGCCCGGCAACCTACTGCGTATAGTAAGGTGCCAAATCCTGAGAGATGAGATCGCTTGCCCTCGGGATTTCCGGGGGCGTTTTTTTGCCGGGGAGGTATCATGAGCAAATATTTATTTACATCGGAGTCGGTTACGGAAGGGCATCCGGATAAAATATGCGATACGATCTCAGATGCGATACTGGACGCTATGCTGCAGCAGGATCCCGAGTCCAGGGTGGCCTGTGAGACGTTTGTCACGACCGGTCTTGTGATGATTATGGGCGAGGTAACGACGAGGGCGTCTGTAGATGTATCGGAAATCGCGAGACAGACGATCCGCGAAATTGGGTATGATCGTGCGAAATACGGCTTTGACGCCGATACTTGCGCGGTGCTGAGTTCGCTGCATAAACAGTCGCCGGATATTGCACTCGGCGTGGACAAGTGCGCCGAGGCGAAAGCGGGCAGTCAAGACGATGGGATGGACATCGGCGCGGGCGATCAGGGACTCATGTTCGGGTTTGCCTGTGATGAAACCGAAGAGCTTATGCCGCTGCCGGTTTCACTTGCCCACCGTTTGGCCAAGCGGCTGACTGAGGTGCGAAGGGCGGGGCTGCTCCCCTATCTGCGCCCGGATGGAAAAACGCAGGTGACGGTCGAATATGAAGATGGAGAACCTATCCGGGTGGATACGGTCGTGGTGTCTTCGCAGCACAGCGAGACGGTGCCGCTCGAACAAATTCGAGCGGACGTAATCGAGCAGGTGATCCGCGCAGTGGTTCCCGCGCCGCTGCTCGATGCTGATACGAAGATTTATGTAAATCCGACCGGACGCTTTGTGATCGGCGGCCCTATGGGCGACACCGGGCTTACCGGCAGAAAGATCATTGTCGATACATACGGCGGTTATTCGCGGCACGGCGGCGGCGCTTTTTCGGGTAAGGATCCGACTAAGGTGGACCGCAGCGCGTCGTATGCGGCTAGATATATTGCGAAGAACGTTGTAGCGGCGGGGCTTGCAAAAAAATGTGAGGTTCAGATTGCCTATGCGATCGGCGTGGCGCGTCCGGTTTCGGTTATGATCGATACGTTTGAGACGGGGCGTGCGGAGGACCGGCAGATTGCGCAGACGGTGTGCGATTTGTTTGATTTCCGGCCGGCCGCAATTATCCAGCGCTTTGATCTTCGCCGTCCGATTTATAAGCAGACAGCTGCCTATGGACATATGGGGCGCGAAGATCTGGGGCTGCCGTGGGAAAAGCTTGATCTGGCGCAAAAGCTGAGAAAAGCTGTAAAATAGGAATTCCCCCGTGGCAATATCAGGCATATATTGTTACGGGGGTGATTTTCATGCTTTCGGATATTTTAGAGGTTTTGTTCTGTGTATTCGCCGTATATGGAATTTACGCAATATTCCGTGAAATATTGCTGCTGTTTCCAAAAAACGATCATATTTGCACTGCGGCGCGGCTGGACGCGGAAATGGACGAGATGGAAATGCAGGATGCGGTCGTCCGCGCGGAGCATTTGGCGCAGAAGATGCGTGGCATCGCCGGCACGCCGGTTCTGCTTTGCGATTTGGAAATGGCGGCGGCGCTGAAAAAATATGGATATGCGCTGTATGTGGATGTAAAAACGCTGGAGGAAGAATGGCGGGAGAAATAAAAGAAGAGATACAGGGAACTGTGGAATCGGTAATTTATCGGAATGAAGCCAACGGATATACCATTCTTGAGGTATTTGCGGAGCAGAAAAAAGAATTGGTAACGGTTGTTGGTTTTTTCCCTTTCGTAGCGGAGGGAGAATCGGTGACCGTGCGGGGCGGATGGGTGCACCACAGCGAATACGGCAGACAGTTCCGCGCTGACAGCTTTGAAAAGCGGATTCCGGAAGATGCAGATTCCATATTGAAATACTTGTCTTCGGGCGTCATCAAGGGGATCGGTCCCAAAACGGCTGCGCGCATCGTCGATAAGTATGGTGCGGATACTTTTGAAGTGCTGAGCGAGCATCCGGATTGGATTGCGGAATTTAAAGGAATATCGGCGCGCCGGGCTCTGGAGATCAGCGAGGAGATCCGGCGTCAGATGGGATTTTATAAGCTGTTCGATTTCTGCAAGGATTACTGCAGCATGACTGTGGCCCTGCGGATCTATCAGGCTTATGAAGACGCTTCCGTTTCGGTGCTGCGTGAAAATCCGTATCGGCTTTGCGGTCGGATTGAGGGGGTTTCGTTCGAGATCGCCGACCGTATCGCCGCGGATTGCGGTTATGCGAAAGACGGGCAGGCGCGTATCCTTGGCGCGGTTGTACAGATTCTCAAGCGTGCCTGCGAGGAGGCGGGGCATTCTTGCCTGCCTGTCCGCCGGGTGATCGAACAGGCCGCAGATTGGCTGGAGCTTGCGCCTTCACTGATCGCAGAGCAGGTTCAATCTTTTGTACGCAGCAGGGAGCTTGGTTATCTGCATACGGAGGACGGCGGGCTGCTGTATTTAAATACCTATCTTGCCGCTGAAAAAAAGATTGCCGCGCTATTGCTGCGTCTGGAGGCGTCCTGTGTGCGGTACGACGGCGCGGATATGGAGCCGCTCGTGTACCGTGTGGAGACCGAAAGCCAAATTACGTTTGCACCGGCACAGCGCAGGGCGATTTTTGAGGCGGCAAGCCGGGGCGTGACAATTATTACCGGAGGTCCCGGAACCGGCAAAACGACGATTATTCGCGCGCTGATTCGGATTTATGAGAGTATGGGCTGCCAGATAGCGCTGGCGGCGCCTACCGGGCGCGCGGCCAAACGAATGAGTGCCGCTACGGCGCATGAAGCCAAAACAGTCCATCGCCTGCTGGAGGTGGAGTATCGCAGCGAAGATGCGAATACTTCGGTTTTTCAGCGGAATGAGCACAATCTTCTGGAAGAAGATATTTTGATTATAGATGAAGTTTCCATGATGGATATGTTCTTGTTTGAAGCGCTGCTGAGTGCGGTTCGTCCCGGCGCGCGGCTGGTTTTGCTTGGAGACAGCGATCAGCTTCCGAGCGTGGGGGCGGGAAATGTGCTCCGGGATTTGATTGACGGCGGCAGCCTGTATACCGTGCGCCTGACCGACGTGTTCCGCCAGGGCACGGAAAGCTTGATCGTGACCAACGCGCACCGGATCAACCGGGGCGAGATGCCGGTTATCGATGTGAAGGATAAGGACTTTTTCTTTATTGCGCGGGAACAGGCGGACATGCTTGTAGCGACTGTCGTGGATGTGTGCGTCAACCGGCTGCCCAGAACTTTCGGCGTCAGCGCGTTCGACCAGATTCAGCTGCTTACGCCTACCCGAAAAGGCGCGCTTGGCACGGAGGCGCTGAACAAGCTGCTTCAGGCAAGTTTAAATCCGCCGTCGGACGGCAAACGAGAGCATAAATTTCGAGAGGCCGTTTTCCGTGAAGGCGATAAGGTGATGCAGGTTCGAAACAATTATGATCTTTTGTGGTATGAAAACGGCGTGGAGCATCATGGCGTCTATAATGGCGACGTAGGCACAATCCGCCGGATTGTCGACCGACAGGAATACATGATGATCGATTTTGACGGCCGGGAGGTAAAATATGATTTTAAGCTCTTGGAGGATCTGGAACACGCCTATGCAATTACGGTACATAAAAGTCAGGGCAGCGAATATCCGATCGTCGTTTTGCCTCTGACCGATTTTGCGCCGGTGCTTATGACGCGCAATCTGCTCTATACGGCGGTCACGCGCGCGAAGGATATGGTTGTTTTGATTGGCCGTAAAGAAGCGATGCGGCGTATGGTGGAAAACGATCAGGTGCGTGTACGCTATACGGGGCTTAAATATTTTCTGGAGGCAAAGCAGCCGTGCGGAAACTGACGGATATTTTTATGGATTGTCTGTTTGTTCCAAAGTGCGCCGTATGCCGGGCGCGTCTGCAAGTTTTCGGCGGCGGACTTTGCGAGGACTGCCGCCGCGCGTACGACGCTGCGCGGGCGGAATATTGCGACGCCTGCGGGATGGAGGCGTCGGTTTGCCGGTGTATGCCGCAGAATTTGGCGGCAAACGGCTGTATTTCTTATCGTAAACTGTTTTTTTATAAGCCGTCTGCCGAGGTCAGCGTAGTACGCGGTATGATGTACAGCTTGAAAAGAAATCATCCCAAAGCGCTTGCCTCCTTTTTGGCAGGGGAACTGGCGGCGCTTGCTGAGGCGGAACTGCTGACGGATGCGATTGTGACTTTTGCGCCGCGTACAGCGTTGGCCAGACGAAAGTACGGCTACGATCAGGGGAAACTCTTAGCTAAAAATTTTGCCGCGGACCGGGGACTCAATTTCCGGCAATTGATTGTGCGGCGAAATCGCTTGGATCGTGAACAGAAGCTTTTGAACGCGGCGCAGCGAGCAGAAAACGTCCAAAATTTATTTTTGATACGCAAACCTGCGGCTGTAGCCGGTAAAAGCATTATTCTGATCGACGACGTCGTAACCAGCGGCGCGACGCTCGGCGCATGCGTGCGCGCGCTCTATCATGCCGGCGCGCGCGAGGTTCGCTGCCTTAGCGTGGCGTATACGGTACGAAGAAAAAAATAATAAATTGAAAAAAGATTGATTTCATCGTTAGCATGCTGTATAATTAAAATGATATGTTATGCACATTCCAAATTTAATCAAGCGTACCGAAAGGAAAAACGATGAGTCGAGATATTGGTATTGACCTTGGTACGGCTACTGTGCTTGTCTATGTAAAAGGAAAAGGGATTGTTCTGGAGGAACCATCCGTTGTTGCGATAGATCGGTATTCGGATAAAGTGATCTGCGTCGGCAGGGAAGCGCAGCAGATGCTGGGGCGTACCCCGCCGGGGATAGAGGTGGTTCGGCCGCTGTGCGGCGGCGTGATCAGCCGGTATGATGTGACCTCCAGAATGCTTCAGCATTTTCTCGCAAAAGCATGCGGCAGTACCATTATAAAGCCCAGAGTTATGGTTTGTATTCCAAGCAGCATTACTGAAGTGGAAGAGCGTGCGGTAGTGGATGCGGCAAATCAGGCAGGGGCCAGAAAGACCTATTTGATTGAAGAGCCTGTGGCGGCTGCTCTTGGGGCGGATATTGATATTACGATGCCAAACGGCAATATGATCGTCGATATTGGCGGCGGCACGGCGGATATTGCGCTGATTTCTCTGAATAATACGGTTGTGAGCGAATCGATTAAGGTCGGCGGCGACAAATTTGACGAGGCGATCGTCCGGTATGTCCGAAAAAAATACAGCGTACTGGTCGGGGAACGCACGGCAGAGGAAATCAAGCTTCGTATCGGCTCCGCCTGTCCGCGCAAAGAAGAAAAATACATAGATGTGAAGGGCAGGTGCCTGACGTATGGCCTGCCGAAAGCGATCCGGCTTTGCGCGTCGGAGATGACGGTCGCATTGGACGAGCCAGTAACGGCCATTATTGAAGCGGTGTGCTCCGTCGTGGAGCGCACGCCGCCGGAACTTGTCGGCGACGTGATCGCCAATGGAATCGTAATGACCGGCGGGGGTAGTCTTTTGTACGGGCTGGATTATCGTATTGCGAAAGCGACCGGGATCAAGACCCGCGTTGCAAAGAATGCCGTGCAGTGCGTTGCGCTCGGGACGGGAAAAGCGCTGGATGGATTGTCCAGAAGTTCTGAGGGCGTACTCAACCTTTCTAAATCCAGGCAGGAGAAATTTTAAAAGTGAACGCCTGAGCCGTTCACTTTTTATTTATGCGAGGCAGAGCAAATGGATGTTTTGAGACGCTGTGTCCGTCATCTTTTTTCAACCCAATACATGGTAAAGGACAGCGAACGTCTGGGAGAATTACCGTATAGCCGGGAAGCTTATTTGACGTTCTCCGCGCTGGCTTGGCCCGCTATGATTGAATCGATGTTTGTGGCTATGGCGGGCTTTATCGATACGATTATGGTCAGCGGCGCGAGCAAGACTGCGATTGCAGCGGTGGGCGTTACTACGCAGCCGCGGATGCTTTTTTATCTTTTGTTCTTCGCGATGAGTTCTTCTACCGTCGCTTTGGTCAGCAGGCGGTATGGCGAGGGGAATCGAGAGGGGGCGAACCGATGCCTTGCACAGTCGTTCAGCATCAGCCTTTGCATTGCTGTTCTTTCGCTTGTAGCTGCGTTTCTGATCGCCGAGCCGCTTTTGCTGTTTGCAGGCGCAAAAGAGGATACGATGCCGGAGGCGCTCGTATATTTTAAAATTACGATCGTCGGATTGATGTTTTACAGCCTCAGCATTGTATTAAATTCCGCGCAGCGCGGCGTGGGAAAGACCCGTATAACGATGCGCTCTTCGTTGACCGGAAATCTGATTAATATCATTTTTAACTATTTTTTGATCAACGGCGTATGGCTGTTCCCCAAAATGGGGGTGAAGGGCGCGGCGATTGCAACGTTGATTGGACATTTCTGCTCCTTTTTGGTTTCGCTTTTCTCGCTGTTCGGAAAAGATTCCTATCTGAGGCTGCGTGTAAAGTATTTTTTTCAATATGAAAAAAGTACGGTGCGCGCGATGTTTCGCGTCGGCAGCGGCGCCGGCGTAGAACAGCTTTTTATGCGCGTAGGGATGTTTATGTTTTCAAAAGTCGTTGCAGAGCTTGGCACAGATGCAATGACTACGCATCAGATCTGCATGAATATCATCAATCTTTCTTTCGCCTGTGGCGATGGGCTTGGCGCGGCTGCAGCTGCTATGGTCGGGCAGAACTTGGGGCGCGGCCGCTCGGATATTTCACTGATGTACGGCAAGGTCGCGCAGCGGATTGCATGGGGATTTTCATCGTTTTTATTTATTTTCTTCTGCGTTTTTGGCCGTCTATTGGTTTCCCTTTTTACGGACGATGCGCAAATCCTTCAACGCGGCGCCGAAATTTTATACGTAGTGGCTTTTGTCAGTCTGGCGCAGGTGTCGCAGGTCATTTTTACGGGCTCTTTGAGAGGTGCGGGCGATACCAAATTCAATGCGGTTGTGTCGTTAATCAGTATGGTGATCCTGCGGCCGGTCATTGCGTATTTTTTATGCCATGTGGTACAGGTCGGCGTGATCGGCGCATGGATCGCGCTTTTGCTCGATCAATACATACGATTTATTTGCGTGACGATCCACTTTTACAGCGGGAAATGGAAAACCATTAAATTGTAGGAGGGCGATGGAATGGAAACGGTATTTGCGGGCAGAGAGCCGCACCGCGTTTTGGCATATTTTGAGGAGGTTTCGAAAATTCCGCGCGCTTCGGGTTCAGAAGAGGCCATTGCGGCTTATCTTGTCCGCTTTGCTAAGCAGAATGGCCTGGAATATTTTTGCGATTCGTACAATAATGTTTTGATCCGGCGCGCACCGGTTTATCCGGCGGAAAAGACTGTTCTTTTACAGGGGCATACCGATATGGTCTGCGTCCGAGAACCGGAAAGCAGGCATGATTTTTCCAAAGATCCGCTGGAATTGTTCATTGACCCCGAGGGGTTGATCGGCGCGGTTGGAACTTCGCTCGGCGCCGACGACGGTGCGGCGGTCGCTATGATGCTGGCAGCGCTGGAGGAACCGTCGGATTATGGCCTCGAATGCCTGTTTACCGCTTCCGAGGAGGTCGGACTGATCGGCGCGAAACGGTTTGACTTTTCAAAAATCCATTCGCGTACGATGATCAATTTGGATTCGGAGGACGAGCATGAGGCGATTGCCGGCTGTGCGGGCGGCCTGCGGATACATGCCTGCCGGGATATTCCAAGCGCGGCTTTTTCTGGTGAAGTTTTAAAAATAGAAATTTCCGGGTTGGCCGGCGGACATTCCGGCTCGGATATCCATCTTGGACGCGTCAATGCCGCGCGGCTGCTTTCGGGATTGCTTTTGTGGCTGTGTGAGAAGTATGATTGCCGTTTAATTCGCTTTTTTGGGGGAGAGCAGGATAATGCGATTCCGGCTTTTGCAGAAGCGGAAGTGCAGATCAGCGCCCGTGCAGACAGCGCGATCCGGGAGTGGTTTGGCCGGCGGCGGCGCGGGTTTGGCGAAGCGGACGGCAACGCGGCGATTTCGCTTGCCCGTCTGCCGTATGACGGCCAAGTATTCGATATGCATACGACAAAGCAGATTGTCCGCCTCATCTCGGAGGTTCCAAACGGAGTGGTGTCGATGGATGGCGCGCTTGGAATTGTCAAAACTTCTTTGAATATGGGCGTTGTGCGTATCGGAGACGGTCAGATGCGTCTTGAATTTTCCCTTCGTTCTTCTTCAGAGACGGAATTGGATGCATTGGCCGCGAGACTGAAAGAAAAGCTTCTTTCGTTTGGCGCTGTATGCAGGGAACACGACCGGTATCCGGCGTGGGCATATACGGCGGATTCACGTCTGCTTCAAAAATACCGGTGTGTTTATCGAAGCTTGTACGGCGCGGAACCCCGTGTATGCGCCATCCATGCCGGGCTGGAGTGCGGGGTGATCCGGCAGGCTATACCGGATATGGATATGATTTCTCTTGGACCGACGATGCATCAGGTGCATACGGTTTCTGAGCGCTTGGATATTGCGTCTCTCGAACGTTTTTGGGAGATGCTTCGGAGGCTGATCCATGAACTTGAATAAGCACAGCCGCCGCTTTTTAAAGGGGCGCGCGGCACAGAGCGTAATAGTGGCGTTGACCATTTTTGCCGTCCTTGCCGTTTATCTTTTTTGGCCGGAAGAAGAAACGGCATTTTTCACCGGAGACGGCGTTTGGGTGCATTTTATCGATGTCGGGCAGGGGGACTGCGCGCTGATCCAATCGCCCGGCGGCAACATCCTGATCGACGCGGGTACGCCGGACAGCGAGCACACGATCGTACGGTATATGGATGAGCTCGGCATCGAGCGCTTTTCCTGCGCAATCTTTACGCATCCGCATGCCGATCACATCGGCTGCGCCGCCGCTTTTCTGGAACGATATTCGTTTGACGCGGTGATTCTGCCGGACGCGGTATCCACTTCCCGTACGTTTGAGCGGATGATGGAAGCTTTGGAGAATGAGGGATGCGATGTGATTGCGGGACATGCCGGGCTCTCGTATACGCTTGGGGATTTGGAACTGGATCTGCTTGCGCCGGTCTTGGATTATGGCGATGATTTGAACAATCAGAGTACTGTCTGCAAATTTACTTATGGTGAAATTTCATTTTTATTTACCGGCGATGCGGAAACGGAGTCGGAGCGGGATATGCTGCGCGAAGCGCCGGAGTCGCTCTGCGCTTCGGTTTTAAAAGTCGGTCACCACGGCTCTAACACTTCTTCGAGCGATGCGTTTATTGAGGCGGCGGCGCCGCAGGTCGCGGTAATTTCCGTCGGTGAGGACAATGAATACGGTCATCCGAGCGCGCTGGTGATATCCCGGCTAAAAGCGGCGGGCGCGTCGGTCTATCGGACGGATCAGGCGGGGAACGTGGTCGTTTATACGAATGGCAAAGAAATTCAGATACAGACGCAAAATTGACAGTTGCGCTTTTGACTGCAAGCGTTGTTATTCATTTGTTCTGGCACAGGAAAAACGTATCCCAAAAATACATCCCGAAGAGGGTTTTGCTGCTTCTTCGGGATGTATTTTATTAATATACTGCACGGTTGAAATTTTGCATTTCCAGCGGTGCTTTTGTCAAGATTTTGAGGTTTTCGAAGTTTTCTTTTTTGGCTTTTCTTCGCATCCGGTTGTTTTTGCCTCTGCGGTGCTTTTGCTTCCCGTGCGCCGTTTGACTGGCTTTTTCAGAAGCGCCAACGCTTTGGCGTGGTCAATATTTCCGTAGACGTCCATTTTGCCGGTCATGATCGCGGCGAGCGCGTCCAGTTTCCCGGTAATGATGTCGATCAGATCTTTGGCGCGAACGTTTACGGAGGCGGTGTTGTCATGATAATCATAAGGTTCAATTTCCAGATTGCCGTCTGTGTAAGCGATATAAAAAGCGCCGCCGCAGTCTTCGTCTGTAAGATTGATTTGAATCGCAAAACTTTCCGTCAACTTAGATATATCCGGTTTGCCTATCTTTTTTTTGATCTCTTCAAATTTTTCAATAAAGGTCATAGTGTCTCCACCTTTCGATTGTGTTTATATTTACTTTCTGTGTTTATTATATCCAGAAGCTGCGCGCAAGTCAACATAAACTATTTGCGCTTTTGTGACAGACGGCAGGTAATTTCGTGAACTTTTTCCGATTCTTTCCATTTTCCGGTCATGGCGAACGTTTTCTTTGAAGTATGCATGCAAAGATCAGACAAAATTTGTATTGCCTTTTTTATTTTCCGTATGTTTTTTGAAAAAAAGATATTGACAAACGAAATGGCGCATGCTATAATATCAAAGTCGCGTGAATCAATCACGCTGGTGTAGCTCAGCTGGTAGAGCAGCTGATTTGTAATCAGCAGGTCGGGGGTTCGAATCCGTCCACCAGCTCCACCTCGTGTTCACGGGGCTAATTGAAAAGGGAGCGTTCCCGAGCGGCCAAAGGGGGCAGACTGTAAATCTGTTGTCACTGACTTCGGTGGTCCGAATCCACCCGCTCCCACCAAAAAGAGACAAATTTGTTTTAGAGCAGGTTTGTCTCTTTTTTATCCTCAAATAGGTTAAAAATAGAATTATAGCATTAATAACGGCTTGATTTTGATGAAAATCAGGTCGTTTTTTATTCTGTTCGTTTATATTACAAGTCTTAAATATACTAATTTACGGGTTATGGCTATAAGCAAAAAGCCGAAGAAAGTCACAAATCCACTAATATTTGCTTTTATTATTGTAAAACATACAAATTAGTGATATAATTTAGAAAGGAAAATATGACATGAAGTTATCTTATATTGAATCGAAGATTTTTGGCAAAGTTTGTTATGGATTTCGTCGAAACAATGACGGCATCGTTGAAACGATACCGGACAAGGCTAAAGTTGTTGAAATGATATTCTTGCTTTATTTAAATGGAAACAGTTTAGAGAACATCCAACATTACTTATTTGAAACACAAATACCATCTCCGTCTGGGAAAGAAAAATGGAGTCAAGACGTTTTGAATAAGTTATTAAATAACTACAAATACACCTTTGGTATCGTTAGTCATGAGATGTTTGAAGCTGTAGAAAGTTTAAAAGAAAGCCATTGCCGAAATCCGAATCGAAGTACAGAGGATGTGGATGGATGGGACGAGCAACAAGAACAGAACTTCTATGGGCTTATGCTATAACACGCGAGGAGTTCTTGAAACGTGTGAATGATAAAATTGAACTTCACCCAGAGGAATGGGAAAATATTCGTGATACTCTCTTTGATGCTATGAGTAAAGGAGAGTCGCCTATATATGAGCCTAAAATGAATGCATTTCTGGAACATACAGTATACAAATATTTGCATCCAACGGATGAGCCTATATCACTGACAGATATTGCAAGAAGGTTTAAACCAAACAATCCCAGTTATCTGATTCAAAGTTGGCTTCGCAGCAGCAATACGATTGAGTTTCTCGGAGAATGGGAGCGCAATAACAACAAGAAATTCAACGAGGAAGCGTTTCAAAAGCTACTGAAAGATGTTCGCTCGCCGTCCTATACGCTGACTCCAAAAAGATGGATTGAAACTGTAAATGCTATCGGACTTAAATCTAAGCGGGGCAAAAACGGGGGCACAATGGCTCATCCGTTTATTGCCTGTGATTTTGAAATGTGGAATGATATGACATTTAGATATGAAGTTCTAAAATATTTTATGAGTTCAAGGGTTGAAACGGACGATGAAAAATAAAGATTGTTATGCGTATTAATATTTAATAAGTATAGATTAAAGATTAAGGTTAATGAAATCCTTATCTTATGAATAAACTAATTGGGATTATGGAGGAGGATACTGTATGCCTAAAGATAATAGCAATTTTTTTAAACATAAGAAAATTTGGTCGGAAGTTAAAGATGAACTTCTCGGCTGTTATATGGTTCCATATTTTAACAAAATACTGTCAATGGGTAATCCAATCCTATATGTGGATTGCTTTGCGGGCAAAGGAAAGTTTGATGATGGCAAGCTTGGCTCTCCACTAACGGCCTTACAGAGTTTGGATAAAAGCATTGAGGCTTATCACGGACGCCATCCGATGCCTACGGTCGGCATGAAATTCATCGAACTGAACCATTATCAAGATCTTGATGCCAACATTCCTCCTCAACATCGCGGTCGTTGCGAGGTTATTGGAGGTAAGTTTGAGGATCACATAAAGCCTATCCTTCAAAATGCATTGTCATTAAATCGCACATTAAATGTTTTCCTTTATGTTGATCCATACGGAGTAAAAGTGCTAAATGCGAATTTATTTGACTCCTTGGCAGTTACTTTCAACACTGCCGAATTATTGATAAACCTAAATTCCTTTGGTTTTATTCGTGAGGCTTGTAGGGTTAAGAAGGTTGCCTTCCGCGAGAAGGAAGAGGAAATTTTTAGTGACCTCGAAGAGTATGATAGCTCTGTTTTGGACTCTATTCAGGAATTAAATGACATTGCCGGCGGAGACTATTGGCAAGCAATTATTGATGCATATAGCACAGGAAGGATTGACTGCTATGAGGCAGAAAAGGAATTCTCACAACAGTATAAAAAGCGCTTGCGAAGAAATTACGCCTATGTTTTGGATATGCCGATTCGTTTGAAAGCCGGTCAGCATCCAAAGTACCGAATGGTTCATGCTACGAACCACCCGGACGGTTGTATGTTGATGGCCGATAACATTGCCAAGCGTACAGACCGATTGGTTATTGAAATCCAGAATGCTGGGCAATTAACCTTTATGCCACAGACGGCTGAAAACGAAATAGTCAGCGAAGATATTTTGATAAATCGGGTCAAATCATTGCTTGAATCCACTCCTACGCCTATTCGTTTAAACAAGTTCTTAGCTGAGTTCTATAATGAGTACGGTGTGCTCTGCGATATTGCGCGGTTAAGCAGCGGTCGTAGCGGTTCTGTTTTAAAGACACTCGAAAAGGATGGTTACATAGATGTACAGCGCACACCGGCTTTTACTGATAAAGGAAAACCCTCAACGTTTTGGCAAGAAGGTAAGGGTAAAACTATCTCACTATGGAAAAGGAGCTAAAAATTATGGATAATATAACGCGAAAATCTATGCTCTATAAAACGGGCGTGGAATATGGAGATTATACGATGAATCACGTGTTAGGGTGTTCACATGGTTGCCTTTACCCTTGCTACGCTTTTCTCATGGCCAAAAGATTTGGCAAGGCGGTAAATTATGAAGAGTGGTGTAAGCCTAAACTTGTGAGCAATACTCTTGAAATCCTTGATCGTGAAATACCTCGGCTCAAATCCAAGATTGAGTCTGTTCAGTTATGCTTTACTACTGATCCATTTATGTACGGATACGACGAAATCGGAAAAATGAGTATAGCTGCAATAAAGAAACTTAATAATGCCGGAATTCGTTGCACTGTTCTCACTAAGGGAATATTGCCCATTGAGTTAGCAAAGTTGTCGGCTGATAATGAATATGGAATTACGCTTATATCACTCAATGAAGATTACCGAAAACGAACCGAACCGGGTGCATCGCCCTATGCTGAACGAATTGCGGCCCTTAAAGCTCTTCACGTTAAGGGATGCAAAACATGGGTAAGTATTGAACCATATCCCACTCCGAATCTTATACAGCAAGATTTAATAGAAATACTAAGTACAGTATCGTTTGTAAAACGTATTATATTCGGTCGGACGAACTACAACAAGGAGATATCCGCTTTTACAAAGCACAGATCATTTTACAACGAACAGGCTGAAATCGTAGTTCGATTTTGTAGAGAGCATAACATTGATTACCATATAAAGAATGGAACGATAACTTGATAAGATCAAACATCAATTGGAAGTTACTCTTTGTATTTAATTTCGATGGTTCAACTCCCACATCCGAAAAACCGAAAAAATCTTTTTCATGTACCTCTCACAAAAGAATATATCCCGAAAAACCTCGGTATTACCGAGGTTTTTTGCTGCCTAAAAAGCAGTTTTCATACATGTTAAATTGCAGTTTTCCATTTGCGAGTAGATTTAAACTTTCATATAATAAAATTTTGATATAATATCATATCGACGAAGATGAAAAATTCATTTGACCTTTTTTATATGTATTTAAATGCATAGTCAATCGTTTAAATATAATGGCTGGCTTTTTTATTTTTGCTATTAAGTATGAATTCTTAATTAATAATTTTACTGTGTATAATAAAAGCGGAGTACAAATTGTTTCTGTCTCCGTTTCCTTATCTTATTCAATTTTATTTTATTTTTTAGTTTTCTTATTTTTGGGTTTAGTATTTTTCGTTCTGCAGGGCAAATTATATTTTAGATTTGGGATTGATTATACAGTTAAAGTATCTCGCTGTTAGAAGGTTATTGCCTCCATTAGTTTTTTAAATTTTAGATACAAAAGGTTGTTTTATCAGTTGTTTGCAGCTTTTTAATAGGAATAATTGTAACTGCACGGTTAATTGTCAGTGGATATGTTTATTTTGTCAAATTTTTTGCATAATAATAGTAAATGACCGTTATGAAACATATTTTTCAGTAAAATCCTTAGCCGTTAGATGTGCCGATACGGTTTAAGAAAAGAGGAGTATTAATTATGGAAAAAATTAAAGCTATTCAGTATGGATGCGGAAAAATGAGCAAATACACATTGCGATATATGTATGAGCATGGAGTTCAAATCGTTGGTGCAATCGATATAGATCCTGAAGTGGTCGGTATGGATATTGGTGATTTTGCAGAGCTTGGTGTAAAAACGGGTGTGATTATCAACAGCAATGCCGACGAAGTCTTGGATAACACCGATGCCGATATCGCAGTTGTTACACTGTTCAGCTTGATTAGTGATTGCTACGAACATTATGTTAAATGTCTAAGCCG
This sequence comes from uncultured Eubacteriales bacterium, assembly GCA_958352145.1. Lineage (GTDB taxonomy): Bacteria > Bacillota > Clostridia > Oscillospirales > CAG-272 > UMGS902. The sequence goes on from CATWNM010000008.1 coordinate 33,020, forward strand.
TGGAATCAACGTCATCACGACCTGCGAGGAAGCTACCTATTGTTGGACGACCGATCCTATACGTGCCAACACTCTTGATGTTATTGCGAAAGAACATGGCTGTACATTTGTCGGAAGCGGAATGGAGGATACTTTTTGGATAAACATGGTCGGCATGATTGCCGGGAGTTGTAATAGTATCAAAAAAATCGAAGGCGCAGTAAGCTACAATGTTGAGGATTACGGACTGGCTTTGGCAAAAGCTCATGGGGTAGGATTAAGCGCAGAGGAATTTGAAAATCAAATTGCACATCCTGAAACGATAGATCCGTGCTATGTATGGAATTCAAACGAAAGCCTTGCCGCAAAGCTTGGACTTACAATTAAAAGCCAGACGCAAAAGTGTGTTCCGTATTTTAAGGAAGATGATGTGTACTCCTCTACAATGCAACGAACGATTCCTAAGGGAGAGTGTATTGGAATGGCGGCCGTTGTAAAAACCGAAACATTCCAAGGTCCAATAATTGAAACCAGATGTATAGGCAAGGTATACGGACCCGATGATGGCGATATGTGCGATTGGAAAATCATAGGCGAACCGAATACCGAATTTCATGTAGTCAAACCCGCTACAGTTGAGCATACATGCGCAACTATTGTCAACCGCATTCCGAGTGTTTTAAAGGCGCCGTCGGGGTTGGTAACTGTTGATGAATTAAATGAAATTTCGTATTTAGCCTATCCAATGGAATTTTACTGTTAATAAAAATAATCAGAGAAACAACAGATTACACCGGATTTTCAATATCTGATAAAACAATTTAAATGCCGCTGTGTCTCAAGCAGAGATGGCATTTAGGAGGTTGTCGAGCAGGTGCATTATAGCAAGTCTAAAAAATACTATTACTACAGATGGTTTTAAGAAAATCTGACACATATTGTTTTTATAAAGGATTTTAAAGTGTTATAAAAAAATGTTTACAATACTTTGTAGTTGATAGTCAGTCTCAAACCTATGACCTTGTGTATTTTGAATGAGAGACCATGTAGACGTATTGATTGGAGGTCAACACAGACCGAGAGGAGCATGGTAAAAAACCATTTGACGATGACAATGAACCGCCCAAGCCAAAGCAACCAAGTAAAAACACATCAAAGAAAAAGCTTAAACGACAAAAGAAAACCGCAAAAATGAAGAAGGCCATCAAGAGTGCGACAAATCCTGAAAGCGGGATGTTCGTAAAAGGCGACCATAAAAAGCAGTTTGCATATGAAGCCCATACAGATTGCGACCGAAACGGATATATTTTGAAACGGGAATAACCTTCAGAAATGTTCATGACAGTGCAGCTTTTAATGATGTATACGACAAAATAACCGAGAGATTTTCTAAAATCGAACAGGGACGGCTACAAAGAATACAAGAGCAATCCTGCTGTATGCGCAAATTGTCCCACTCGTGAGCTATGCGCAGAATCGCAAAATTGCGTAAAGATTGTACAGCGGCATATTTGGAAAGAGTATGAGGAGCTTGCCGAGGATGCAAGGCATACCGTTGAATATGCAAAGCTATACGGAAAACGCAAAGAAGCGATGGAACGCATTTTTGCGGATTAAGGAAAAACACGCTATGCGTTATACCCATTACAGAGGTCTTGCACAAGTGACAAATTGGGTAAGGCTTAAATTTGCTGCTATGAATTTGAAAAAGTTCGCTAAAAGAAAGTAGTTGGAGGCTCACCCATTTGATATTCCTTTGATGCTCAGGCTTTTTCTATCCAAAATTCAAAAAACACCTCTTTTTCAGAAAATACTTGGTATCAATAGATCGATTTCTATAATAGGAACACTGCTTTCTTTACAAAAGCCCTACAATACCGATCATTCCCACCATAGCCAGCCCAAGGCTTGGCATGATGATTCCCGGCAGGTCTTGAAATTTTTTAGGATCAATTTTTCTGAACAACACTCCAATTAAAAGGAATATAACAGAGTTTAACAGCGCCATCCATTTCGGAACCGTCAGTGCCCCAATAAGAACAGCTACGGCTACACATATATCGGCAATCATCAATATGATGTATGTCAGGAAAAAAGGCGGCATAATCGCCTTGTAAAATCCCTCTAACGTGTGATCGGCAAGTTCAAAATTCTTTTCACCGCCGCTCATGATTCTTTTATAAATAACCGCCTGAATACAGAGAACACTGTGGACAAAGAAACCGCCTACTGCTCCCACATAGCCTGTCACCGCTAAAATAACAGCTAAAGTCGAATGCTCGGCGTAAATCTGATTTACTATAGAATAAAATCCAAACCCCACGCCGATAACCTCGACCAGTGCAAAGAGAATAGACGCTTCAAATCTCCACTCTGCCATTTTTGGCCAGTTGCTGTCGATATTTTTTGATGTGCCAAGCTTTTTATTTCCCGGTCCTTTCAGGTCAAAGAAAATATCCCCAACGCAACAGAGCAGTCCGCCCGCAAGACCGAATATCGAAAACAATAAATTTATGTCCATTGCATGCTGCTCCTTTTTACAAACAAATATTTTTTATCTTTTCCACCCACTGCTCCGGATAAGACACCAGCAATTCTTCATGTTCCATGTCAAACTCGTGTATAACCGGGTCTTTAAAATGCTTTTTATAGCGTGCCAGATACCGCTTTCCCATTTTCTTTGCATAAAAGCAATGCACCGTTGTACCTGCAACCGATATGTTTTCATGAAGCGGCGTGGTCAGATCAGAAAGAAACTGATTTTGTACGCTTTCTTTTTTGATAAAGGAAAGACCGCCGTTTCCGATACCGAACATTTTCATAAATTTATTCAGATAAGGCGTCCGCTTTTTCTCCATCGCTCGGCGAAAAATTTTGGGATATTCGCCTGTGCTGACGATCCTGTGCATAAGCGGAACAGCAACAGCGCATTTAAGTTTTGCTTTTCCCGCTGTGTCCTGATCAAGATTCGAGCTTCCCAAAATCGCATGATTGATATGTATATTTTCTCGTTGAAGCAACAGCCTCACAAAAGAGCCGCCCAGAGAACAGCCGTATGCAGCGTGAATATTCCCGCCGAAATGTTCTCTGATATACTTCTCGATTTTCTCCGTTTCGGTCAGCATATCGGGAAAAACAGTGTTTTCCGTTTCATCAAAGCCGTCATAGGACACGCAAAGCAGATGGAAATCCTTTTCAAGCAGTGGAATTACTTCTCCGAAATTTAATTTCCAGTGGCAATAGGTACCGGGAAGTAGCAGTGTAGCTGGTTTCTCTTGATTTCCAAATCTATATATTTTCATCGCTTTATCCTTTTACTTTCCTAATCACACTATGTAGGCGAAACCCTTTCCGCCGTTCAAAGATTTCCAGCTTCAGTCCTGATTCTGAGCAAAACCGCTCCATATCTTTCTTACCGTAGCAGGCGACATCGCCCTTGCCAATAAGATGAACTAACGGCAGTTCAACTTTATTGACGAGAAATAGTAGTGGCTGCGGCACGGTCATATCTCGAATAATCAAGCGACCGCCGGGACGAAGTACCCTCTTGCAGCTTCTGAAAAAATCAAATGGATGGGGATAATGATGAAAACTCATGGAGCAGGTGATCGCATCAAAAGACTCCGCATCAAAAGGCATATTTTCGCAGTCACCGCAGATGAACTTTACGTCAGAAAGCTTTTTGGCCTCCGCTACTTTAATCATTTTTGGAGAAAGGTCAATGCCGGTATAATTTATTCCCGGGTGCTTTTCCAAAAGCAGCGATAGTACTGCTCCCGTGCCGCAGCCCGCGTCCAGAACATCGGCAAATTCCTCCTTTTCCAGTTCCGCCAGAATATCCGGGTAATCCTTTCTGCACATATTATATACACTGGGATCGTCATTATCAAACTGCATCGCCGCTTTGTTAAACTCTCGAAGCGTCAGTTCCTTTAATTTTTCCGCTGATTTTGCCATTTTCATTTCTCCATTCTTTTTTCTGACTTTACCGGCTCTGCCCATACAAAGGCGAGCAACAATGAAATATTTTGAACACGTACAGACGACAACAAAAGCAAATTGGAAAAGGGCATTTATTGCTTCTTCTCCGACTTTTTCTTTCTCATTATAAGAGTGTATTCATTTTAGTTAGCTATTGCTAACTAACGCTTGAAAATAAAATAGGATTCAAACCTATACATAATAAATTATACATCTTCCGCTGACTTTTGTCAATTCTCAAGATGAAAACTCCGAGGGAATTGTCCAAAAGCCGTCCGGTTGCCGGACGGCTTTTGAGCATATATAATATAAAAAGTTAATTCCGGTATATAGAGCGGAAAAATAAAGCATCAACGCGCCAGCCGCACAGATGTAAGAGCCGCTGAGTGTGGAATTTTGCTTAAAGCACATACAGCATCACGGAAAAATAGTGGCAAATAGACCCGGCCAATACAAACAGATGCCAGATAGAATGCATGTACCGGACTGTTTTCATCGCATAAAATACAATTCCGACCGTGTAACATAAGCCGCCGGCAAGCAGCAGGATAAAGCCTGTGGATGCAAGCGAAGCCAGCACGCTTTTGCTGGCAAAGATGATGCACCAACCCATAGCTACATATAGGATCATTTCAATTTTGCGGAACCGGTCGAGCATAATCGCGTCGAATACGATGCCGGTGATGGCAAGCCCCCAAAGGATGCCGAACAGTGTCCAGCCGAGCGGGCCGCGCAGCGTGACCAGAAGATACGGCGTGTAGGTGCCAGCGATCAGAAAAAAAATCGTGACATGATCGAAGATACGAAATACGCGCTTCGCTTTTTCCGGAGCAAGCGCATGATAGAGCGTGGACATTGTATATAAAATGATTAGAGCGGCGCCGAACAGGGTGGCTGCGACTACAGCGTATGCGTCGGCGGAACGTGCGGCGCGGACTACCATAGTGACCAGCGCGGCGACGGAAAGCCCGGCGCCGATGCCGTGTGTGACAGCGCTGAATATTTCCTCGCCAAGCGTGTAGCGCTTGCCGTTTTTTCTTAAAATCTCGGACATATATTTACTCCAAAATGTTCAGAATCAAAGAATCGAGATGCACAAAAGCATTTTGGTCGGATTATAAAAATAAAGCCGAGCCTAAACGGGTCTCGGCGATTTTGTATATCTGAATAAAGATATACCAAATTAGAACATCATTATTCTATCATATTTCCGCCTTTTTGTCAATAGATTCGCAGACGCCGCGCTCTATGGCGGTTGACATTTTTCGCAGGACGGTTTATAATAAAAGCAGATGCGGCCTTGGACTTTCAACAGTCGGCGCGCCAACTGGCGCGTTTTTGGAGGGCATGCGCGCGGAAAAGGAGGCTGTGTGTGAAAGTCTTTGCGGTTACCTGGTATGAAAAACTGCGAAAGTTGGATTATATCATTATTTTCGCAGTGCTTTCGCTGACCGGCATGAGTCTTGTGACGCTGGCGGGCGCGGCCAATGATTTTGGCGTAAAATATTTTTATATTCAGTTTGCCGCCTCTTTTCTGGGATTTGTGACGATGGCGGTGATGTCTACCATAGATTATGAGGAGATCGCGGACAAGCTTTCGGTCGTCTTGTTTGTTCTCAGCGTTTTTTTCTTGGCGCTCACGCTTTTGATCGGGACAGGAGAGGGCAATAAAAGCTGGATTCGTTATGATTGGATGCCGGTGAGCATTCAGCCCTCCGAGTTTATTAAAGTTTTGTACATAATCACATTTTCCAAGCATCTTAGCCTGGTTAAAGGGCAGATCAACCATCCGCTATCCCTATTAAAGCTTGGCGCGCATGCCGGCGCGATTATCGGATTGATTTTAGTGCAGGGAGATTTAGGTTCCGCGCTGGTCTATATATTTTTAACTGCGGTCATGCTGTATTGTGCCGGACTCAGCTTGTGGTATTTCCTCGGTGCGGCGGCGCTGCTCGCCGCCGTATCTCCTGTTTTGTGGAATTTATTAAAAACTTATCAAAAAGAGCGGATCATTGCCGGTTTTTGGCCGGAGAGCGATCCGACAGACAGGGGATTTCAGGCTCTGATGAGCAGGAATGCGATTGCGGCCGGCGGTTTTTTCGGCACCGGTTTTTCGGGCGGCACAGAATATCAAAAAGTGCCGTATGTGCATACCGATTTTATATTTGCGATCACCAGTGAAAAATTTGGTTTTTTTGGTGCCTTGTTTGTCATTGTTATGCTTTGTGTGTTGGTTGTGCGTATTCTTATGCTGGCTCGCAAGATGCAGGGAAGTTATGCTTCTTATATGTGCGCCGGCGCGGCTGCGGTAATTATTGCGCAGTCGACGGAAAACATTGGTATGTGCCTTGCAAAACTTCCGGTAGTTGGCATTACGCTTCCCTTTATGAGTTATGGGGGATCGTCAATGGTTGCCTCGTGGTGCCTGATCGGTTTGGTTCAAAGCATCAGCGCGCATCGAGGAAAATACTTCTTTGAGCGTCAGACGAGCGATGCCTGAACGAACATCATATAGAAAGAAGCGGTATCGCCAGTTGGCGATACCGCTCTCTTGCAGTAATATTTTTATGTGGGGTTCATGTACATTCGCTCAAAAGCCAAGCGTATCCGCGATAATGTCGTCGATATGGAGTACGCTGACATTACCTTCATTAATTTCCCGCATTAGCTTTTGCAGCATTTTCAGATCGTCGGAGATATCTTCCACTGTTTTGATTACAATGCCGGAATCTCCGTCGGTAAACTGAAAACCGTAGACTGTGCGTTCGTTATTCTGTTCGTCTGTAAGGGTGGATTCAATGATTTTGCACTTTGTCATAATGTCCATTTTCCTGATGTCTTTCGCAAAATTTAAGCCGGTACACTTTTTTAACATTCCATCCGACATTTGCATTATACCTTGTAAACAAGCGGTTGTCAACCACTTCCGTTCAGATATATTTACAAATTATTACATTATATTCCATAATTCGACTGTAAATTATTGTATTCTACAAAAATCTCAGAAAAATTTGTGCGCCATTTGATAAACAAAGGAAAATATACTTAAAAATACGACAAAAATATACAAAGGCTCGCGAACGCTTGCGTTTTTGGCGGAACAAAAGGAAAACATAAAAGCGCTTTTTTTGAACTGGCTTTTTGGTTGCGGCTCTGGCGATTTTCTGTAAAAAAATATGCATTATTTTCTAAAATTTGCCGTCAGATATTGAAAATAATTCTAATATATTCTATAATATTTTTTATAAATATTAAAATAGATGGGGATGGATAGTATGGCAGAACAGGTTCAAAATGAAAAAGGCGGCATCTCGGTAGAGACACAGCATATTTTTCCAATTATCAAGCGCTGGCTGTATTCGGACAAGGAGATTTTTCTTCGCGAAATCGTTTCCAATGCATCTGATGCGATTACCAAGCTCAACCGCTTAATTTCTTTAGGCGAGGCAAAGGATATAGAACTCAGCGGACGTATTGACGTTCGTGTCAGCAAGAAAGCGCGCACGATTTCCGTTTCGGATAATGGCATTGGTATGGATGCGGCTGAAGTGAAAAAATATATCTGCAGTATTGCGCTGTCCGGTGCGCTGGAATTTATTCAGAAATATGAGGGACAGAGCGAAGGCGCTTCAGACGGCATTATTGGACATTTCGGACTTGGCTTTTATTCCGCGTTTATGGTCAGCGACCGCGTAGAACTCATCAGCCGTTCGTATCGCGGCGGCGACGGCGTGCGGTGGATTTGCGATGAGACGGGCGAATATGAAATGACGGTTCCTTATGCGACAGCGGCGCGGGGAACTACGGTTGTCATGCATATCAACGCTGAGGGAGAGGAGTATCTCGAACCTTATAAGCTTCGTTCTATTTTGGAGAAATACTGTGCGTTTATGCCGGTTGAAATTTACTTTGAAGATGAGGATGCGCAGCCGGAAGCGGAGAAAGATACGCCCGCAGAGGCACCCGTCAATGATACGCATCCGCTCTGGCAAAAAAATCCTGCGGAATGCACAGATGAAGAATATAAGGCGTTTTACAAAAAGGTTTTTTCGGATTTTAACGAACCTTTGTTCTGGCTGCATATCAACGCCGATTATCCGCTGAATTTCAAAGGAATTTTGTATTTTCCGAAGCTTACGCATGAATTTGCCAATATGGAAGGGCAAGTAAAGCTTTATTATAATCAGGTGTTCGTTGCGGACAACATCAAAGAGGTGATCCCTGAGTATCTTTTGATGTTGCGCGGCGTACTGGATTGTCCGGAACTTCCGCTGAACGTGTCTCGGAGCTATCTGCAAAACAACGGCTATGTCGCGAAGATCTCGGCGCATATTGTCAAAAAGGTTGCCGACAAATTGCTTGCGCTTTTCAAAAACGACCGCGCTGCTTACGAGGGCATGTGGGATTCTATCCGGACGTTCTGCGAATATGCGTCGCTTTGTGACCGGAAATTTTATGACCGTGCCAAAGATGCGTTGCTGTTTGGCGTCGTGCATGGCGGTTATATGACGCTGCCCGAGTATCTGGAAGCGGCGCGCCCGACGAATGAAGGCATTGTATATTATACCTCGGACGAGCAGCAGCAGGCGCAGTATATCGCGATGTTTGAGGCGAAAGGCATCAAAATCGTCAAATTTGACCGCATGATTGATACGCAGTATTTGCAGATGCTGGAAAGCGTAGATGACAAGGTGCGGTTCAGACGCGTGGATTCGGAAATTGCGGATGCGCTGCGCGGCGACGGTCAGGCGGAACATTCGGATGTGCTGGAAAAGCTTTTCCGAGAGGCGTCTGGCAATGAAAAGCTCACGGTAAAATGCGAGCGTCTTGCAGATGGGGAAATTCCCGCGATGCTGAGCGTCAATGAGGAAAGCCGCAGAATGGAAGATATGATGAAGCTGTATGCGATGGGCGGAATGGATATGAACGGCGGTTATGCTGCCGAGAGCACACTGATCGTCAATGTGTCCAATCCGCTGATCGAACGTCTTGCGATGGGCGCGGGCGAGGACGATGCGCTGATTGCGAAACAGATCTACAACCTTGCGCTGCTCAGCCATCGGCGGCTCGGCGAGGAGGAGATGAAAGCATTTCTGCGTTCGAGTTATGCGGTGCTTTCAAAACTTGGATAATGGCGAAAGAATTTTTGAAAAATGCGTTGAATAATATAGAGCGTTATTACTATGATGAAGCGTCCGTCTGCGAGCGCGTCAGCGCAAATATTTGCGAAGCGGCAAAAATTACAGCTTCGCGTATGGCGCGCGCATTACGCGGGAAAAAGTTCTTTTCTATAGAGGATTTTCGGGAGGAGCTTCTGGCGGCACCGTTTGCGGCCGCCTCTTTTCCCGAACTTGTGATTGAAGAAAACCGCACACTTGCGCAGGCGAAGCTATCTTCGGACGAAGGGGCGTATCTGGCTGAATTTTGCAGCAAGCTTACCGGTTTTCTTCATACTGCGGCAAAATTTCGTCCGTCGCCTGCGCTGTTTTTAGATCGAAGCGGCGATTGTTCCGGAAACGGCTGCGTCTCCTTTGTATCCGGCGAATTGTTTTCCGGTGTATTTTCGCTGTTTTCAAAGAAACTGCCGGAACTGAAGGCCATGCCTGCCGGTTCGTTTTCCGATGCCTGCGAGGCGGTAGGGTCCGGAGAAGCGGAATACTGCATTTTGCCGCTTGAAAACAACTGCGAGGGTACATTGCTGACTTTTTTATCTATGATAGAACGGTATGAACTCCTGATTGCGCGCGTCGCACAGTTGAGCAGCGCAGAAGGGACTTCAACCCGATACGCCTTGCTTTGCCAGGATTTTCGTGGTATCATAGACAGCGCAGGGCGTCAGTATGTCGCTGTACGTCTGTCGGGCTTTGATGAAACGCTGCTTCCAAAGCTGTTTGCGGCCATTCCTGTACTTGGCGTACAGCTAATCAAAACTGTGTCTGTGCCGCTGCTCTATACAGATGGATATGCACATATCTGTACGTTCGGCGGCAGCGAATCGGCGCTCTTTTCGCTGTTGCTGTTTTTGAATTTGATCCGTGCGGATTATACACTGAAAGGAATTTATGAATTGATTGACTGAGGTAAGATTTATGGAAAAAGAAATTGTATATACGCCGCACGGGGTCTGTTCAAGGCAGATCCGCGTCGTGATCGAAGACGGCGTAATCAAAGAAGCCGCTTTTTCCGGCGGATGCAGCGGGAATACGCAGGGCATCTGCGCGCTGGTTCAGGGCATGTGCGTGGATGAGGCGATCCGACGGCTGCGTGGGATCGACTGCCGTGGCAGGGGTACGTCCTGCCCTGACCAGTTGGCGCGCGCGCTGGAAGAGAATCGGTAATTTTGTAGAGGAGCGAATCGTATGTCGGAAAATTATATGGAATATTATCGTCAATGGCTGGAGAGTCCTTATTTGGACGAAGAAAGCCGGAAGGAACTGCTGGCACTGAAAGGTGACCGCGCCGAGATCGAACTGCGTTTTTTGGGATATCTTGAGTTTGGAACCGGCGGTTTGCGCGGAACGATGGGCGCCGGAACTAATAAAATGAACGTTTATACCGTCGCGCATGCGACGCAGGGAATGGCCGAAATGATTTTGCTCGAGGGCCAAGACGCGGCTGCGCGCGGTGTGGTTATCGCTTATGACAGCCGGAATAATTCCGAGCAGTTTGCGCGTACCGCGGCGAGCGTACTCAGCGCAAACGGAATACGGGCGTATATTTTCGACGGCGTGCGTCCGACGCCGGAGCTTTCGTTTGCGATCCGTGAATTGGGCTGTATTGCCGGTATCAACATTACCGCGTCGCATAATCCAAAGGAGTATAACGGCTATAAAGCTTATTGGGAAGACGGTGCGCAGCTTCCTCCCGAGCATGCCGATATGATTTCCGCCAAAATCCGGGAAATTGATATTTTTAAAGACGTGCGGCGTGAGGATTTTGATGATGCTGTGGCTTCGGGCAAAATACGGATCATCGGCGGCGAAATTGATGAGAAATATCTGGATAACGTATTGGCGCAGCGGGTCAATAAAGAGGCGATCCCTGCTGCGGCCGATACGCTCCGGGTCGTGTACACGCCGCTGCACGGGGCGGGGTACCGGCTTGTGCCCGAGGTGCTCCGCCGGAGCGGACTCAAGCATTTGTATACGGTTGAAGAGCAAATGGCGCTGGACGGCAATTTTCCAACGGTAAAAAAGCCGAATCCGGAATTGCCGGAAGCATTTGCGCTCGGTATTCGTTTGGCGGACGCCGTTCAAAGCGATATGATCGTCGCTACGGACCCGGACAGCGACCGTATGGGCGCGATGACTCGCGCTGCAGACGGCGCGTTCGTTGCCATTACGGGCAATCAGATGGCCGCGCTGCTGCTGGATTACATTTTTACGGCGCTGCGCGAGGGCGGCGGTATTCCTGTCGACGGCTATGCTGTGAAGACCATTGTGTCTACCGAGCTTGCTACGGCCATTTGCAGAGCCAATGGCGTCAAGCTGTATAATGTGCTGACCGGCTTTAAGTTTATCGGCGAAGTGATCAAAAATCATGAGGCCTGCGGCGAAGGCACGTTTCTGTTTGGTTTTGAGGAGAGCTACGGCTATCTCAAGGGGACGTATGCGCGCGATAAAGATGCGGTCTGCGCGGCGATGCTCGCTGTGGAAATGGCTGCATACTACAAAGCGAAAAATATGACGCTGTATGACGCGCTGCAGAGTATTTACGCGCGATATGGCTATTATGGCGAAAAATCTCTGGATGTCTATATGGAAGGGCTGGACGGCATTGCGCGCCGCACGGCCACGATGCAGGCGCTCAGAAATGATCCGCCGCGGGAAATCGGCGGCTGCGCCGTGGCCTACATTGGCGATTATGAAGCGGAAACGATTGTTTATCTTGCCGACGGCCGCCGGGAGTCGACGGGATTGCCCAAATCAGACGTGCTGTATTACGGGCTGGAAAACGGGGATGTCGCTGTGGTTCGTCCGTCCGGTACGGAGCCGAAAATCAAGATTTATTATCTTGCCGGCGCGCCGGATGCGGATGCGCTAAGCGAAAAGCTGCGCGTTTATGCGGCAGAAACAAGCCGACTTGTAAAATAAAACAGCGCCCGGCGGTTTTTACCGCCGGGCATTTCGTTTGCCGTAAAAGAAATGCGGGAACAAGGATCAAAACAAAGTCATAGACCGGTGCGCCGTGTGGTATTGCTACGGCGAATCTTTATAGCTGCCCATATTTTCCGCTTTCGCACAGACCGGTAAACCCGTACTGGCGGAGCACCTCGTAGACGCCGACTGCGACTGAGTTTGAAAGATTTAAACTCCGCAGGTGGCTGCGCATGGGGATGCGCACGGTGTGGTCGAGATGTTTTTCCAGCAGTTCTTCGGGCAGGCCTTTTGTTTCTTTCCCGAACATTAAGAAAACGGGGCAGGGGTAGTTGATTTCGGTATAGGCGCGCGGCGCTTTTGTGCTGTAATAAAAAATTTCTGCATGCGGATTCTTTCCAAAAAAGTCCGCCAGATTGTCGTAGTAAGTGATATCCAGTTCGTTCCAATAATCCAAGCCCGCGCGTTTCAGCTTCTTGTCGTCGATTTCAAAGCCGAGCGGGTGGATCAAATGCAGCGCCGCGCCGGTAGCGGCGCAGGTGCGCGCAATATTTCCCGTGTTCTGCGGGATTTCAGGTTCCAAAAGGACGATGTTGATTGTTTTCATGGCTCGCTCCCGTTGTTTTGAATGTTTCGATTGTATCATGAATTGGGACAAAGCGCAATAGAAAAACGGTTCAATATGATTTTATTGTGAATTTTGGGAAAACGCCGGACAAAATTTTAAAATACTATGGTATATTATAAATAAATGTAGTATAATAAAGTGTTCATGTAAATTTCACGCAGACAGCGGAGGAAACGATAGAATGGGACTTTTTGCAAAAGTATTTGGAACCTACAGCGATCATCAAATCAGAAAGCTGAAAGTAACGGCGGATAAGGTCGATGGGCTTGCGTCAAAATATGAGGCGATGGGGGAAGATGAGCTTCGTGCGCAGACCGCCGTATTGAAAAAGCGGCTGGCGGACGGGGAAACGCTGGATGATATTTTGCCGGATGCTTTTGCGCTTGTGCGCGAGGCCGACTGGCGCGTGCTCGGCAAGCGTCCGTTTTACGTACAGATCCTCGGCGGTATCATTCTGCATCAGGGGCGAATTGCGGAGATGAAAACCGGCGAGGGTAAAACGCTGGTTGCAACGATGCCCGCTTATCTTAACGCGCTGACCGGAGACGGCGTGCATATCGTCACGGTCAATGATTATCTGGCCCGGCGCGACAGCGAGGAAATGGGCCGTGTATATGAGTTTTTGGGGCTCCGAACCGGGCTTGTCGTGCATGGTCAGATGCCGGAGGAAAAGCAGCGGGCTTATCAGGCGGATATTACCTATGGAACCAACAATGAATTTGGGTTTGATTATCTGCGAGATAATATGGTTGTGTATAAAGCGCAGATGGTGCAGCGCGGCCACAGCTTTGCCATTGTGGATGAGGTAGACTCTATTTTGATCGACGAGGCGCGCACGCCGCTGATTATTTCCGGCGAGGGCGAAAAATCGACTGAAATGTATGAGATTGCCGAGCGGTTTGCCCGTACGCTGAAAAAAATGGTGATCAAGGAGACCGACGATAAGCAGGAGATCGAAGAAATTTCTGCGGATGCCGATTATGTTGTGGATGAGAAGGCGCGGACCGTTGTTTTGACAGCGAGCGGAATCGCAAAGGCGGAACAGTATTTTAATTTGGAGGATTATGCCGATCCGGCCAATTCGACGCTCGCGCACCATGTCAATCAGGCGATTCGCGCGCACGGCATCATGAAACGGGATGTAGATTATGTGGTCAAGGATGGTGAGGTCATTATCGTAGACGCTTTCACAGGCCGTCTGATGCCTGGTCGCCGTTACAACAACGGGCTGCATCAGGCTATTGAAGCCAAGGAGCATGTGAACGTCGAAAAGGAATCCAAAACGCTGGCGACCATTACATTCCAGAATTATTTTCGTCTGTATAAAAAATTGTCGGGCATGACTGGTACAGCCTTGACCGAGGAAAACGAATTCCGTGAAATTTATAACCTCGATGTTGTTGTTGTACCGACCAACCGTCCAATGATCCGCAAGGATTTTTCCGATGCGGTGTATAAGACCCGCGCTGGAAAATACCGGGCGATCGTGCAGAAGATTATTGAGTGCCACGAAAAGGGACAGCCTGTTTTGGTCGGTACGGTTTCAATTGAAAAGAGCGAGGAATTGTCCGGAGAACTCAAAAAGAACGGGATTGATCACGTTGTTCTCAATGCAAAACATCATGAAAAAGAAGCAGAGATTGTCGCGCAGGCGGGCAAATTCGGCGCGGTGACGATTTCGACCAACATGGCCGGACGCGGCACCGATATTATGCTTGGCGGCAATCCGGAATTTTTGGCTAAATCCGAAATGCGGAAAATGGGACTGGACGAGGAACTGATCGCCCGTTCGACCGGCAGCGCGCATACAGAAGATGAAGCCGTATTGGAAGCCAGACAAACTTTTTCATCGCTGTATGAAAAATATAAAGAAGAAATAAAACCGGAAGCGGATCGCGTCAGAGAAGCCGGGGGCCTGTTTATTTTAGGCACGGAACGTCACGAAAGCCGCCGTATAGACAATCAGCTTCGCGGCCGGTCGGGCCGTCAGGGCGATCCCGGGCAGTCTAAATTCTATATCTCGCTTGAAGATGATCTAATGCGTCTGTTTGGCGGGGACCGGCTGTTTAACATGGTGGACAGGCTGGGGCTGGACGAGGATACGCCGATCGACGCGAAAATTCTTTCCAATAATATCGAATCCGCGCAAAAACGCATAGAGGATCAGAACTTCAATCGGAGAAAGAATGTCCTCACGTACGACGACGTCATGAATCAGCAGCGTGAGATTATATACAAACAGCGCCGCGACGTGCTCGAGGGGCGTGATCTTGGCGGATTGGTCCGCGAATGGATAGAGACGGTCGTGCATGGGATCGCGATGTCTTTTGTCGGGCATGACGGCGAGGAGCATTATAATTATGACGGGCTGCTGACAAGCTTTGCGGGCGCTGTGCTGAAGCTGGAGCACACGGAGGAAGAGATCCGCGCTATGCAGGAAACCGAACTTGCACAAGCGGCGGCGGCCGGCGCACTCAAACTCTATGAGAGCCGGGAAGCGCTTTGGAAAGCGGCCGGGATCGATATGCGCGAAATTGAACGTACACTGCTGCTGCGCACGGTGGATGAAAAATGGATGGACCATATCGATGCGATGGACGAACTCAAGGGAAGCATCGGACTGAACGCGTATGCGCAGCGAAATCCGATTACGGAATACCGCATTCAGGGCGCGGATATGTTTGACAGCATGATTGCCGATATCAAAGAAGCTACGGTGCTGCGCGTACTTTCTGCGCTGCCGCGTAAAGAGGCGCCGATCGAACGCAAACAAGTCGCAAAACCGCTGATCGAAGGATTTGCGGGGGGCAAGATGCCCACACGCCGCGAGCCGGTGCGTAAAGGGCAGAAGGTCGGCCGAAACGATCCGTGTCCATGTGGGAGCGGAAAAAAATATAAAAAGTGCTGCGGCATGAACGAAGGCAAATCCGAATAATGGGACTGGGCGTATTGTTTGTCGGCTATCTGCTCCGTATCTTGAATTTTGTCCGTCCGGAATATACGGATCTGATCGCTTTCGGTATGATGGGGTACGCGCTCTGGAAGCTGCGTCCCTATAATGCGTATTTTCGCTATAGTTTTGGTTTGACGGTTTCAATGGCGCTTTGGGGTGCGTATCGTCTGGCCGCCGCATTTTTCCCCATCGATGAAACGCTGGCCGGCGCGCTTGGTATCGGGATCGTGAATTATACAGCTGTACAGAACTATGCGGATATGCTTCTCTGGTTCGCTTTTCATATCCTGCTTTGCCGGGCAATATATGATTTGGCGCGCGAGGTTGGGTTGCTGCGAATCTGCCGGCGCGCTGCGTGGGTGATTGTCATGTGCATGGCGTATTATTTGATCGGTTTAACGCTGGACGGTCTTTATTTTATAGATATTGTAGCGCGTATTTCGCCTTATTTTCAATATCCGTTGTTCTTTTTTCGGCTGCTGTGGCAGTTGTACTGTGCGGTTATGCTGTACAGCGCTTATGCAAAAATTAGTTTTGACGGGGAGGCTACATGAAACAAAGAAAAAAAGTGATCCGGTTTGGAATGCTGGGCGCCGGTCTGTTTTTCCTGTTTAATCCGAATATCAATATCATTGACGTATTGCCGGATGCTGTTGGTTACTTTCTGATTCTTGTGTCCATTGGCAAGCTTTGCGATCTGTGTCCGGAGCTTGAGGATGCCCGGTCGGCGTTTATCCGGATGTTCTGGATATCGCTTGCGAAGCTCCCTGCGCTGTTGCTCATGTTTTGGATTACGGCGGTCAATGTAGGCGAGCAGACGATCATTTTACTTTTCGCCTTTTGCTTTTCGGTAGCGGAACTTGTGTTTGGCGTACGTGCGTTTTCGATGTTTTTCGAGGGACTTGCCTATCTTGGTACGCGTCAGGACGGCGGCGCGTTTTTATATACGTGCCCAACCAAGCAAAGCGGGCATTTTCGCCGTTTTTCGCATCGGCCGATGCAGCAGGCGGATCGTGTTTATACAAGATTTACGGCTGTATTTTTTATTGTGAAGTTTGCAATGTCGGTACTGCCGGAAGTGACGCTGCTTGTCCCATATGACAGCACCGGATATGTTACGCCGGAGGGCCGGTCGATGCTGAATTTTCGGCCTTTGTTGATCGCACTGGCGTTTTGTATCGCTTTTGTTGTCGGTTTGATTTGGCTGATTTCTATGTGCCGTTATATAAAATATCTCTCCGGATATACGGCTTTCTGGGATGGCATGGCTTCGCTGTATGCCGATCAAATTATACCAAAGGCTGGACTTTTTGTCATGCGGCGCGTGCATGTTTTTATGCTGCTTGCCTCTTTTGCCGCTTTCTTTTCGGTCGATATGTATGTGGATGAAATTAACTGGTTCCCGGATTTTATATCAGCCGCTTTGTTTCTGCTGGCCGCCTTTGCCGTTGCAAAATATGCGCCGCAGTCCGCTAAACGTCTGAAGATTACGTCTGCTGCGTATTTTCTCTGTTCTTCGGCGACTTTTGTGACCATGTTGATTTTTACCCGTGAGTATGTGTATAACTCGGTTCATAAAATTGAACGGGCACGGCAGTTATATGTACCGTATGCCGCCTGTAATGCAATAGAACAGATTGCTTTTCTTGCGGTGATCTTTGCGCTCGCGTTCGTGATTAAGGATTTGACCAAGGCGCATACAGGGGTGGACATGGTTACGGGCGCTTCCAGCAGTTCACGGCCGCTGTATATGGTTTTTTCGCGAAAAACGGTAGTGATGCGCGTATGGGCGAGCCTTATGTCTGTGATGAGCATTTTATATTTTTACTTTGTTGTGGATGTGCAGTCCGTGAAACTCCGGAATGACGCGACCGCGCCGGGGGGCTATGTATATTTTCCGAAATTCGAAGTAGCTTGGCTGGTAGATTTTGTGATTGCATTGATTTTTGCTGTTTATACCATTAATTTGCTCTGGGATCTTTTGGGGGAGGTACAATATAAATATAAATATGAGTAAATTTCAAAGTATACTCAAAGAAATCCGTCCATGCGTTTAAGCATGGGCGGATTCTTTTGTGAATTGATCCTCCGACTGTTCCGGAGTCATGTTTACGCAAGCAGGACAGAAAATATATTCGGCGGTAACTGTATTAGGTTGTACAAATGTGTATCGCAGTGTACATTGACTGAAAGATAGTTATAGTTATAATTATAATTAGTTTACGAATATTTCTGAATTTTACGGGAAACGGAGAGGAGAAAAATGAAATGTTTATATTTATTACTCGCTTTTACTGTGTCGTTCATGCTTGGACCTCATGTGCAAGCCGCTGACAGCAATGAAAGCTGCAATTCCGATGTCGGCAGTAAAGGCACGATTAAAATTGACGATATCCGGCGTGAAGATGGTCAACCGGTTCGAATTGCTTGTATCGGGGACAGTATTACTGCGGGAACAAGAGTTAAAGATCCTGCAAATTACACGTATCCCGCAAGATTGCAAAAGCCGTTGGATGAGAGGTTTGGAGCCTGCAAATATGAGGTGAAAAATTTCGGGAAAGGAGGTGCTTATTTACTGGCGGGGACAGTCCGTATAATAAGAGGCAGAATAAGACTCTATGCTATAAGGATACGCAGCAGTATGCAGACAGCATCCGGTTTGCACCGGATATTGTCATCATTATGTTCGGCACGAATGATTTTCCCTGCATTTTGGATGCGGAATCGGGAAACGCGGTCAGCGCAGCGCTGGAGGATTTTGTCAACGCCTATCAAAGCTTAGACAGCGTGCATCGAGTATATATTCAAACCTCAATCAAGCAGTCCGGTTCTGCTGCGCAGGTACAGATTGCCGATGGCGTACTGCGGAAGATACAGCGGGAAACTGCAGACCGGCTCGGCGTTACGCTCATCGATCAGTACCCGCTTACCAGAGGTTATTATGATGTGATGTTGCATGTGACGGATGACGGCCTTCATCCTACAGATGCGGGCACGGAGCCCCTTGCAAACGCAGTATTCAGTATTCTCACTGGGATGGAATATATCGTGATGGAGCCTCCCGTTTCTGATGCCGGTGTCGTGTATGTTTCCGGAAATGGTTCAAATGACAATGACGGCGCGACTCCAAATGCACCGGTACGCAGTATAACGTATGCCGCCGGACTGTTGCGCAAAAAAGGCGGGACAATTGTTATTTGTGGAGAGTATACGCCGCCTTATACAGGTGTAGACACCTATATGCCGGAAACAAGCGGGACGATTACGAGCGTATACAGCGGTGTAGATTACGCCAAGACGAATGGCGCGCATCTTGGGATCAGCGCAAGATATTTATATCTTAACGGCGATTACAGGTTTGAAAATCTGGAGATACATTCCGCGGCTTCGTCTGTAATTGTATGTAATTTTCATAACGTCGCATTCGGGATCGGCATTCAATCAACGGTTGCCGATCCGTCAGACAGCGCGGCCAGCAATTGCACATCGGTTACTGGTATGAACAATGCTTACGGGAATTGCACATTAATAATTAACGGCGGTGCGTTTGCCAGCAATGTGTTTGCTGTAATGCGTGTGGGGAAAAATGAGATGCCTGTGCCTGCTGAAATATTCGGAAACGTGAACCTGGTGCTGAACGGCGGCTCGTTTGATAAGGATATTGTGGCTTTTCAGGATTTTTCTATAAATGACGGTCGTGGAAACTGCATTCTTTATTTATCGGATTTGATGCGTTCCGCTTTAGACGCCGGCGGGTTCCTTGGTTTTTCATCGATCAAAAGCAGCGCGGATTTTATGCCTTCGGCGGCGGTTCCACAGCCGAAAACCATTGTGATGACCGTAGGGACAACGGATGCGCAGATGTCTGGAAAAGCGGTAAGTACGGGCGCCGCTCCGCTGATTGTAAATGATCGCGTCATGCTTCCCGCACTTTTTATTGCGGAGAATCTCGGCGCGACCGTTATGTGGGACGGCGCAAATTCTATGGTAACAATAACTGCAAAATAAATCGACTGACCTGTCACATAAACAGGCGGGGCTCCATTTTATGGAACCCCGCCTGTTTGTAAATTCAAAAAAATCAATTTTCATACTGCTTGGCAAATTCTGCGATAATTTTAGCGGTACCCTCAAGACCAAGTACGGAAGAATCGATACATAAATGATAATTCGTAGTTTCGCCCCAGCGCTTTCCCGTATAAAAATTATAATAATTGGCGCGCCGGCGGTCGGTTTTGGCCATCAGGTCGTAGGCCTCCGATTCAGTCGTGCCGTTGCGTTCTGCAACGCGTTTTGCACGTACTTTCGTGTCTGCATGGATAAATACGCTGATAGCCCGCGGATCATCACGAAGCACATAGTCGGCACAGCGGCCGACGATAACTGCGGAACCTTTTGCGGCCGCGTTTTTGATGATTTCCGATTGAACTAAGAAGAGTTTGTCGTTAATCGGCATATTGTATTGAGGCAGATGCAGCATGGCGGTAGACCCCATCGCTAAGGTATACAGGAGGCTGTTTGCACTTTTTTCGTCGGCTTCTTCTACCGCTTCCTTGCAGAGGTCGCTTTTTTCTGCGGCTAATGTGATCAGTTCCTGATCATAGAAAGCGGCGCCGAGGATTTTGGCAACAAGGTCGCCGATTCTCCTGCCTCCGCTGCCGTATTGACGTGCGATGGTTACGATTGCTTTGCCCATATTTACACCTCCGTTTGCTTTTCTGCTATTTATAGTATAGCACAAATCTATAAATTTGTAAATATTAAAATACGGTTTCGATTACCTTAGAGCATCCCGGCGGGGAATAAAGCCAGCGGTCGATGTGATGCACTTCATCGGCATTAATATAGTATTTGCGTTTTATGGGGGAACATACGGCGGCGCTCGAATCGATCAGCACTAGTTTTACTTTCATACGTGCGGGAATGATGCTCTTTATGTAAACGCTCGCCACTTCTCCCACATGCACGCCGCTCTTATATTCTGCAAGTCCGGCCAGATTGGGCGCAAGCTCGATAAAGATCCCATAATCCTCGATGCTCCGCACGATACCGGAAACGGTCTGCATTGGTGCAAACTCGGCCGCGTTTTCCGCCCAGGTGCCCAGCAGTTCGCGGTGCGATACAAAGAGTCTGTCCGTTTCAGGTTCGATCGACCGAATGACGACGGGGATATATTCGCCGACTGAAAAACGGTCGGAGGGGTGCGAAATACGGGAAACCGAAATGCAATCCACAGTTAATAGAGAGACGATACCGCAGCCGATATCTACAAATGCGCCGAAGTTTTCAAGATGGGTGATTTTCGCGCGAATGATATCGCCGCAGATCAGATCGTTCAAAAACGCGTTTTTGCATTCAATTTGCGCGAGCCTTCGCGAAAGAATAGCTACGGGCGCGCCGTGTTCTTCTGATATGGATACCACCTTAAAACACACCGGTTTTCCCACGCGCGTAATAACGGCAATTTGTTTGATTTCCTCGCCGGGACGGCAAAATGCGACTTCCTCGCGCGGCATAATGCCGCGTATACTGCCGAGGTCGATATACAAATTTAATTCGCTGTCGCACATGGCTGCCGGCGCTTCCAAAATCTTCCCCTGCTGCATGGCGCGCTCCAATCCCGCCTGAGAAGAGATATATTCTCGATTTTGCGCGGTGCCCATCAGAAGGCCTTCGGGCAGATATTGGTTTTGCATGCTTTTACCTCCTAAATTTTCATTACAGGATATAAGTATGAAATTTTGAAGGTACATATTACAAAAAAACACGCGCAATCTTTTTGCGTTTTGTGATGCCATATGAAAAAGCTGTGCCGGTGCTGAAAATGCACCGGCACAAGAACTGTACGTATGAAAGCGAGGCGCGCGTCCGTCCTTCGCTCAATTTTATCGTGTTTTATTCCGTTTTAGCCAAAAGTCCGCTGCAAACAGAACGAAAAAAATTCCGCAGACCGCGCCAGTGCTGTCCAGCAAAACGTCCGAGACAGAGGGCCCGCGGCCCGGCACAAAACTTTGGTGCCATTCGTCGCTGGCGGCATACAGGACGCAAAGCGCAAGTGAGCGAAGAAAATGCGTACGTTTCTTGGAAAGAAAGCTCAGTGAAAAAAGACAAGTAAAGATTCCGAGCGCGGTGTAACTCAAAAAATGCGCGGTTTTGCGGATGAGATGTTCGGCAACATCCTCGATCTTGGTTTGGCGCGCGCCGCCGAGCGTTTCAAAATCGGGTATAATTTGATTTAACAGGTCATGGGTAAGGCCGCCGCTGCGCGCAGAGGAGACGTCCGCAGGTTCGGCGGACATATAAAAAATCGAGCCGCACCAAATCAAACAGAGCGCAAGGAGCAAAAGCCGAATCTTTTTTGAAGAAAACAGTTTTATTTTTGGCATCTTGAAAGGTATCCGTCTTCATATAATTTTTCTACCTTTCCGGTCATGATTTTTCCGGTCAGGCGGCAAATATATTTTGAGTAGGCAACCTTGGACATTTCAAGCCGCTTGGACGGGGAAGCCATCAGCTTGCTGATGGCTTCAGCCAGATTGGAAGCGCTTTTCTGCGGAATGATGTATCCGTTTTTCCCGTTTTCAATGATTTGTGCATTTCCGCCGTAATCTGTGGCAATCGCGGGTTTCGCCAGGCTCATTGCTTCAATTAGTGCCATACTGGTGGCTTCGGTACCGAAAGAACAGTTGACAATAATATCCATAATTTGGACATATGGTGCAACATCATGTACAAAGCCGGGAAAAATTATGCAGCTTTCCAGTCCATAGTCCCGCACTTTGTCTTTCAATTGCTGCTCCAGCGGGCCGGTTCCGATTATCAGGACTTTGAAATTATCCGTACCGCGCTGGCACAGGATTCTTGCCGCTTCGATCAAATAAATGTGTCCTTTGACTTCGTCCAGACGCGCGGACATGCCAGCTACAAAGTCCGTGTCTTTGATCTCTAGTTTTTTGCGCAATTTGGACGCTTCATTTGCATCAACTTCACGCAGCGGTTCTGCGCCGTTTATGATGACTTGAATTTTTTTGGGGTTGATGCCGACGTCGGTCATGTTTTGCTTGGCGGATTCGGAGACTGCAATCATTGCGGTGGAGAGCGTGTTGTTGATAAAACCGCAAAGCTGCTTAAAGGGAAATCGCGTCAATATCGGGCGCGGGGCGAATGTGGAGTGCCGCGTGTAAATCCGCACGCGCACGCCGCACAGAAACGCGGCGAGCCGTGCTGAAAAGGCCGCGTGCGTATGGACGATATCCGGCTTTTCGGTTTTAAAAATGCGAATAAATTCCTTGACGGCGTGCAGGTCCAGCGAACGGTCCGCACCGCCTTTTGTTGGGATGCATTCAAATCCAAGCGCGTCGATTTTGGGGATCAGCGCGCTTTTTTCAGGCAGCACGACTTTGACTTCAAATTTGCTGCGGTCTATATTGTAAAGTGTAGTAAGGAGCACGGTGCCCGCGCCACCTATGTTGGTATCGCTGATTACGTTGATGACTTTAATCACGGTTGGCCTTCCTTATAAGCAATTTATATCTTACAATGCGAAATTCTTCGGTGGGAAAGAGAAAAAGCAGTCCGGTGTAGATCAAAGCGCCGCACGCGGCGCAAACCGCCGTATGCAGAATGTCCGAGTTGAATGCCAGCGCTTTATTCAGAAAATATACGAAAGTGCCCATCACGGCGGCGTATACAAAAATTTTCAGAAGATCCGGTATATCCGCTGCACGAAAGGGGCGGTGTTCTTTCGGCAGAAAAATATAATTCAGCGTTGCGCAGAACGCGATGGTAATTGCAGAAGCAAGCCCGATGCCGTCAAATCCGGTAAAGCGGACGAGCAGTTCTACAAGCAGAAGATTTGCAAGAATGGAAAGCAGAGAGGCCAGCATAGGCGGTGTTACCTTCTGCCTTGCAAAAAACAGCTTGGTCAGCACTTCATTAATGGACATAAACGGAATGCCCAGTGCAAACAGCCGGAGAACCGATGCGGTTAGCCGCGCATCTTCGGCGGTGAATTCTCCGCGCATATAAATGGCGCGCGTAAATGGTTCGGCCAGCACAAAAATACCGGCTGCAATGGGAAGCATAATCAGCAGCAGCGTTTTAATTGAAGCTCTTGCGAAATTTCGGGAACAGTCTCTGTCACCTCTGGCCTCGGCCTGTGCAAATTTTGGAAAAAGCAGATTCGTGGCGACAAACGAGAATATGCCTACGATCATAATATATAAACGATTTGCATAGCTGACCATGGTAATAGCGCTGCCGTTGGCAAAACCGGAGGCGTAACGCGTATTAATAATATTGCAAAAGGGCTGGAGCCACGAACATACCAGAATGGGAATGGCCATTTTTACCGCCCGTCGGATAAAGGGATCGTTTAAGGAGAGGGTAGGGCGGAAACGAAATCCCAGCCGATGGGCGGCGGGCGCCAGTATGGCCGCTTGCAGCCCCCAGCCAATGACGAGCGCTACAGATAGACCCCAAACGCCAAATTGATCGCAGAATGTAAAAAAGTATAGCACCATAATGAGGTTGGAAACAAGGCTCATCAGCGCGGGCAGCATATATCGCTCAAAAGACTGAAGAATGCCTACATAACAATAAGCGGCGCCGGTAAAGATCAGCATGGGAAACATGATGCGGCTGAGGGCAGCCGCGAGTTCCTTTGTCTGCACATTGATTTGCGGCGCCAGAAAAGAGACGAGCGGCTCGGAAAAAAGGACGCCGAGCAGCGTCATGGCTGTTGTAATAAGGAGAATTAAGTTAAAGTACCGGTTTGCAAAATCAAAGGCGGTCGTTTTGCCGTCTTTGACCAAAAGCTCGTTGAATATCGGGATAAAAGCGGCCGTGACAACGCCTCCGAGTGCAAAATCAAACAGTGTGATTGGAAGGCGGCTGGCTGCTTCGTAGGCGACCGCCGGCATGGAAGTGCCGAAATTGTTTGCCAGCAGAATGTCGCGCAGCATACCGAGCAGTTTAGCAAGCAGCGTCAGCAGAACCATTAGCGACGCTGTGCCGAGCAGGCGGTTTCCCACTTTTTTCAAAATTCAATCCACTCCTTTCACATATCGCCACGCAGTTCGTATACCGGCCGTTCGGATGTAATTTTTATGCAGGCGTTTTCGGATTTGTCTCCGCACGGTATGCCAAAGCATGATTCTTTATCATACACTATTTTTAAAAAAAAATCAAGTAGTGTGTGTTGTGACACAGTTCATTTGCGATTTTGGGGATTTTGCTTCTGCGCGGAAAAAATGAAAATTATACTTGACGGCAGGGAAAAGCTGTGCTATAATAATTAGGTCGAAAATCTGGGTGTGGCGCAGTTGGTAGCGCGCTACCTTGGGGTGGTAGAGGCCGCACGTTCAAGTCGTGTCACTCAGACCAGTTAAACGGACAATCGTAAGATTGCCCGTTTTTCTTTGCAGTGAAAAAATGCAAAAATCCCTTTTACTTTTAAACAGGTAAGAAAGGACAGTCGTTTTAAAACAGGTACTTGTCTGATATATGAGAAGTTGCAACATTTGTTTATCTTCGTTATAATTTAAAAATAACGGTTGACAATTATCGTGTTGATTTGTATAATTAAGCTGTAATTATTACAGCTTAATTATACAAGAGGTGATCAAATGGTTGATTTGCCCTTTGGATCAGAATTCAGTCCAAATCAAATAGATCTTTCCGAGGTTTTGGAGATCTGCAAAGAAAATGAGGGCAAGCGGGATGCTGTGGAAGCGGCGATCCTTGTTCGTTTCTTTTCAGCGCACGGGCACGGCAATGCAGAAAATCGGAAAAAACTGGCGATGAACTGCCGTTTGGGCTTGAAAAACTACGGGATTATCGATGATGCCTGCAATTTTACGAATTTTGGCGCGGAACTTTACGCGTATAGAACGCATGCGGAAAAGATGTATGAGTCTCTTGCAAAACATATTTTACTCAATCTCAATGGTATGGCGTTTGTTCAATGTATCTTGGACATGCAGACCTCGCTTCAAAAGGTTACGCTTGAGACCTTGAAGCCTGAGCTTGAAATACGGGGAATCACTTATCCGGCTGCAGGGAAGCATCCAAGCATCATGCGACTGTGGTTGGAAAAAGCCGGGGTATTTTCTTCAAAGTGGAATATTAATCATGATCGAATTCAGGAAATATTGGGCAGTGGGGACGATATGCAGGCGCTTCGTTCCCTGACAAAAGCGCAGAGATATTTTTTGCTCTCATTGTTGAATACCGGTGTGGGAGATTTTCAAATTTCCAGTCGGATAGCACGTTTAGCAAGCGTGGCCTACGGGATTTCTTACCCCGAAAAGACGCTTCCCAAAAGTATTTTGTCGCCGCTTGAGGCTGCGGGCTATATCGAGACAGAAAAAGCCACGGTCGGCCGCGGTGCAAAACCGCATTATTGCCGGCCGACGGAAAAAGCCAAGATCGAATTATTGCAGCCTTTCATTCAGCAACTGGAAGCGCAGACCGATCCCAAACTGATCGAACTGTTGACCAAAAGCATTCCGGAAATTTTAATCGACATTCAATCCAAAAATACCTTTATATCCGGTTTAGCGCTCGAGGCTTTGGCTTTTAAGCTTCTGCGGATTGTTGGATTGGATTATGTCGCCACGAGAATACGAGCGGAGGCAACCGGCGGAAGCGAGGTAGATTTGTTGTTCCAGAGTTTGCGGCCGGTATACCTGCGCTGGCAGATACAATGTAAAAATACAGATCATGTGGCGCTCGATCATGTGGCGAAAGAAGTTGGGCTTACCCAGATGCTATATTCCAATATCATTGTGATAATTACGACGGGAAGCGTTTCTGCTGAAGCGAAAAAGTATGCCAATCATGTTATGTGGCACACGAATCTCAGCATTCTTTTCGTCGAAAGATCCGATATTGACCGGGTCGCGGCAGACCCGGTTTCGATCGTCGACATATTCGAACGTGAGACAAAAAAAGCCATGCAGTTAAAAAAGCTTGATCTATGAGGAGTCCGAGCGGTGGAAACTTATTTTGAAACGGCCAAAGGGAAAATATATTGGGGAAATTGCCTGGAGTATTTAAAGAATGTCGGTGACAAATCGGTCAATTTGATCGTTACTTCGCCTCCTTATGCGTTGATTAAAAAGAAAAAGTATGGAAACGAGAACAGCGACGCCTATTTGGATTGGTTTCGCCCTTTTGCGGAAGAATTTTATCGGGTGCTTGCTGACAATGGGAGCTTTGTGCTGAATATCGGCGGCTCGTGGAATAAAGGCGAGCCCACCCGAAGCCTTTATCATTTTAAAATATTGATTATGCTTTGCGAAGAGTGCGGGTTCCACTTGGCGCAAGAATTGTATTTTTGGAATCCGAGCAAACTGCCCAACCCGGCCGAGTGGTGTACGATTCGAAAAATCCGGGTCAAAGACTCAGTCGAACCGGTATGGTGGCTGTCCAAGACGCCGTATCCAAAAGCTTCGAATCAGAGGGTGCTGCAGCCATACAGTAAAAGCATGACGAATCTTTTGACCACGGGGTACAAGGCCAAGTTGCGGCCGAGCGGCCATAATATCAGCGGAAATTTTATGACGCCGCATAAAGGTAGCATTCCCCCGAATTTGTTGGCTCTGCCGAATACGGAGTCTAATTCCCACTATTTGAATTACTGCGTAGAGCATAAGTTGGATCCGCATCCGGCCAGATTTCCCGGCGCGCTGCCTGAGTATTTCATCAGGATGTGTACGGACAGAAACGATCTGGTTATCGATCCTTTCGGCGGAAGCTGCGTTACCGGTGAAGTTGCGGAGCGCTTAGAGAGAAGATGGGTGTGTTGCGACACCGTGGAAGAGTATCTGAAGGGGGCAGTCGGCAGATTTTCAGAGGACAACTCGCCTTTGATGGAGTCTGTGGAAATCGCGTATTCTATTTTTAAACCGGGATATTTATGGGACGGCATACCGGAGGACATGCTGGATCAAAACGGCGGAAAGCATGAAAAAAGTTAAGGCCATTATATCAAACCAACGTTGGATTTTCGACCGTTTTCTTTTAGAGATAGTTGACAGAACAGTTTTTGCGTGATGCCGCGAATATTGAAGACGTTTCGGGACTGGTTAGCGCGGCGCTGCGGACTGCGGAGAAGAAACAACGCCGGCGCATGCGTTTCGGCTCGTTTTTGCGATTCAAAGCCGAGCGAGGGCGATCAGGATTTTGCTGAAAAACTACGCTTTACCGGAATAAGGTTGCGAAAATACCAATTTGCACACTACGCCTGTCCCCGCTTGCGGTGGAATTGCGGCAAAGGGCGTCGGACCGCTCCTGGGGGATAAGGCAAAAGATTTTTTACAGTAAGCTTTTACCGTTATATTTGCTGTACGGTTGCCATATGTTTTTACAGACGTTTGATACACCCGTCTGAACGTTGTTTCGGACAGCGCGGACAGCCTGTTTGCGCTGATTGGAAAATGAATTGCGCCGATTGTTTTTGGCGAATAGTGTGCTGCTCGGCGTAGAAACGAAGCGCTATCCGGCGTGCTTTCCGTTTTGTTCTCTTCGCTTTCCTCGATCAGATTTTTGATATTACTTTTAACTACACTCTGCGTGGCTGCCGTCGCCTACCATTCGCAGGAAACTTGGTTCAACGTGGCAGATACTTGGCATCGTTATGCAGTGTATGACCGCATCGATCTACGCTTTGGCCGTATATTATTGATCGGAGGGCTTTTTTGTATGACTGTGTTGGATTGCATTTTGCTTGCAGGTATTGTGGTCGGACTTGTACTTGCGGTCCGTTCCGTTTTTCGGGATTTTCGCAGGGGGAAATGTTGCGGTTGCTGTAAAGACTGCAAATTTTGCAGCGGGGATACAAAGAAGAGAGATTGAGGCAAAAATCGAATTTGGAGCTATGGCGTGCTGATGGTATGCCGTAGCTTTTTGGTTGTGCGACTTTGTGTAAATTTTGAGCCCAATATATTTTAAGAAAAAGTATAAATGATCAAGATGGCATAACTTTTCACTTGCTTTTTTGTAATTTTTATTGTAATCTATAATAAATGCGAAAAAATATTATACGTATTTTGAAAGGGGACTCAGCAAATCGTGTGAATCCTGGATATTTCCCGGGGAATGTTGCCGCTTTTGCGGGCGGGCTTTTAACATGTAATCAGAATTCAGAATAGGGAGACAGATAGGAAAATGACTGATATAATCCGTACAGAGGACGGCTATGCAATATGTAACAGAGGCAGCGTTTTGGCGAAAATCCTGCCGTATGAGGGTGCGACGGACAGCTTTACAAAGATTGAGGAGGGCGCATGGGCGTGGCATCGTCATACGGATGCGCCAACCGATCATATGAAGCTGGAAGTTGTGCTTTTGGGCGAACCGACGTTTACGATGGTGCCTGCGGTAAGCTACAACGGCAACGGTTGGGGCTCTACGCCCGAATACGTTGGGGACAGTTTTGAGGGCAAGCCTTGGACATATGCTTCTCACCGCGTGACCATTCCATCCTGTACATATAGCGAGAACGATCAGATCAGTATAGCGCTTATGGCGGAGGCGGAGGACAGCAGCGCGTGTTCGTTGTATAAAACTGACGAAGGCGAACGTCATGTACTGATTTTCCCGGAGGAAGAGGGACCTAAAACGCTCCAGCGCCATTTTTGGGGAGAGCCTTTTGTTGGAAGCATGGAGCCAAGATGCGATTTTCATGGGATATTGCTCGCTGTTCCTTCCGATGGAAGCAAGCATCGCTATGGACACCTGCTGGATTTTGCATGGCGCTATTATGCGCATCCGATTGTGCCGCCTATGAGTGCCAAGGAATTATATCGTCTTTCCATCGCTTATGGAAGATACTTGTTTGAGCGCGAGAAAAATGGATTTGCAGCTTTTACAAACGGCGCACAGTGGCACCTCGGCGTGACCGCCTATAAAAAGACCGAACATCGTTATGAAGTGGGCTGGGTAGGGCAGAGCGCTTCGCTTGCTAATGCATTTATCTGGGATTATATGCAAAACGGTGACAAGGAAAATCTTGATATGGCGCTTGAGGCGCATGACAGTTGGATAAAATTCGGCAGTTTTCCTGCAGGTCATTTTGCGTCAAGGCTTGAGTATGATTATGCGTATCTCCGCCGTCTTGAAGCCATTGAAAAGCCTGATCCATGGGAAATGGGTGAAGGGATGTATGAAACACTCAAAGGCTTGTATGAAAAACGGCTTGCTGCCGAGGCCGAGGGCAAACCTTTTATCAAAAGCAAAGCCAAAAAGCGGACAACAACCAATGCATGCAATGTCGGGACTGGAGCCGTAGGATATTTTGAAGCGTATAGGCTTTTAAAGGAAATTGGGATTGATAAGCCGGAATATTTGCGCGCTGCTTATTCTGCCTGCGATCTTGCCATAAAAACGCAGAGTGAAAACGGCGAATATGCCAAGGCATGGGATGCAGATGGAAATGTTGTTGTGCGAAATGGGACAGTCGGTGCATTTTTGATTTTGCCCATGGTCGATGCATATCGTGTAAGCGGCGAGGCAAAATATCTGGTCAGCGCTGTACAAGCCTTTGATTTTTATTACGGTTCGCTTGCGCGCGACGGCTTTACTACGGCGGGCGCACTGGACACATACTGCATTGACAAAGAATCTGCCAGTCCGCTTCTTCGGGATGCGCTCGAACTGTATGCGGTGACGGCTGAAAAGAAATATCTTGAAGCGGCGGAAAAAGTTGCATGGTATCTCTGCACATGGATGATGCATTTTACCGTTCATTATCCCAAAGATTCGTTGATTGGAAAGATGGGGTATGATACGTTCGGCTCTACATCGGTGTCTACTGCACATCAAGCTTTGGATCAGTATGCGCTGCGCGATGTGCTGTCTTTTCTCAAACTGTATGAATTGACCGGACGCCGGCAGTGGCGGGAACGTGCGCTTGCGTTCTGGTGCAATGCCTGTCAGTGTGTATCGGATGGCACACAATTTATCAATGGCCGGATTCGTCCTGCCGGTTCCCAGGATGAAGCGATTTTTCATACCCGTTGGGGAAGGTATGGCGTCAGCAGTTTTTCTCCGTCGCAGTGGCTGCCCGCATGGCCGTGCGCTTTTCGGTTGGAAAACTTTCGCTGGCATCCGGATTGGTCGATTTTCGATGAGGGTTTGCGCGAGATCGAGGGCCAAATACGGAAATAATGTATTTGGGCTATGGTGAAAAGTTTATAGCCGACAAAAAGGAATCGTATGAAAATTCCGGATCCGGCATGTCGCTGTAATGAAAACGGGCGCCATGCCATATGCGCTTTTGCAGAGCGCATTCATCGATCAAAAGGTCTGAATGCATATTGAATTGAAACGAGTCGGAATACTCGTCGCCAAACGCGGTTTTTAGCGAGCGCCTTTCAAAGAAGAAACTGCGGCGGAAAAAATTTTTTGGAGTGTGTGGTATGAGAAAAGAACGTTTTTTTGAAAAAGTTGCTTTACTTTTGCTTTTGACGCTGATTGCGGCATCGGCGTTTGCAGGATGCGGAGAAAGCGCGCCGGGCGAGGATTTTGGCGGATTCAGTACGCCTGCTCCGGTGTCTGAATCTATCGGCGAGGGCGCGTATAGCTTTGATTTTACAGCGGTATTTGCAGATGGGACAAGCCAGGCTTACCATGTGTCTACCGATGCCGGGACGGTTGGCGAAGCGCTGCTTGCGCTCGATTTGATCGACGGTGAAGAGAGCGAGTTCGGTTTGTATGTAAAGAGCGTGTGCGGCGTTGTAGCTGATTATGACAAAGACGGTACATATTGGGCGTTGTATGTTGACGGCGAGATGTCTATGGTCGGCGTTGACAGTGTGAAGACCGGCGAGGTTTCGTCGGTAGAATTTCGTATAGAGAAATGACGGGGCGGCGTCGGTGCACGGCGCATGACATTGCCGTGTTCGCCTTGCTTGGCGCGATGATGTTCGCCGGGAAAAAGCTGACGGAATGGATCCCGAACGTGCATCCGCTGACGATGCTGGTCATGGTTTATACGATTGTATACCGAAGGAAAGCCGTCTTTCCGATTTTTGTTTATCTCGCGATGGATACGGCGGTGACCGGCGGATTTACTTGGATTGTGCCGTATTATTATATATTCCCGCTATATTGGCTGATTACGCTTTTACTGCCGCGCCGGTTGCCTGTCGCGCGCGCTGCGATTCTTTATTCGGTGGTTTGTGCGTTGTTTGGACTTGCTTTCGGTACGCTTTATGCGCCGTGGCAGGCTCTGATGTACCGCTTGAGTTTCG
>CATWNM010000009.1 GCA_958352145.1 uncultured Eubacteriales bacterium
GCGTATGGCTGTACCCCGACGAGTCGAGCGCCGCCTGCCAGGACGCGCTCAGTCCGGTCATCATGTCTGTCCGGTCGCCCGCCGCATTGTATGCATAGTGCGTGTATTCCGTTTTCTGTACATTCACTTTCTGCGCGATATCGGTCAGACGATTCATGCTGTCGTAGCTGTATTCGATCTGTCGCATCACCGGTATCTCGTCCGTATCTGCCTGCGCCGACCGCTTTTCTTTTATGATATTCCCGTTTCCGTCATAGAAATACCGCGTAATCGCACTAGCCGCCTCGCTCACCGGCGTCACTATCCATATCAGCCGTCCCGCGTTATCATACGCATAGGTTGTCACATTGCCCCTGTAGTCGCACTCGCTCACCTTTCGCCCCAGTCCGTCATAGGTGCAGATTCGCTTGTTGTATCCGTCGTGCGTCTCCGTCAGCACATTTCCCCGATAGTCATAGGTATAGCTGCCGGTGGTCACTACCACATCCTCCGGCACGATATCGTCCTCCGGAATTTCGTCCTCTACGGGTATGGTATAGTAGCTGCGCACAAGGTTCCCTACATAATCATATTCATACTTTGTAGCTGCCCCGCCGGTTTCCTCCCGGACAATCTCCCCAGATTCGTTTATGTCCGTTATCGTGACGACCGCTTCCGCATAGGCGTCCCCCTCGATCGTTTTTGTCACCCGCAGCAGCTTCCTTGTGTAGGCGTCGTCATATTCACTGGTCTCGCGGTATACAACGCTGTTCGTCCGGTCATATACCGCTTTTTCGATCACCCGGTCAAACAGATCATACGTATAGTATACCGTACTCGCCGCGCTGCTCCCTCGTCCCGTCGCTTCCGCCGTCACTCGTCCCTGTTCGTCATAGTAGTATTCTTTCTGCAAATCTCCTGAGGCATAGTACACCGCCTGAAGCCGCCCAAGTCCGTCATAGTCGTATACCACCGCTTCACGGCCGCTCTCCGTCACTACCGTCGTATTCGCCCCGGTGTCATACGCATACGCAGTCACGCTCTCGTCCGGCTTGGTAACCATAGTCACGCGCCCGCGGTTGTCATATCCCGTCGCCGTCACATTGCCGTTTCCGTCCGTGGCCGTCACCACCCTCCCCATCGTGTCATACGTATACGATTGCGCAAGATTCGCTATGGCAAAACCCTCCGCGTCCTGCATCCCCGTTATGGTCTGCGACGCAAGGTTCGCTCCGCTGTATGTATAGCTCGTGGTGATTCCCGCCGCGTTTGTTACATTCACACTTGGATACTCGCTTTTCGTCAGCACCCGGCCCGCGCTGTCGTATGTATATGCCGTTCTCGATTGCAGGACCCCCTTGGTATACACGCAGGTCTCCGCGATGTTTTTCTTATCCTCCGTCAGCGTGTTGGTTATTTTCACCGTGGTTCTGCTGTCCTGCCTGTATTCCACGCTCAGCGGCAGCTGATAGGTCCCGTCATACGTATACGTCGTGCGGTACTCTGTACTTGATGGGTTTGCGTACCCTTTCGGCGGAGTATACGTCAGCGTATTGCCGTACTCGTCGTGCGTATACGTTTCCGTCACCGCCATGAATGTCGTGCCGTACCTCGTCGTTGTGATCCCGCTCGGCAGTTCATACGTATCATAGGATGTACTCACACGCTGTTTCAGCGTGTTCCCGTCGTACGTCTCCTGCTGCGTACACAAATGCTTACTGCTGAACGTATACTTATCCGATACCGTTTCTCCGTTCGGCATCCGCCTGCTCACTTTCGTACTATAGCTCTTTCCCATGCTGTAGTCGTCGGTATATGTGTACGCAGTATACCCCTCTATCCGATTGTCCGCCGCATTCTCCAGCGCGTACCGCTCCGTCAGGCGGTATATGTTCAAATGTCCCTGCCATCTTCTCGCGCGCAGTTCTACATCCCGCAGCGCGTATGCATAACGCAGCTGCGCGCCGGTATCATACTCCACCGCCTCAAGCAGCGCATAGCAGATCCCGTCGCCCCCGCTGGTATAGCTGAAACTATACGTCCCCTCGCTCAGCGCATACCGGAACGACGTCGTTTCTCCATCCGGGTACACGATCTTATCCAGAACATAATTGTTCTCTCCATAGTCCTCGCTCTCCAGCGCGCGGATATGCAGCACAGTCTCGCTCCCGTCCGGCGCCGTCACCGTCACGGTTTTCCCCGTCGCCGTCTCCGCATAAGTGATCGTCGTGCTCCGCCCCGCCGTATCGATGATTTCCGACGGACGCCATTCGTCCTCCACCTGCGCATACTTATATGTGACTGTGTTCCCAAAACGGTCAACCTCCGCAATCAGAAGTCCTTCGGCGTTGAAGTAGTAGGCCGTCCCGTCGGCAAAGCTCAGCTTTTTATAAGCGTCAAACTGCCCGTTGCTGTATGTCTGGTCCATACTCAGCGCCATATCTTTCAGCAGATAGCCGTCGATGTCGTTTCCGTAGATCGTATAACTCCCTTTGTCCGGCAGTACCAAACGGTCGGTTATCCAATTTTCTATCGACGGAATATTGAACGACCACCCCGCTCCGATATTATACCGCTTTTCGTTATATGTCTGCGTTTTGTCCCTGCCATAAAATACCGTATTGTTAGCCGTTTCAATCGCCACATTCAAAAATGTTGCATTTCCGACGTAAAAGGTCGCTCGGATCGTTCCCTCAAACGCCGTCTCCTCCACCCACGTCCGCTTCCAGATCGTCCGCCCGTCGCTGTACGTCCCGTCCGCAGCAGCTTCTGTCCCCGACACCTCGGATGTGCCTGTCTTGAATAGTTCCCCGCTATATCCCTGCGATGAAAATGTATAGCTTTCCTGCGGAATGTTCGGGTTGCTCTGTGTGCTCTCCAGCACAAGATACGGATTCTCCACCCAGCGTATAGTTCGGGTATTGCTCAAAACCTCTCTATGCTGTACTTCGTCCACATATGGAGGATTCAATACAACTGTTTCTCCTTCCCGTTCTTCCAGCGCCCCTATACATTCCATCGCTTGATCCATTTCAGTATAGTGTTCGCTCGCGTCGGCGCGTTCCTCGACCCGAACCTCCTCGCCGTTCCAACCCGTTACATAGACCACACTCGTATACGTGCATCGATAGAACACTTCTGATCCCGGTACACAATACCCATACTGATCCAAATAGCTGTCGGCCGAATTGTATTCCACACGCAGGTCGATATCGTTCCCGTTTACGCCCGGTATCGTCACCAGTGATTCCGTATACTGCAATGCACCCGTATTCAGTTGGACCCGCTCCCGCTCGTCGATCCGCACGTCAAAGGGCTGCGATACCGCTGTGATTTGGAATTCATCTTCTTCCTCATCTCCGCTCGCGCTCTGCACCGCCGCCGCTTCTGTTTGCTCCGGCGTCTGCGGCGCCCCGCTTTCGCCGGCTTCCGGATTCAACATTTCCGCTTTCCCGGCTTCCGCTTCCTCCGGCCGCTCCCCGAGCCCTGCGCCGTGTTCCTGCATTCTTTCCGCCATATATTCCGCGGCTTCTTCCGCCAAAATCGTAAATGTTCCCGTTGCCGTCAACATGGCCACGCTCAGCAGAAGTCCTATCCCTCGCTGCCATTTGCTGTATCTTTCCTTCATTTTTCCTGTCTCCTGTTTGCTCTATTGTCCGGGGCTACCGATTGCCAAGGTCAAAAAAGCGCAGGATCAGTCTTTCTCCGACTGCCCTGCACCGGTAATATTTGCCGCAGTCTGCGATCGTAAATTGTTCATCGTTGTTTGGGTTCATAACGGCGTATATACTGCGCTGACGCTCAAATACTTCAACTGCGGCTTTTTATCCATATTTTACCACACATTCCAACCCCTGTCAATACTCTGTGGCAAAATCGTGTCTCCTCCATCCCCGCCTATTGTTCGCTGCCAAACACAAAGGCGTGCCTTTTGCGGAAAGCAACTTTCCGCAAAAGGCACGCCGTCTCTATATACATCCGCTGCCGCCATAACTCGACGCGCTTTCAGCATTCAGATATCCTCAAATTCAACTTTATAAAGTTCGCAGAAATAATCAAATTGATACAGCCAGGCAAGCAGCTGTGGGCGGGACATAAGCTGTCCAAACCAGGTCTCGCTGTCGCTCGCCAGCATTCGGTCAAATGCCTCCGTATCCATGATCTGCGCCAAAATCCCGCAGGGAGAGGCAAGACGCCGGCGCAGCATATCGAGAACTTCCTGCTCATACGCCGGATTGTGCGTCTTCGGATACGGACTTTTCTTGCGGTGCAGAATTTTTTCGGGCAGAACATCCTGCATTGCATTGCGCAAAAGTGCTTTTTCCACCTGATTTTCAAATTTGATCTCCCACGGAACGTTATAGACATATTCCAAAATTCGATGATCTGCAAAGGGAACGCGCACCTCGAGCGAAGAATACATGCTCATGCGGTCCTTTCTTTCCAAAAGCGAAGTCATGAAAAAGCCTGTGGAAAGATGCGTAGCAATCCGGGACTGCCGCATGCTGTCACTATCATCCTCCAGCGTATCGCACCCCGCCAACCATTTTTTATACAGCCCTGAAATATAAGCGTATCCCTCGTCCGGATCCAAAAGTCCGTGCTTCAGCAGCCGTATACGCGCATACGGATCATGGATCCACGGAAAGAAATCCCGATACAGCATTTCCGGACGGTAAAACCACGGATAACCGCCGAAAATTTCATCCGAACACTCGCCGGAAATGGCAACCGTATGCCGCGCTTTCACCCGCCGGCAAAAATACAGCAGCGAAGAATCGACGTCCGCCTGCCCGGGCATATCGCGCGCCGCCGTGGCCGCTTCAAGACATCTGGCGACCTCCTCTGTCGGCGCGGTCAGCACCGTATGATCGGTTTTCAGCCATTGCCCCAGCCATCTTGCATACTCGTCGTCTCCCTGTGGTTGAAACAGAGACTGATGGAAGTTTTCCCGATTGCCTTCATACTCGAAAGAATAGGTCGAAAGCGTCTCTCCCTGCTCCCGGTAAGCTGCCGCGCCGATGGCGCTGAGAACCGAAGAATCAAGCCCCCCGGACAAAAAGGTGCAAAGCGGCACATCGCTGACAAGCTGCCGGCGCATGGCGTCCTCTACAAGCTCACGCACCCGCCGTACGGCATCCGCCCCGCAGCCGTCAAACGGCCGGGCGTGAAGGGACCAGTACCGGCTGATCCGGGCGCCGTCAGCGTCCACAACCATATATTCGCCGCCGCAAAGTTCAAAAATATCCCGGAATACGCCGCTGCCCGGCATTTTTACCGGCGCCAGAAACCAAAGCTCAAAAAACTGTTCGCGCGAGAGCACCGGACGCACATCCGGATGCGCGAGCAGCGCTTTGATCTCCGACGCAAATAAAAGCGCGTCCCCAGCGCGCGTGTAAAACAAAGGCTTCACGCCAAACCGGTCGCGCGCAAGAAACACCCGTCGCTGCGCCTCGTCATAAACCGCAAACGCAAAAATACCATTCAGATGCGACGCGCATTCATCCCCATACAATATGTATGCCCACAGCACGACCTCGGT
Organism: uncultured Eubacteriales bacterium; assembly: GCA_958352145.1. Lineage (GTDB taxonomy): Bacteria > Bacillota > Clostridia > Oscillospirales > CAG-272 > UMGS902. Next base: position 5,522 of record CATWNM010000009.1, read on the forward strand.
ATCGCAGTTGGTCTCAAAACTCGCGCCGCGCGCTGTTAAATCGATGCGCAGTTCGGGCGCATTGTAGATTTCTCCGTTATAGGCGATGGTATATTGCTTTCCGCGATAACTTCTGCACATCGGCTGCTTGCCGTTCTCAATATCAATGACCGCCAGGCGATTATGATGAAATCCAACGCCGGGAAAAATCGCTGTACCGGTGGAATCCGGGCCGCGGCGCGCCATTGTCCCGCCCATCGTCTGAAGCAGCGCTTCATCCGGAACGTTTTCATTTTTTAAATCAATAATTCCGCAAATTGAACACATAATAACTCCTCCGTTAGCTACTGTTATTTTATGCGCATCCGCGAAGAAGTTTAAAAAAACGGCCCCATTTTGGGTCGTATGAGACTATCGAAAAACTCCGTTTTTCGATAGAAAAGACCGCGTTCACTCGCGTCTTCGTGCCGCTTACGCGGCACTCGCGCGGCCACAAGGTGTAAAAAAGCCGGCAAAGCCGGCTTTTTTACACAACTTTTATAGTGTTTTGTTTTTGCAAAATACTTTTTCAACAGACTCAAACGGCCCCATTGGGGCCGAAAAAATGTTATCCCGGACGTTCCGTGCAACATATACCCCGGCAAGCGCACAGCAAAGCGCAAAAACCGTTTTCAGAAAATGCCGGGAATCCAGTGCGCAATCCAAAATCCGGCGGCAAAAGAAGCCGCGTTGGAAATCAGCGCATAACAAACCGCCTTCCCCCGATTTTGCGGTTCGGCGCTGTACCTTTGCAGCAGCAGCGCATAAAGCACGGCCTCGATCACAAAAACGGCGATTTCAATTAAAAGATAGCTGAAAGTGAAAACCATGGAACCGGAATTGTAATTTATGATATTCAGCAGCACGTTCAGCAGAATCTGCGTAATCACATTGACAGGCACAAGAAAGGAAAACAGCCTTTTCTCCCGGTATCCAAAAAGCCATGCGATCCCCAGTTCCAGCAAAACGGTAAGGACAGTGCGCGCCGCAAAAGAAACAATTTCTAAGGTATAATCATAGCTTTTTTCCGCGATCAGGCCACCATTCTGACGCCCGGCCAAATCGACGGTGAAATAACTGTCAAAAGCATAGCGCGTATAGATTGGGCTAACATAAAAATCGCCGCTATTTGGAAAATACAGCAAAACTTTAAAGGTTGAAGGCGGATAATACGTCCACTTCAACTCGCCGGTTTCCGAACAATCCCACCATACCTGCAAAAAATAAAAGCCGTCCGTGTCCTCATACTGTGTAAACGCCTTCCAGATCTCGTATTCGCCGTCCGGATAACGCGCGTCCGCCTCTGTGCCGTCCCACGCTGAGGCCGGACCGGTAGACATGGATTCTGACAGGAGCGTGCCATAGTATGTCTCTCCTGCGATTCCGGTAAACGAAATCTGCACGGAGGGCTTGGGGCCCATATCGGCATAAGCGGTAAGCGGCAGCGCCATAATCATCAGAACGCAGGCGGCTGCAAGCGTCAGCGCTTTGTGCACTTTTTTCACGCCGGATTTCTCTCTCATAGCAAATCACCCGCTCTCAAATTTCAGGCTGTCTGTCTGAAAACCACAAAACCGCCATGCCGCGGCCGCTTATTTCAAAAATTCCGGTAAAAACGCATCATCCGTATAATCGGTTATATACTTTTTCAGCGTATCAAAGGTAAAGGAGCCCCAGTTATTCGCGCCGTGCTCTTTCGCCAGCGCCTCCGTATAATCCTCCATCAGATACAGACGCACATCATAGCGGACGGCTAGCCCCTGTGAGTCTTTTTTGGACGTATCAGTCTTATAATGGCTGATGACCGGATTAACCAGCGCGTTTTCAATATGGATCGCGCCGTCGGCATCCCGAACAATATCAAAAGTTAAAATCTCTCCGACCATGTTCTTTCCGTATAGCATGGTCGAACACAGATTGCCGAGCGAATACGCCACAAGCGTTTGATTCCCGCTCTCGCCGGTCAGATACTCCACCCCGCCCACGACATGCGGATGATGCCCTAAAACGACGTCCACACCCAAATCGGCGCAGAGCGAAGCATATTTTGACTGTTCGGACGTCACGCCGAATTCATCTTCCGTTCCCCAGTGAAAAGACACAATCACCACGTCGGCCTGCTGTTTGGCTAGTCCAACCTGCCGGGTAATATCATTCGTATCCGCATAGGGAATCAAATATTCGCTCGAAGCGGGCAGATCGTTCGCATGCGCATAATTGACCAGCGTCGTATAGCTGAGAAAAGCGATCTTCACGCCCGAATGCTCGACGATACGCACCGTGTCATAATCCTTTTTGGTATACCCACCGATCATCGTAACCGGAAGAGAATTAAAATATTCGATGGTGTTGATATAACCCGTTGCCCCTTTATCGAGCATATGGTTATTGGCGATATTGAATACATCAAACCCCGTATCGATCAGCGCCTCGACCATCTCTTTCGGCGCATTGAAATTCGGATAGCCCGAAATGCCGAGATCCGTGCCGCCGACCGGCGATTCCTGATTGACAAAAGCAATGTCCGCTGAAGAGATCAGTTCCCGAATCCCTGAAAAAATCTCCGAAAAATTATATTTTTGGGCGCCCGATGCAAGCGTAGAGGCCGTCGCCACAACCGAATCGTGCGGAATATTATCCCCCGCCGCAGCCATGCGAATGCGCGTTTCTTCGCCGGACGGCGTTAAAGAAGTGCCGGACGTATTGAGCGTAACGGGCGCAAGCGTCGCCTCGGTCGTCCGCGCGGAATCATCCGAGCCGGAAACAGGCGGCGTTTTTTCCCCGCAGGATGTAAAAGAAAAGCAAAAAAGCGCACAAAGCATAAAACAAACGAATTTTTTCATAAGCACCTTTCCATTTTGGGCCTTGCCCCACAAACGTTAAACGGCGGATCTGCCGCCGGAAAAGGAAAACAGCCCCGCCGCCGGATTCAGCAAAGGGACATCTTGCCAGATCGCTCTTATTTTAGCACACATGGAATACTTTTTCAACTATTTTTAGATTCTTACACCGGATTTACAACTTTCGACGCCGCCCGGTGCTAAAATTGAGAAAAACACGGAGGTTTAAAATATGATACACAAAAATACCCGTGTCGTCTCCGAAAAAAGCGGAGATATTCTCCGCGCCGCAGTTCTAGGAGAAATCGACCATCACGGCGCGGCGGGACTCAGAGACGAGCTCGATGAATTGATCTGCGCATCCCGGCCAAAAAAAGTGGAGCTTGACCTGTCCAAAGTGGATTTTATGGACAGTTCGGGACTTGGAATCATCATGGGCCGGCACGCCACAGCGGAAAAAATCGGCGCGGCGCTCGTGCTGAAAAACCCTGCACCGCGCGTCGCAAGGATCATAGAGCTTTCCGGCTTAAACCGCATGATTCCCATTGAATATCAAAACGTCGGAGGTTCAGACAATGAGAAGTAAATGTACAAATAAGCTGTCCGTAACGCTGCCCGCGCTCTCGATCAATGAAAGCGCGGCGCGTGCGATCGTCAGCGCCTTTTGCGCACAGTTGAATCCGACCATCGAAGAATTGGCGGATATCAAATGTTCGGTTTCCGAAGCAGTCACCAACTGCATTGTGCATGCATATCGCGAAAAGCCCGGTGAAATTTACATAACGGTCAAAATTTTTGATACGCGTAAAATTCAAATTGAAATAAAGGACAAGGGCTGCGGCATCGAGGACACCGAACTGGTGAAAACTCCGCTCTACACCACAGATCAAACCGGCGAAAGAAGCGGCATGGGCTTTGCGGTCATGGAAAGCTTCATGGACAAACTGACCCTGCGCTCGACAGTCGGAAAATACACCAAAGTCACGCTTTGGAAAAAGCTGTCGCCCCTTGAAATTGATTGAATGGAAATCGAAACCAACGCAAAATATTCCGAAAATGCCGCGCTGATTCAGAAATCTCAGGCAGGGGATGAGCGCGCTACTGAAGAACTGATCCGGCTGAACATGGGCCTTGTCCAGAGCATCGCGCATAAATTCGGCGGCCGTGGAACCGATTTTGAAGACCTGATCCAAATCGGCACCATCGGTATGCTGAAAGCGATCAAAAGCTTTGATCTTTCGCGCGGGTGCGTGTTTTCCACCTATGCGGTGCCGCTAATTTTTGGAGAGATCCGGCGTTTTTTGCGTGACGACGGGCTAATCAAAGTATGCCGCCCCCAGAAAAAACTCGGCGCGCTGCTCATGCACGCAAAAGAACAGTACACCGCCGAAAACGGGACCCCGCCGCGGATCGACGATATCGCAAAGGCTTGCGGCGTTTCCCCTGAAGAAGCAGCCGCAGCGCTCTGCGCGGTATCCCCCGCCGTTTCCCTGTCCGAGCCAGTTTTCGGAGAAGAAGAAAACTTTACGCTTGAGAGCACGCTGTTTTCACAGGACGAGCAGGAAAAAATGCTGGAAAAGCTCTCCTTAACCGAAGCGCTGTCCAAATTACCCGAACTCTGGCGCAAAATTGTCATTCTGCGCTACTACCGCGACCTCTCTCAGCAATCTACCGCGGAAATCCTCGGATTGTCTCAGGTAAAAGTGTCGCGCGAAGAAAAAAAACTGATGGAATTTCTCCGACGCGAACTGTCTTCCTGACACGGTTATCTTTGTGGGGCGCATCAAGGCGGCGCTCCGCCGCAGGACGCTCCCTTTAAAATAAAAACGATTGATGATCCTGTTTTTTCGCAAAAAGCATATCCGTTGCTTTTTTGACAAGTTACGGGCGGCGCACAGCCGCCCTTTTTTTTGCTGAAAAACGTCCAATCGAACCGACCTGTACGAAAATGATATGGAAACAGCGTTATACTGTGCAAAGGAGGAGTTACCATGGCAAAATACACCTGCGTACTGACAGGAAATTTAAACGCGCTCTTATGCAAAATCGAATATGAAATCTTAAACGGCAGCGTTTCGGCGAGTTACGAGGACGGCTGCGACTGGACGGTCGGCGATGTGCAAATCGCCATGCGCGTGTATGAACGGTACAGTTTTGCCGGCGGGAACCGCGTCAGCCTGAGCCTCACCTTGGCCGCCGGGCAGGACGGTGTGATCCGCCTTTGCGCCGTCACGGCGGGCGGCAGTCAGGCAGTATTTTGGAAAGTCAATACCTTTGGCGAGGAAGCGTTTCTCGACTGTCTACGGGAAGCAGTCGAAGCTTACAAAAGCGGAGAAAAATAGTCAAAACAGTGGGACTCCGGCAAGGAGTCCCACTGTTTTATCCGCACAGGCACCCGCCCAGCAGGCGCGCTTTTACCCCAGCAGTTTTTCGATTTGATCCGCCGCAGCGGACAAATAATCGTTTTCCGCGAGTTCGATCGCGCCTTTATCGCAAAGAGAGGCCAATCTATGATCGAGCGGCAGCCTGCCGAGGACGTCATAGCCGAATTCCGCGGCGGTCTCATCAATATGACTTTTTCCGAATACATTCAGCTTTTTGCCGCAGTCGGGGCAAAGCACATAACTCATATTTTCGACCAGCCCCAGCACCTTTACCTTCATCAGCGCCGCCATATTGGCGGCTTTTTTGACGATCATGGAGACGAGTTCCTGCGGTGAACTTACAATCACGATGCCGTCCAGCGGAATACTCTGAAATACAGTCAGCGGCACGTCGCCCGTGCCGGGCGGCATATCCACAAACATATAATCCACATCGTTCCAGACGACGTCCGTCCAAAACTGTTTGACCGTCCCCGCAATCACCGGACCGCGCCATACAACGGGCGCGGTTTCGTCCTCAAGCAGCAGATTGACGGACATGACCTCGATGCCTGTTTTCGTCTGTACGGGATAAATGCCGTCTTCGCTCCCCTCCGCACGCTGATGCAGTCCAAAAGCTTTCGGAATGGAGGGACCGGTCACATCCGCGTCCAAAATAGCCGTCCGATACCCGCGGCGCTGCATTTCTACCGCCAGCAAAGAGGTCACCAGCGACTTGCCGACGCCGCCTTTTCCGCTGACCACACCGATCACATGGCGTATGTCGCTGAGCTTATTCTGCGGTTCAAGCAGAGATTCCGGTGCGCCGCCGCTCCTTGAAGCACAATCTGCGCCGCAGCTTGAGCAGTCGTGCGTACAGCCGCTCTGATTTTCTTCTGTTTCCGCCATCACTTTATACACTCCCTATCTATTTAAATACATTCGATGCTAAGCTGCCCACCGGCCGCATCCAGCTTGGCTATGCGGACGCGCGCATTGTAGCCTGCGATAATTTTTTCTGCAAGCGCATCCTCGACATGCGTCTGAATAAACCGGCGCATATTTCGCGCGCCGAATTTGACCGAATAAGACTGTTCGGCAATCAACTTGGTTGCGGCCTCGGTATAGGTCAGCGTGATCTCTTTCGCTGCAAGCGCGTCGCGCAGCTGTCCGAGCATCAGACCGGCGATTTTTGCGAAATCCTCGCGCGTCAGCGAATTGAACGTGATGATCTCGTCCACCCGGTTGATAAACTCGGGGCGCAAAAAGCCAAGCAGCGCTTTTTCGGTTTTATCCTTGGCGGCAAGGCCGGCCCGTTCCGCAAACCCGGAAACCGCGGCCGCGGCATCCGAGCCCGCGTTCGTGGTCATGACGATCAGCGTATTCTCAAAGTTGACTTCCTTGCCGTGCGCGTCGGTAATCCGCCCGTCGTCCAGCACCTGAAGCAGAATATTCAGCACATCGGGATGCGCTTTTTCGATCTCGTCGAACAGAATCACGCTGTACGGCCGGCGGCGGATTTTTTCGGTCAACTGCCCCGCCTCGTCATAGCCGACATAGCCAGGCGGCGCGCCGATAATTTTGGAAACACTGTGCTTTTCCATAAACTCGGACATGTCGAGGCGAATCAGCGTCTCGGGCGAAGAAAACAGATCCGCCGCCAGCGTTTTGACAAGCTCGGTCTTCCCAACCCCGGTCGGACCGGCAAAAATAAACGAAACCGGCTTTCTCTTATAGGAAACGCCTGCACGATTCCGTTTGATGGCTTTCGCCACCGCGTCAACCGCCTCGTCCTGCCCGATGATCTTTTCTTTCAGACGGCCGGCAAGCCGGTCGATCCGATAAAATTCATTTTCGGTGATCTCCGTCGCGGGAACGCCCGTCCATATCTCAATCACGCGCGCCAAATCCTCGGCGGTCAGTTCAACCGCAAGACACGCGGGCTCCAGTTCCCGCAGCCGCTCGGACACCCGAAGTTCGCGCGTACGGACATCGGCGAGCCGGCGGTATTTTTCCTCCAAATCATCCTGCTCGCGTTCAGGCGCGCCCTCAAGCGCGGCTTGCTCTTTGCCAAGCTGCTCAAGCTCGTCGGAAAGCTCCAGCCGCTCATTGAGTTCACGGCTGGACAGTGCGCGGTAAGAGGCCGCCTCGTCTAAAAGATCGATCGCCTTGTCCGGCAAATACCGATCCGTGATATACCGCTCGGAAAGCGTCACCGCAAGCGAAAGCACGCCGTCCGGGATCCGGATTCCATGATATTCTTCATAATAATGCTTGATGCCTTCCAGCATCCTGACGCTCTCCTCGACCGAAGGCTCGTTCACCGTGACCGGCTGAAAACGCCGTTCCAGCGCGCTGTCCTTTTCGATGTACTTCCGGTACTCGGAAAGCGTCGTCGCGCCGATCACCTGAATCTCGCCGCGGGACAGCGCAGGCTTTAATATATTGGCGGCGTTCATACTGCCCTCCGCATCGCCCGCGCCGACAATATTATGCACTTCGTCAATGACAAGTATGACATTTCCAGCCTCTTTAACCTCTTTGAGCAAGCCTAGAATCCGCGACTCGAACTGCCCGCGGAACTGCGTCCCCGCCACAAGCGCGGTCAGGTCTACCAGATACACCTCGGCCTCTTTCAGCCGGTAGGGAACCTCGCCAACAGCGATCTTCTGCGCCAGCGCCTCGGCAATGGCGGTTTTGCCCACGCCGGGCTCTCCGATCAAGCAGGGATTGTTCTTTTGCCTGCGGCAAAGGATCTGGATCACGCGCGCAAGTTCGCGCTCGCGTCCGACGATCCGGTCCAGCTTGCCCTCGCGCGCTTTAGCCGTGATATTCTGACAGTAAGTATCCAAAAATTTTCTTTTCGGCGGCTTTTGCGTTTCCCCCTGCTTGGCGCCACGCCGCGGGCCGGTTCCCGGCGCGCCGCCAAGATTGCCGCGCAGCAACTTATTAAAATCAATCGCGGGCGCGCCGCCGCTGTCGGCGGCGGGGGAATCTGCGCCCTCCTCCGGAATCATCTCCTGCATAAACCCGTCAACATCGTCGGTCATCTGATCGAACTCCTCGTTGCTGATACCCATTTTTTTCAAAATATCGTCGATTGGCTTGATACCGAGTTCTTTTGCACATTTCAGGCAAATCCCCTCGTTTTTGGATTCGCCGTTTTCCAACCTCGTTATAAATACCACAGCCATTCGCTTGTGGCAGCGTGCACACATCTCCATTCAGGAACCTCACTTTGTTTTATTCGCCCGGATGTACTTTCTGAAATACTGCACCAGCGCGCCGGTCGCAAAAGCGATCATCACTACGCAGATTACAACCGTCCATATCCGGGCGTCCGTCGGCGCGGCGAACGCGTCGAGCAGCAGAAGCGCCGCGATCGAGGCATAAAATACGCAGACCGCGAGCTTACCGCAGAAACTGCTTTTTACCACAATATTCTTTTGCCGAAAGACGAACATGGAACCGACTAAGATCAACAGTTCCTTCGCCACATAAATCGCCAAAAGCCATACGGGAATAATATGTTTAATGTAAAAACACACCAGCACAGTGCACTGCATCAGCTTATCCGCAAGCGGATCGAGCACTTTTCCAAGATTGCTGACCCAGTTATTTTTTCTTGCCAAATAGCCGTCGACCACATCGGTCGCCCCCGCTATAAAGAATACAAGCACCGCATACCAGATATGCTTCGGATAGTCCCAAAAAAACAAACAGACAAACACGGGAATCAAACACATCCGGATAACGGATAAAATATTGGGAATATATTTTTTCTGCATTCTATACCTCCAAAGTCCTGCATGCGCCGGAAGTTTCAGTACTTATAAGGCGAAAAGCCGTACAAAAATTTTGCGATGCAGGTACGGTCGATCACATCCCGGTAGGCAAACGTCTCGTCGATCGTCCCATAAGTCTTGCAGAGCGCCGCGATTACATAGGAGATGATGACCCCGATCAGCAGCGCCTCCGCCGCACCAAACAGCAGGCCAAGCAATTTATTCGTCCCATGCAGAACCGGGAGCTTAGCAAAGCTGTCCAATATAAGGCAAAGAAGATTCAAAACGATCAGCGCCGCAAAAAAGATGGCCGCAAACGCCAGAATATTGGAAACCGTTCGGGCAATGTTTTCAGCCATTCGGCCGGAAAGATCCAAAACATCCCCCTCCGTCGCATGCTCGGCGCCCAAAAACTCGGCGAACAGCGCATCAATATTCACCCCGAAAACGTCTGTTATGTTTCGGATATTCTCGGGAAGCTCCGAAAAGAATGCATGCAGATCAAACGTACCGTCCGAATTTTCCGCCGCACGCGCAATCAGACCGCTAAGATAACCGCTGATCTTATCATACACAAAATGATCGTAAAAAACAAGCCCCAGATCTTTATAAAAAATCGCCGCGGCCGCAACAGACACAACCGTAGAAAGCAGCCGAAACACCGATACGATAAAACCGCGCCTCACCGCGTTGAAAATCACAGCCGCCATCAGCGCGACAAGAATCAAATCGATTGCAAAATACATAACAACCTCACTTTACAGTAAAAGACTTTGCATAATCGTCAAAACACACGATCACCGAATCTTCGCCGCCTGAAATCAGCGCCCGGCCGCCTGTGGGAATTTCTTCCGTCCGGCCGCCCGTTTTATCGAAAGCCATTAGTTTTCCATCATACAAAAGAAAGACGCGCCCCGACTCCGCCAGCAAAACATCCTGCGCCCCGCGCGCCGCCGGGAAAGCAAAGCTGGTCCCATCCGTAAAAAACGCATACAGACCGCACGCCGCCCCCGAAACGTTTTCCTGCGTATACACGCAAATCCCCGCCGCAAAAGCGCTTGCACGCAGGATATCCGAAGTACCAAACGACGTGGAAAAGCTTTTTTCGCCCGCGGAAGAATAAAAAATCAAAGAATGATCCAGCAATAGATAAAATCCCTCTGTAAAACCGCCGCAAAGCAGCGGAAATCCATCGGAAGAAACGGAAAAATCCAGCGTCTCGCTGCCTGGACTGTACACAGAAAGTGCCGCGGTAAAGCCGCCGTCCGCCTCCGCGCATTCGCAGATCAAAAAGCGCCCGTCCGGTCCGTATGCGATATCGGTCACATAGCCCGACCGCGTAAGTTCGCCGGTCAGCTTAAAATTGCGGTCGTACAAGCGGACAAGGAATCCGCCGGTCCGGTTTTTCAGAAGAACTGCAAAACTGCCGTCTCGGGCAACGGCGCCGTCGTAAATCGGATAGTCCAGCGTTTCCTCATAAACCCGGCTGAGCGAATTATAGAGGTAAAACACCATGCCGCCTGTGTCATACACAATCATATATTTGGACGACGCCTCAGCGACCGGCGCCGAAAGGCGCACGCTGTCCTCAAATGACCGCGCGCCGAGCGCGCGGCGCAGCGACACGCCGTTTTTAGAACAAACAGCGACGTCGCCGCGAAAATTCAGATAAAAATTGCTGCTTTCCGCATTATAATAGACCGTATCCGATCGTGCACCCGCATTTCCCGCCGCATCCATATCCCGGAGAAGATACCGCAGATTGTCATACGTGATATTGGAACGATACGCAAAAAGGACAAGGACGGCGAAAGCGACCATGAGAAGAAGCAAAAGATACCTTGTCGTACGCAGCTTTACGCTGATTCGAAGATAATACGCATTTTCCTGCGCTCCAGCGGCACTTTCTTTTTCTTTTTTCATGCGTCTCCTCCTTTCAGCTTAGCATTCCCTAACAGTATAGACGGTTATCCGTAAAAAACTGCGTTCAGATACAATCCTTCAGGCGGCGCGGTGACGCCGGCCGCCGTGCGGTCGCGCGCCTTTAAAATTTCATCCATTCCCTGCACGTCTAGCTTGCCAAACCCGGCCATCGTCAGCGTGCCGGCAATGATGCGCACCATATTATACAAAAATCCGTCAGCCGAAACGCAAATTTCAAGCAGATCGCCCGAGCACCGGACCGCGCAGCGGTTCACCGTGCGGACCGTATCCGTAATTTTGGAGCCCGAAGCCATAAAGGAAGCAAAATCATGACGGCCGATGAGCACGCCCGCGCAGCGATCCATCCGCTCCGCCGCATCCGCCGCCCAGCCGCCGGGCAGATGCCAAACGCGCCCGTAAAGGAACGGATCCGCGATGGCAGCAGTATAAACGCGATAGAGATATTCTTTGCCGACAGCGTCATATCTCGGATGAAAATCTTCGCAAACCTGCGCCGCGCTCTTGACCGCCACGTCATGCGGAAGCCGGACCGACAGCGCGGCCGGTATCTTTTCAGCCGGAATGGCATTTGCCCCCGGCGGAACTTCCAGCGCTGCGGCAAAATCGAGCGCATGAACCCCGCTGTCCGTACGGCTGCAGCCCGTGATCCGGCAGGGGGTCCCGAACAGCGCCGACGCAGCGTCGGTCAGCGTTTTCTGCACGGTGCGTACACCAGGCTGATACTGCCAGCCACAAAAGTTTGTTCCCAGATATTGTATGCGAAGCAAAAATTTCATGCGTTTTGTCCTAAAAGCTTTCAAATCATAATATATGGCAGGAAAATATTACAGAGTGCGATGCCTGCAATATACAGCGCCCCAAAACCAAGGCAGATCGCGTCGGTCCGGCTGTACCGCAGTACCTTCATTCTGGTCCTTCCCTCTCCGCCGCGGTAGCACCGACATTCCATCGCCACGGCCAGGTCGTCCGCACGCTTGAATGCCGATACGAAAAGCGGCACCAAAATCGGAATCAGCGCACGCGCCTTTTTGAGCAGGCCTCCGGTCTCAAAATCCGCGCCTCGTGCTTTCTGCGCATCCATAATTTTATCCGTCTCCTCGATCAGCGTCGGAATAAACCGCATAGCGATCGTCATCATCATCGCAAAATCATGTACCGGGACATGTAGGCGCCGCAGCGGATTCAAAAGCTGCTCGATGCCGTCGGTCAGCGCGATCGGCGTCGTGGTAAAGGTCAAAATCACACCGATGCCGACGACCAGCAACACAATGCGAACTGCCATAAAGAAAGCAAAAATCAGCCCTTCCCGATATATATGGATAAATTTCCATGAAAACAAAAGATGCTCGCCCTGCGTCCAAAAAATATTGATGACCGCGGTAAATAAAATGATCGCCAAGAGCGGCTTTACCGAACGCATCACCGACCTTGCCGGAACGCCGCTCGCCGCGACAAGCATCAGCGTAAACAGAAAGACAAAAGCAAAGCCCGGCGCGCTTTTGACAAAAAAGAGCGCGACGATATAAACCAGCGCCAATATAATTTTTGTGCGCGGATCCGCTCTGTGCAAAAGAGAATCCCCGCCGAAATACTGCCCAAACGTAATATCTTTAAGCATCCTTCGCACCTCCGAGAAGCGGAAGAATCGCCCGAACAGCCGCCTCCACCGTATAAATGTCGGCTGGCAGCGGCATACCCGCCTGCCGGAGCCGGCTACAGATGCGGGTAATCTCCGGGACGCCGAGTCCAAGCGACTGGAGCTTTTCCGCGTTGCCGAACACTTCGCTCTGCGTACCGTACAGACAAATCCGGCCGTCGCTCATCACGGCAAGGCGCTGGCAGCAGCGCGCCATATCCTCCATACTGTGGCTGACAATCACGACGGTCGCGCCGCTCGATTTCCGATACAACTCGAGCCCGGTGAAAATATCTTCCCGGCCTTTCGGATCAAGTCCGGCCGCCGGCTCATCTAAAATCAGAATCTCCGGCCGCATCGCCATAACACCGGCTATCGCGGCGCGGCGCTTCTGCCCGCCGGAAAGCTCAAAAGGCGATTTGTCCAAAAGCGAATCCGCAAGTCCTGAAAACGCCGCCGCCTCGCGGACACGCTCGGCGATTTCAGCTTCGTCAAGCCCCATATTGCGCGGGCCGTAAGCAATATCCGACCGAACCGTCTCGTCAAACAGTTGATATTCGGGATACTGCATCACCAGCCCTACGCGAAAGCGGACGCGTACGATCTCTTTCGGACTTTCCCAAATATCAGCTCCGTCCAGCAAAATCCGCCCGCTGTCCGGGCGAAGCAGACCGTTGAACATACGCAGCAGCGTAGATTTTCCGCAGCCTGTATGCCCGATTAGACCGGTCATCAAACCCTTTTCGATTTTCAGACTGACATGGGAAAGCGCCTCATTGGCCATCGGTGTTCCCTTGTCATACGTATAGCATACATCCTCAAGTTCCAAAATCGTCATTGGCTTGTGTCTTATACCTTTCCAATATGCGGGCCGCGCAGCCCTCTGTGTCAATCGGCGCGTCCGAAAACGTCACGCCGTTTTTCGCCAGTTCAAATAAAAGTTCCCGTCCCTGCGGCACGTCCAGCCCAACGGCGCGCAATTCTTCTACATTTTGAAACACCGCCTCCGGCGTCCCGTCCAAAAACAATTCCCCGTCGTTAATTACCATAACCCGGTCGGCCAAAACGGCCTCATCCATATAATGCGTGATATGCAGGATCGTCATCCCGAAATCCTGATTCAGCCGCCGGATGGTCCGCATCACTTCGGCACGGCCGCGCGGATCCAGCATCGCGGTGGATTCGTCAAATACGATGCATTTCGGCATCATGGCGATCACACCCGCAATCGCTACGCGCTGTTTCTGACCGCCGGAAAGCCGGTGAGGCTGGCTGTTCCGAAATTCGTACATACCGACCGTGCGGAGCGCGTCGTCCACACGCATGCGGATCTCTTCGCGCGGGATTCCAAGATTCTCGGGGCCAAACGCAACGTCCTCTTCCACAATAGTCGCGACAAGTTGGTTGTCCGGGTTCTGAAACACCATGCCCACATCCCGGCGAACCGCAAAGACCGCGTCGTCGTCCAGCCCCGCGCAGATTTCATGCCCGCCGACCGACAGCCTGCCGGAAACCGGCAGCAGAATCGCGTTGAGCAGTTTGGCGAGCGTCGATTTCCCGGAGCCGTTGTGCCCGAGCACAGCGACATACTCTCCCCGCTGCACCGAGAAAGAAACGCCGCGGAGCGCGGGCGTCGAAGCGCCGTCCTCGTCCGTATATTCATAACATAAATTTTCCGCAAGTATAAATGGTTCCGCCATGCAAGATTCCTCAGCCTTCAAAATTCATAGCGCACACTCGCTCCGCACGGGAGCAGAGCGCCGCTCGCCCGCACAGGAAGCGCAAGTTCGCCGGCGCTGCCCGCGCCGCCATGGAACGGTCGGATGCGCAGATCGGCGATATACAACATCGAGAGCGGGGAAAGTCCGGTCGTATACGAATTGATCAGGAAAAAGAGCGGCTTGTCCGAAAGCAGCTTTCCTGCCTCAGCAATCAGCGCATCGATGCATTCCTCGATCTTCCAGACTTCGCCCGCCGGTCCGCGGCCATACGACGGCGGATCCATAATAATCCCGTCATACCGGCTTCCCCGGCGAATCTCCCGCTCCACAAATTTTTTGCAGTCGTCTACGATATAACGGATCGGCGCCTCGGAAAGTCCGGACAGCCGCGCGTTCTCTTTGGCCTGCTGTACCATGCCGCGCGCCGCGTCCACGTGACAAACGGCAGCGCCAGCCGCGGCCGCAGCGACGGTCGCGCCCCCGGTATACGCAAACAAATTCAATACCTGTACAGGCCGGTTCGCAGCGCGGATCCGCGCCGTTATCCAGTCCCAGTTCGCAGCCTGCTCCGGAAAAAGGCCGGTGTGTTTGAAGCCCATAGGACGAATCTGAAAACGCAGATCACCGTAGCGAATCGTCCAGCGCTCGGGCAGACGGTTTTCCCGCCAGGCGCCGCCGCCGCTTTTCGAACGCCGGTACGAAGCGTCGGCCCGCGTCCAAAGTCCGGACGCGCGCGTGTTTTGCCAGATCACCTGCGGGTCGGGACGCACAAGCGTATATTCTCCCCACCGCTCCAGACGCTGGCCGTCCGAGGCGTCTATCAGTTCGTAATCCTGCCATTTATCGCTGATCCACATAGGTTGCTCCGTCATTTGTTATAGTATCCGCCGATGCGGGAAAGCGCACTGTGCCCGTGGCACATGGCAATCGCCAGCGCATCGGCCGTATCGTCCGGTTTCGGCGCCTGCTTCAATCCGAGCAGCGTCGTCACCATGCGGATGACCTGCGCTTTTTCCGCGCGGCCATATCCGACAACCGCCTGTTTGACTTGAAGCGGCGTATACTCGCCGATCCTGATGCCACGCTGCCGCGCTGCAAGGAGCAAAATCCCGCGCGCTTCCGCCACAACGATCCCGGTTTTCTGATTGGTGTTGAAGAAAAGCTCCTCGATGGCCATATGTCCGGGTTTGTATTTGTCCATGATCGAACATACGCCCTCGTACACGGCCATAAGGCGCTCGATCGTATCCGTACCGGCCTTTGTTTGAATCGAACCGAAATCCACGACCCGAAACGCGCCGTTTTCATAATCAAGCACGCCCCAGCCTACAATCGCAAATCCGGGGTCGATCCCAAGTATCCGCATACGTTCCCTCTTTTGTAAAAAATCCCAATATAATTCAATCGTATATTATAGCACATACCATCCGATTAGTCAAAGCTTTTCCCCGAATTTCGAAGAATTTAATAAATTCTTAAACCGCGCGGCTCCTAAAATAAAATTTTTGGTTTACTTTAACAGCTTATTGTGCTATAATTTACCATGATCGCTTTTGTATAATTTTGCCGCCGGCGCTTTGCGTGCAGCTGGCAAATACCGGATTTTCATAACGTTTCGGAGGTCTACTTTGAAAATACTCAAATTTTGCACCGGCGATATTCTGGAAATGAAAAAGCCGCATCCCTGCGGCGCCAATACGATGCGCGTTGCACGCGTAGGCAGCGATATGCGGGTGATCTGCACCGGCTGCGGACGCGACCTGACGCTGCCGCGTGAAAAGCTGGAGCGCGCGGTCAAAAAGATTTTGCCTGCCGCCGGCGACGCGCCTGCCGAATAAGGCGGCCTATTTTTTAAAAGGATTCCGAATATGAACGAAAACAAACTTACGCTGTACCCCGCCGCTACCCCCTCGCTGTGGCAGAAAATCAAAAGCTGCCGCCGCGCCTATTTGTTTTTCGCATTCCTCACCCCATGCCTGCTCATGTACGCCGTCTACTATGCGTTCGGCATGTACCCCCTCGGAGACGAATCGGTTCTTGTGCTCGATCTCAACGCGCAGTACGTTTATTTTTTCGGCGCGCTACGGCGCGCGATTTTTGGAGACACAAGTCTGATCTATTCTTTTTCCCGCGCGCTCGGCGGCGAATTTATCGGCATTTTCGCCTACTATCTGTCCAGTCCGCTCTCGTTTATCGTGGCGCTGTTTCCCGAGGATATGATCCTTGACGCGCTTCTGGTGCTCTTCACGACAAAATGCGGGCTTTGCGGGCTGACGCTCGCCTATTACCTCGACTGCCATAAGGTCGGGAACAAGCTTTCCCGCATCCTGTTCGGCACGCTATACGCCCTCTCCGCTTATGGCGTCGTCTACCAGCACAACACGATGTGGATCGACTGTATGTTTCTGCTCCCACTCGTCGCGCTCGGAATCGAACGGATGATCGCAAAGCGCAAATACCTGCTTTTTACGCTTTCCTTAGCGATAGCGATCTTTTCCAATTTCTACATTGGCTATATGCTCTGCATTTTCTGCTTTTTCTATTTCTTCTACGCGTATTTTTGCCTGGATCGCAATCCGCTGCGGGAAAAGCGGCACTTTCTGCGCGCATTTTGCCGCATGGGCCTGTTTTCTCTAATCGCCGTCGGCCTTGCGGCCGCGATCATCCTGCCTACCTATTATTCGCTGAACTTCGGCAAAACCACGTTTTCCAATCCCACCTACGGCTATGCGCCGAAATTCGATCTGCTCGACCTTGCCGCCAAGCTGTTCATCAATTCCTATGACACGGTGCGGCCGGAGGGGCTGCCGCTCATCTACTGCGGAATTCTGACCATCCTGATGGTTCCCTTTTTCTTTATCGACCGGCGCATTCAAATGCGTGAAAAAGTCGGGAGCGCTATTCTGATCGGATTGTTTGTCCTTTCATTTTCAATCGACGCGATAGACAAATTCTGGCACGGCATGCAGGCGCCGAACTGGCTAAACTACCGGTACAGCTTTATGCTGATATTTCTGCTGATCGTCATGGCGGCCAAAGCGTTCGCAGGCGTGCGCAGGATCCCTGCATCGCAGATCGGCGCCGTCGCCGGCGGCTGGCTGATCATTTTGCTCATGGTTCAAAAACTCTGCGAATTTCATGAAAGCGATCTCAACCGAGATCTGCTCTGCATATACGTATCCGTCATTTTTATCGGCATTTATACCGGGGTGCTCGCGCTCTTTCGAAAAAAGCGCTATCGGAGCGCGGCCGGTGCCGTGCTGACGGTCGTGATCTGCGCGGAAATGATTATCTCCGGCGTAACCTCGATCTGTTTTTTGGACGACGACGTCGTATACTCGACGCGCTCCTCCTATCTGAACAACAAGCATCGGTACGAGGACAGCGTAGATTGGATTTTGGAAAACGACACGGGCTTTTACCGGTTTGACAAAACCAAACACAGCCTGATCAACACGCCGATGGCACTCGGTATCCGCGGCTTTACCAACTCCACCTCCACGCTCAACGAAAAAACCATCAGCTTTCTGCGATACATGGGACTTTCCTCCAAGTCGCACTGGTCCAAATATTACGGCGCGACAGCCCCCTTCGATTCCCTGCTGGGCGTAAAATATGTCATTGTGGACGGAGAATACGATATTCCCTCCGACTATGTGCACCTCTACAGTGGAAATGAGACCGAAGTATGGCAGAATCCGCATGCGCTCTCTGTAGCCTATGCGGTCAGCAGTGCGGTGAAAGATGTAAAACTCGCCTATCCGGACAACTACTCGGACGCCTTGAAAAACGGCGAAATCGAACCCTTTACCGCCTATTACACCCCGCCCGAACGAATGAACGTTATGATCTCCGAGATGCTCGGCCTGCCAAAGACGCACGAAGTTTTCGTGTCCGTAGATTACGAATCCTCAGACAGCAATCTTGACTACGCCTATGTGGCCGGCCACGTAAAATATACACCTAAAAAATCCGATTCTTCCGCCTCGCTTTATTATGAACTGAAAGCGGAGCGCAGCGGGCAATTTTTCATGTATCTGCCGACCGATTATCCGCGGGAAGCAGCCGTTAAGGTCAACGGCAGCGACCACGGCACCGTGCTCGGCAACGAAACCAACCGCATGATTTCGCTCGGCAGTTTCGAGGCGGGCGAGCGCATACGGGTCACGCTAACTTTGAAAGGGGACAACCTGTATCTCCGCGCTGACGAGCCTTATTTCTGGACGCTCGATATGGACGAATACACGGCGCTCTTTGACAAGCTTGGTGAAAATCAGTTCGAAATCAGCGAGTGGAGCGAAACCCGTTTTTCCGGCACCATCGTGATCCCAAAAGAGCGAACAACCGTATTTACGTCGATCCCCTATGACGAAAACTGGCGTGTAAAGATAGACGGGGATCCGGTTTCAACTTATGAACTGTTTGACGCGCTGGTCGCGTTTGACGCAGAAGAGGGTACGCACACGCTGGAAATTCAATATGTGCCAAGCCAGCTTTACACTGGCCTCATCATCAGCGGCTGCTCGGCGCTTTTGCTGCTTGCCGTATGGTTCCTTGACCGGCGTCTCGGCCGCCGCCCCCGTCCGGCGCCTGCAAAAGAGACGCTGGAAGCGCCCAGCGCGGAACCGGCAGCGGAGGCTGAAAAAAATCTGAACAATACCCCGGAAGAACCCGGCGTCGAGCCGCAGCAAATACCGGACGGCGGCGCCGATGGAGAAACCGGCGTGCAGAAGCCCAAAGGAGACTAATTTCATGTTTTATTATATTTCCGGTACGCTGGCGCATCGAGAAACCGGCTGCGCCGTGCTGGACTGCGGAGGCGTCGGCTACCGTCTGACCATTTCACAAAATACGCTGGCCGCGCTCGATCCGCTGCTTGGCAAACCCGCAAAACTTTTCACGCACCTGGCCGTGCGTGAGGATGACATAGAGCTTTTCGGCTTTTTTACCGAAGATGAACTGCATACGTTCCGGCTGCTGATCGGCGTTTCGGGCATTGGGCCGAAAGCCGCCATGGGCGTGCTCTCCGCTTTTACGCCCGACGGCCTTGCGCGCGCGGTCGGCGGCGAAGATATCAAAGCGATTTCGCGCGCCAACGGGATCGGCGCAAAAGGCGCGGCGAGAATCGTTTTGGAACTCAAGGACAAGCTGTCCTTTGCAGCCCCGTCCGCCGCCCAGACCGAAAATGCCAAACCCGCGCCGTCCTTTGGCGGACAGATACAAGAAGCGGCGGAGGCGCTCGCCGCGCTGGGCTACGGACGCAGCGAAATCAGCGCGGCACTGTCAAAAATCGACGCTTCCGGAATGGAGTCAGGCGAAATCATCCGGGCGGCGCTTGCACAATTTATGAAAGGATAACGCATGGACAGCTTTTACAGTGAAGACATGGATCTGGAAAACCGGATCGTCAGTTCCTCTTTCTCCCCCGAAGACAGCGACAGCGAACTTACGCTGCGCCCGAAAGTGCTGACCGACTACGTCGGGCAAGAAAAAGCAAAAGAAAATCTAAAAATCTGCATTGATGCCGCCAAAATTCGCGGCGAAAGCTTAGATCATGTGCTGCTGTACGGCCCGCCGGGACTCGGGAAAACCACGCTCTCCAATATTATCGCCTCCGAGATGGGCGTGAACATTCGCACAACGTCCGGCCCCGCCATTGAAAAACAGGGCGATCTGGCGGCGCTTTTGACCAACCTCGGCGAAGGAGACGTGCTGTTTATCGACGAGATCCACCGCCTCTCCCGGGCGGTGGAGGAAATACTCTACCCCGCCATGGAAGATTTCGCGCTGGATATCATCGTAGGCAAAGGTCCCGCCGCGCGCAGCATCCGCATCCCGCTTGCACGCTTTACGCTGATCGGCGCAACGACGCGGGCGGGACAGCTGACTACGCCGCTCCGCGACCGTTTCGGACTGCTGCTGAAACTGGAACTGTATACCAACGGCGAACTTGCGCAGATCGTCAAACGAAGCGCAGCGATATTGCACGCGGAACTTGACGAAGCGGGCGCGATGGAAATCGCATCCCGCTCCCGCGGCACGCCGCGGATTGCGAACCGCCTGCTCAAGCGCGTGCGCGACTATGCGACCGTTCGCGGGGACGGCCGCATTACCGCAGAGATTGCCCGCACAGCGCTCAGCGCGATGGAAATCGACCAACTTGGCCTGGACAATACAGACCGCCGGATGCTGGAAGCGATCATCAAATTTTACGGAGGCGGCCCGGTCGGTCTGGAAACGCTGGCTGCAACCGTAGGCGAAGAAGCAGTCACCATCGAAGACGTATACGAACCGTATTTGATGCAGATCGGCTATCTCTCGCGCACACCGCGCGGACGATGCGTCACCCGCCTGGCCTATGAACATCTCGGCCTTCCCTATAAACCGGCAGAAAGCGGCGGCGTGCAAACCAGTATTTTTGACCAGAAGACAGACGAATAATCTAGCCAAGCGAACGTGGAAAATCTTGTGAAACATTTTCTGCGTTTTTCCTATTTTCTCAGCGCTTCCGGCGCTGGCGGCAGCGCAAAGAACGGCCGGGCGCAACAAAAGCAAAGACTAAACCAGACGACATTTTACAGGCGCAGACCGCCGAAAGCCGATTTCCCTTGCTTCCTGCATCGCCCATTTCGCGGCGCAATTTGCGCCAAACACTGAGAGCAGGCGCAGCTTTATGCCATGTTCGTGCAAAATATGAAAAATCTCTCAACTTTTTTTCATAAATATTGGCAAAAAGGAAATTGACGTCCTGCCTGCATGTATGCTATGATTGCAAAGGAAAATTTATTATTTTGGAGTATACACCGTGCAGATACTATACGAAAATTTACTTGAAATTACTTGGCAGCACATCGTAATGTGGCTGATCGGCGGTCTTTTGATTTATCTGGCAATCAAACGGGATATGGAACCGACGCTGCTGCTGCCTCTAGGCTTTGGAACGCTTTTAGTCAATATACCGTTTTCCGGCGCAATTACACAGATCGCAGAAAACGGAGAGGCCGAAGCCGGCGCGCTGACCACGCTCTTCAACGCCGGTATTTCCAATGAATTATTTCCGCTCATTCTCTTTATCGGCATCGGCGCTATGATCGACTTCTCGCCTATTTTGGCCAGCCCCAAGCTCATGCTGTTCGGCGCAGCGGCGCAGTTTGGCATATTCTTTACATTCTGCGTAGCTTCTATGTTCTTCGATCTTGAAGACGCGGCCTCTATCGGTATTATCGGCGCGGCGGACGGGCCTACGGCCATTGTCGTGGCGCAAAAGCTCGGTTCCGCTTATCTCGGCGCGATCATGGTTGCTGCTTACTCGTATATGGCCCTCGTACCGATCATCCAGCCGCCAGTCATTCGGCTTCTGACCACAAAAAAAGAGCGTATGATCCGGATGCCTTACAAAGGCGACAGCGTCTCTAAAACCACAAAAATTCTGTTTCCAATCGTCATTACGGTCGTTGCAGGCGTAGTGGCGCCTTCATCAGTCGCGCTGATCGGATTTTTGATGTTCGGCAATCTCATTCGGGAATGCGGCGTTCTGGATTCTCTCTCCGAAACTGCGCAAAAGGTTTTAGCCAATCTTGTGACGATCTTCCTCGGTCTCACGATCGCCGCGCAGATGCAGGCTGAAAAATTTCTGCGCACTGAAACGCTCCTGATTCTGGGCCTCGGCCTCTTCGCGTTTGTCTTTGACACGGCGGGCGGCGTAATCTTTGCAAAAATCCTGAATCTCTTCTCCAAGGAAAAAATTAATCCGATGATCGGTGCAGCGGGCATATCCGCGTTTCCGATGTCCGGGCGCGTCGTGCACAAAATGGGGCTGAAAGAAGATCCTCAGAATTTTCTGCTGATGCATTCAATCGGTGTCAACGTTTCCGGACAGATCGCCTCCGTCATTGCAGGCGGTTTGATTCTCAGCTTTTTCGGTTAAGGAGGATTCATTGTGCAGTTCAATCCAATGCATTTCATCGACAACCTCTATTATATGGGGATCGGCATGGCGGGCATTTTTATCGTCATCGGCCTGATTATTCTGATAACTGTTTTATTAAATAAGATCACGGCAAAAAAGAAAAAAACCTCCGGCGAAGATCTACAAAATAAAAAAAAATAAAACAAAATAAAAATGTCATCCAGAGCGGACATGCGCCGCTCTGGATGCGTCTTTAGGCTTAGCAAGTGCCGCCGCACCAGCGACGAGCACCCCAAGCCTAAAACAAAGTTTTTTGACAAACTCAAAGGCGGTTTCCACTCCGAAACCGCCTCTTTTGCAACATCAAAATGTCCGTCACTCACCGAAAGCCCAGCGCATCAGCGCCAGCAACGGCCGGCCGTTCTCACACGAACTTTCGCCGTTTGAAACCAAAAACTCCGAAACGGCATCCGGGGAGGTCAGCGCCGACAAGCTCAAATTGGCACGACGGAATTTCAGCTTGCTGCTCTCGCTCTTATCGTTTGTGCCGCTGCTGCATACCGCATACAGGCGGCCGTCGAGATACTCTACACAGCACCAGATCTGATAACCGTTTGAAACCTGTGCAATCGGATCCGCAAGTTTTTCAAAGGAGGAAGAAACGCCGCCTGTCGTCGGCACAATTCCACTGTTCAGCGTGACCACGCCTTTTGACACAATGACGTCCATGTTGCAGTTATATACCGCTTTTTCAGCAGGCGTCCCTATATAATCTTCGTCGCACATATAGGAAACCGCGATCCGGCCGTCACCCAGCGTTGTAATATACGGCGCAGCGCAGCGATCGCCTGCCGTAATATTCTGCGGCGCTGCAATCGGCACAGGCGTACTCCAGCTTTTGCCGTCCGCCGAGCGAGACATCGAAATTACAAATGGAGACTGGCCATAAACGCCGTTATAACTGCGGCGGTTGTAGTCAAATGCTTCAAACACCATCGCAAAACTGCCGTCCGAAAGCTGCGTCACAACCGGCATGCCGTCTCTCGAATTTCTGGAAATGCCGTTGATCGCCACGCGCTGCGTTTTGTTCCATGTTTTTGTCTCAAGGTCATACGTTACATAACAGATATTCTGCTGCGCGCCGCCAACGATCCCATCCAGATCGTTGGCATAGTACAGCGCCAGCGTGTCCTCGTCAATCTGAATAATAAACGGTTCCCAGTAGCCGCGAAAAGCGCTGGCAGTGTTTTCAACCAAAATTTCCTCATTTATGAAAGTCTCGGCATTGTCATTGCTGTACATTACCCGAATCGACGTATAAAATTCTCCGGTGGTATAATTTGCGGTTCGAGCGCGATACGAAAGCATGACCGTGCCGTCCATTAAAACAAAAGGCTGCCAATTTTCACGTACCAAAGTATGCGTTTGTCCGCTGGAAGAAACAACCGTGGTCGCGCTGTTCTGCGTCACGTCCTTTCGAACCCATGTTTGGCCGCCGTTTACACTTTTGCGGATCGTGCCGCTGTTTGCCAAAATCAGCGTTCCATTACTCAGTATATCCAGCCGCGGATAGCCGGCGACATTCACCGGCGGAACCGCGGACGCAGCCTCCCAAACCACAGCCTGCATTCCGGAAGCGCCCGCCGGCATCATAAGCATCGCCAGTAATAAAAAACTCGAAACTAAAATCATACAAAATTTTCTCATAGCGTCCTCTTTTCATAAAAAATTGATGAAATATTGTGATTCTATTATAGAATAAGCACATAAGATTGTCAATAAATTCCAAATATTTTTATGTGTATATTATTTGATTCTTTTATAATAAATTATAACAATTGGAAGTTTTAATCCAATCTATCCGTTTTTGAAAACTTATTTTTCTATGTGCTTGCGTCAGAAAAGCATGGATATTCGCTTCGCACGCTGCAAAGGTGGCGCTTGCGAAGCAAAATGCGCATAAACAGCGGCGCTTACCCGCTCTTTATGCGCATTTTTATTTCATCATTTATCCAGCATACGCTTTCGGTTTGCAGCGAAAAATACGGCCGACAAGCTCAAAGTACTTTCGATAAAAAATCCACCGTCCGGCGATTTTGCGGATGTTCAAAAATATCCTCCGGTGTGCCTGCCTCCAAAATCTTCCCTCCGTCAATGAACAAAACTCGGTCGGCAACCTCGCGCGCAAATCCCATCTCGTGCGTAACCACAGCCATTGTCATGCCGTCTGCCGCCAGTTTTTTCATGACGGCAAGAACTTCGCCGACCATTTCCGGGTCGAGCGCGCTCGTCGGCTCGTCAAACAACATAACTTCCGGCTCCATGCAGAGCGCGCGTACGATTGCAATCCGCTGCTTTTGTCCGCCGGAAAGCTGCGACGGATAGCTCTGCGCACGGTCAGACAGCCCAACGCGTTCCAGAAGTTCCATCGCTTTCGCTTCCGCCTCTTTCCTGGATCGCTTTAAAAGCTTCATCGGCGCGATCGTCATATTTCTCAAAACCGTCATATGCGGAAACAGATTAAAATGCTGAAATACCATCCCCATTTTGCGCCGGTGCAGATTGATATCTACTTTCGGGTCGGTAATATTGACGCCGTCGAATTCAATTGTCCCGCCTGTGGGCGTCTCAAGCAGATTCAGCGAACGCAGAAACGTAGACTTCCCGCTGCCTGACGGGCCAATGATGACCACGACCTCGCCGCGCGCAATGGACACGGATACGCCGTCGAGCGCCTTGATTTTTCCGTCTCTGTAATAAACCCGAAGATCTTCGGTACGGATCAAAACATTACCGTTCATTGCTGCGCAGCCTCCTTTCCAGCTTTCCAACCAGCCATTGCAGGAACATGACGACAATCAAATAAACGATAGCTACCGCAATCAAAGGCATAAACGCGCTGTACGTAATGCCCCGGATGATGTCACCACCCCGCGCCAAATCGTTGAGTCCTATATACGCTGAAACCGAAGTCTCTTTGAGCAGAACGATAAACTCGTTGGCAAGCGCTGGAAGCACAGCTTTAAAGGTCTGCGGCAAAATAATATACCACATCGTCTGCGCATAATTAAAACCGAGGCTGCGGCCCGCTTCCATCTGCCCCGCATCCACAGCCATAATCCCTCCGCGAACGATCTCTGCGACATATGCGCCCGAGTTTAGGCCAAAGCAGATAATGGCCGCAATAAATTTATCGATGCCGGCCGGCATAAAGATCACAAAATAAATGATCATGAGTTGGACGAGCACCGGAGTACCGCGCAAAACGGTCAAATAAATCCGGCAGATTGCATTGGGAAATCTCAGCTTGCCGGTCTTTTCGTTTGTACAGCGGACAATCGCAACCAAAAAACCGATAACAACGCCGATAATCAGTGCAAAAAAGGTCACGCGAACGGTCACCCAAAGGCCCTTAACGATATACTTCCAGTTTCCGTTTTGAATAAAATTGCGCTCAAATTCGTATTTTAAATTATTCCATGCGCGAATGACCGGCACCGACACATCCGGCTGACGGCTCGTATAAGTAAGAGAAAAGCACTCGGTTAAACCTTTTTTTAAATTGGTATTGACCGTAACCTGCGTCCCGCCGATTTCGATGGAAGAAAGCGCCATGATCTCTTTGGCCGCCGATACAACGCCGCCGAAATAAGCGTCAACCACTTCATCCGAGGTATAAACCTGAAAACCGTCTGCCGTCTCATACAACGTCACGATCACCTCGCTCGATACAGGCTCCGCCTCCGAAAGAAGCGTCAAAAGCTTTGAATCAATCTTCAGCTTCAGCTTGGTCGAAGTCATTTCAATGCCGGTAACCGGATCCTTGGTATCCATATCGAGCAAAAACGCGGCGTTATCCAAAATTACACGCTTTGCATCTATGGTATGAAAGACGCATGTCACCTCGATATCCTTTGTTAGACCATAATCCAGCGACAAAATTTCAAACGAGCTTTCGGTCTCTATGTATTTTATGGAATCGCGCGCATATTTGCCCGGCATCGTCGAAAAAGCGTCCGTAATGAGCCGGCGCGCCTCGTTCTCGGTGATCTCGGAAGCAGCCATATTTTTTTTGGTATACAGCCAGCCAAATAAGACGGCTGCCGCTGTCAAAACGACGGCGATTCCGATCAGCAGAAATTTTTTTCTGTTCTTCATACCTTTATCCTTTGCGCCGCGCCCGTATGTCAAACGAACAAAAATAGGAGCAGCGTTCCCCTGCTCCTATTTTCCCGCAGCCTAATTATTCAGCAGAGATATACTTTGCAAGAATCGTATCAATCGTGCCGTCGGCAATGAGCGTCTCCAGCGCGCCGTTGATGGCGTCAAGCAGTTCGGTATTGTCTTTGGCAACCGCGATCGCATATTCCTCGATCGCATAATCGGTTTCAAGAAGGGTCAGCCCCGTATTGGACTGCACAAAAACTTTGGCGGGTTCATTGTCGATGATCACAGCGTCCACATCGCCGCCGATCAGCGCCAGCACCGCATCCGCGCCTTTTGCATACTTAATCACATTATCTTCGCCAAAATCCTCAGACGCGAAAATGTCTCCGGTCGTCACCAACTGTACACCGATCTTTTTACCGTTCAGATCGTCCAGGGATTTGATATCGGACCCCTCCTTGACGATGACCGACTGAATTCCGGTCGCATAGCTGGAAGAGAAATTCACGCTCTCCAGCCGCTTATCCGTGACCGTCATGCCCGCTACGCCAATATCGACGCCGCCCGAAACGACAGAAGCAATGATCGAATCGAACTTCATGTCCTCAATCACCAGTTCCATGCCAAGCTTGTCCGCAATGGCTGCCGCAATCTCTACATCGATACCGACGATCTTTTCATTATCATAATACTCATACGGCGGGAATTCCGCATTGGTGCCCATTTTCAAAACTTTTTTGCTGTCGTCGGGCGCGCTGGTATCCGTCGTATCCGAGGAGGCATCCTGAGCCGGCGTGGATGAACTGGCGTCAGGCGTACTGTCCGATGTGCTGTCAGGCTCTTTTTCACCGCAGGCGGCAAAGCTGGCGGCACACAGTACGAGCGCAAGCGCCGCACAGAAAATCTTTACAAATTTTTTCATAACTTTTGTTTCTCCTGTAAAAATGTTCGCGGGTTCCCCCGCGCTTCCAATAGTATACGCTAATAAATATGCATTGTCAATAGATAAAAATGCACAAAAACGCCGAAAAACAGCCGGCCTTCCAAAAGACGCGTCCCCGGCGTCAATCATCCGGGGTAAGCAGAATTTCTCCAGCGACGCTCTGTGCAAAGAAATGTCGGATCTGCGCGGGATCCATCCCGTTGCCGAGCGCCCACATCAATTTTGTAACCGCCGCTTCCGTCGTCATATCATAGCCCTGGATCACGCCGACGCCGAGCAAGCGTTTTCCCACCTCATAGACATCCAGATTGCTGCCGTCGTAAAGGCATTGGCTGCAAGTCACCACCGAAACGCCGCGCTCCGCCAGCATACGAACCTTGCCTGCAAGATCGCGGTGCAAAAAATGCATGCCGCCGACGCCGAACGCCTCGATGACTACGCCCCGGTAGCCCATCTCGCAAAGCTTGTCAAAGACCGTCGGGGAAAGTCCTGGCGTGAGCTTAATCAAAAAAACGTCCGTGCTGACCTGATCGCACAGTTTCGGCACGCCGCGCAGCGGCGGCAGCACATCCCGGTAAATTTTGAGCCCCGCTGCGGTCTCTGTCGCAGCATAGCGCATATTGACGCTCTCAAACGCGTCAAAGCTCTCGGCGCGCACTTTTACGGCGCGGCAGCCGAGCATGACTTTTCTGCTGAACGCCACAAAAACGCCGGGACAGCCAGACGCCGCCATTAGAAACGCCGTCCGCAAATTATCAAAGGCGTCGGACACCGGACTCTGCATGGGCAGCTGCGCCCCGGTCAGCACGACAGGCAAATCAATGCATCTCAGCATAAACGAAAGCGCGGATGCCGTATAGGCCATCGTATCCGTACCATGCGTGATCACGATTCCGTCAAAGTGCGTACGGTTTTCAAAAACACAGCGCGCAATACGCGACCATTCCTCCGGCTGGATGTTCGAGCTGTCCAGCCGCATCAGATCGCACACCTTCACATCGTAATAAAACCGCAGACGATCGATCTCCTCCGCGAGAATCTCGCTTCCAGCCGGAACAAGACCGTCCGGGCTTTCCACCGAGGCAATCGTGCCGCCCGTGGTAATGAGCAGAATTTTCTTTTTGAATTCCATCTTCTATTTTACCCTTTTTATTATTGATTCTAACATTTTCCTCTGTGCATTGCAACTTCTTTCTCAAATATGAGCCGTTTTCCGCGTTCTGTATTGCAAACGCCGTCAAATCATGCTACAATAAAAGCATATCTACATAGGGGGAATGACTTTGGGCACGCGAAAACAGGAAATCGGGCTTGTTTCTATATGCCTTTGCATTTTGGTCGTTTTCATCCATGTCAGTTCTTGGACGATTCAAGTCATGGATACGCAAAGTATTCAATTTATCTTTCTGATGATCCCCTGGCGGCTCAGCGCTTTTGTTGTACAAGGCTTTATTTTTCTGTCGGGGCTAAAACTTTTTTTATCGCAAAAACCGTTTTCATACAGCGCTTTTCTGCGTTCCCGCGCCAAAAAAATCCTGCTCCCTTATCTGATCTGGATTGGCATCTATTATGCCTTTTTTATTATGATCGGCTGGTATCGTTTCTCCATACGCGATCTTATAGAATATATTTTTCTGGGCACGCTTTGTTCGCACTTTTATTTCGTCGTCATTATCGCGCAGTTTTATCTACTGCTGCCGATTTTCCGAATGCTGTTTTCCCGATTCGATGCGAGACTGCTCTGCGCCGCCGCGCTGCTGATTACCGTAAGTTTCAAGCTTTTTGTCCATATTCAATATGAGGACCGCATGTTTCCCGGCTATCTTCTCTATTTTACGCTTGGTGCGACGGCCGGCAAAAACTACGAAAAATTCTGCACCCGGATCCAAAAGCGCTTTAGCCTTATCTGTGCCGCTTTCGCGCTATTCGCCACCACAGACGCTTATTTTACATGGCGCTCCATGGCGCGCGGAGAAATTTTCCCTTGGATGGAGGCGCTACACATTGCTTACGCGATCTCCGCCATTCTCTTTTTCTTTGGACTGTGTCTGTATATCTCAAAAGCCCTCAAACGTCCGCTCCAGTTCATTTTCATATGTGAACGATCCACCTATATGATTTATCTTTCGCATATCCTGCCCATTTATGTTGCAAACGAACTGGCTGTACGGCTCTCTATCACCGGCATGGCGGCGACGTTCCTCTTTCGCGCGGTCTTCACGTACACGACCGCTTTTGCCGGCTGTATCCTGTATACGGCTGTAAAGGAAAATTTTCTTCATAGGAGAAAGAAAACCGTATGATTCATACAAAAATCCTAAACAGCGGCATGCACGCGCTGTTCGAAGAGCAGCTTGCCGCGCACGAATGTTTCGGCGGCGCAGCCGCCGTCACGGAAAACGGCGAATTTCGGTTTTTTGAATCTTTCGGCGGTCCGCGCTTTCCCCAAAATGGGATGTTCCGCCTCGCCTCGGTCACAAAACTTTTCACGGCGGCGGCGATTGTGCGACTGGAGGAAGAGGGACTGTTAGAGACCGGCGCGCCTGTTTCCCGTTATCTTCCAGGCTTCGCCCGCATGACAATCGGCGAGATCACAGAAAACGGGCAAATCTATGCCCGCGCCATGCCGGCCCGTGAAATCACACTTTTTGATCTGCTGACGCACACCGCGGGACTTGGCGCGGACACGCTCGGCAACCGGGAATACGCGCTGATCCCCGCTGAAAGCAAAACCTCGCTTGCAGCGGCAGTCGATTACTATGCCGGGCATTTTCATCTGGCATTCGAACCGGGAACCAAGACGGCCTACAGCGGTTTTGCCGGATATGACGTGCTGGCAAGGATCGCGGAAACAGTCAGCGGCGCAAGCTATGGCGCGCTGCTGAGCGAACTGTTTTTCATGCCGCTCGGCATGCGCGACACAACTTTCTGTCCATCGGAAGAACAATGGAGCAGACTGACGCCGGTACACAAGCGGATCGCGGGGCAAGATATCGAGGTAGATTTCCGGCATACGCTGTTTCGCGGCTTTCCGGTCAGCTATGAAGCCGGCGGCGCGGCGCTCGCCTCCACCGCGGCGGATATGGCCGTCTTTCTCAGCATGCTGGCCTGCAAAGGCGTCTATGCAGGCACGCACGTGCTGAAAGAGGATTCCGTGACCTATATGCTTTCCCCAAAGCTTCCGCGCGGGCTTCCAGGCCTTACGCGCGGCGAAAACCGGGGGTTTGGATGCATCGTACACGACGGCGCCGGACGCCTCCCCCGCGGCACTGCCGTATGCCACGGCGCATACGGCACGCACGCGCTGATTTTAGCAGACCGGCAAACCGCAGGTATCCTGCTCAAGAATTCTTACGTCGATATGTCGGAAAATCCCCGTGCCGCGCTTGCGTTTGAACAAACGCTTCTGGCCGCCTGCGGCCTGCGCGCGGCGGAATCAAACGAGTAAACATACGCAAAGCTTTCCGTTTCCCTCAAAAAGCGCGCCGTACCGCATAAAATCCCGCCTGCCGCGCATACTGCATGCGAGGTGATTTACATGAAACGTGAAAACAGCGGACTCGGCGACATTCCGCTCGGACTCGGCATGGCGCTCGCACAAAATCCGGCGGCGATGAAAACGTTCGCCGATCTGCCAAAAGAGCGCAGAGAAGCTGTACTCGCACAGGCAGGCGCGGTCAAATCCAAAGCGGAAATGCGGCGTCTTGTTGCCGGCCTTGCTGAAAATTCATCCCTGCCTCTGGAATAACGGAGCGCCTTGGGCAAAACGAAAAACGGATACACGGCAGCTTGCCGTGTATCCGTTTTTCAATCAGTTAAGCAGCGCAATCCCGAGGTTCAAATATCCCGCAAAAGTTACCCACAAAAGATAGGGGACCATCAGCCAAGCGGCGGTCTTTGAAACACGGGAAAACAAAACAATGGTAACCAGAATCAAAATCCACAGTACGATCAGCCAAAAAAACGCAAAAAAATACCACTGCAGGTTAAAAAACCAGAAAGTCCAGAAAAAATTAAATACCAGCTGAATTCCATAAACTTTCAGCGCGCGCTCCACTGCCTGCTGCGGCGCACCCGAATTCAAAACAAGATAAGCGGCGACGCCCATCAATATGTACAGCAAAGTCCAAACCACGGGAAACAGCCAGCCCGGCGGAGACAGCGGCGGTTTGTTCATCATAGCGAACGCGGCCATGCCGCCTCTGGAAATCAAGCCCGCGATCCCGCCTACGATCAGCGGGACGGCAACGCTGATCAGCAGCGTTTTCCATCTGATTTTCAATGTATCACCCCCCGCTAGTATATTTTCATAACCGCCGCATTATGACAGCGGGGTACAAAATACACATAAGGGGTTTCAGCAATACCGCAAACAGGAGGCAGCGCTCTTTTCAAAAGCGCGCCGCGTTAAAGCTCGGAAAGCCTATGCAGACAGGGTTCAAGTGAAACGCCTTCTCGGCTTGGCGTATCAAATCCCATCGAAAAATCAATCACATCCCGGACAAATGCGCTCGCCGCAGCCACAGCGGAGGGAAATGCCGCGCCGGACAACAGCTTGCCGAGCATCACGCTGGCAAACAATTCGCCCGTCCCCGGATACGCGCCGCCGACACGCTTCAAGCTCACAAAAAAGGGCGTACGGTCCATAGAGGCCGCCGATACGTCCAGCCCAGCCGTCACAATATTTCCCGCGCCCGCGGCAATGCCCGTAATGACAACCTTCTGCGGTCCAATTTCAGACAGCGCGTATAAAAGCCCGGCAACATATTCGGTCAGCGCGCGCTCCGGCATAGACGCGGTATCTTCAAAAGGCCTACCGCACAACATGCACGCTTCCGTCAGATTCGGCACGATGATATCCGCCCGCGCGCACAGCGCATGCATTCCGCGCACAATCTCGGGAGCGCAGGCGGAATACAGAGCACCGTCGTCTCCGAGCACCGGATCAACCAAAACCGTCGCGTCCCCGCCGCCAAAGCGCGCGACAAACCGCTCGATCAGCCCGCACTGTGCGGCGGAGGCCAAAAAGCCGGTATAGATTGCATCAAACCGCAGGTTCAGCGCCGCCCAGTGCGCCGCGATCGTTTCGACCGAATCGCTGAGATCCTTGAAATAATACCCCTCGAAACCGCCCGTATGCGTCGACAAAAGCGCCGTCGGAAGCGGCACCGTCTGTATCCCCATAGCAGAAAGCGCGGGGATCACGACGGTCAGCGCACAGCGGCCAAATCCCGATAAATCATGCAGCGCGGCCACGCGCCGGATGCGTTTTTTTTCCACAGCAAGCGCTCCTTTTGTATTTTAGAAAATCCACCTGCAGTTCCTTTGCAAGCGCAGCAAGACATGCGATCGTTTTTTTTGCAGAAATACACAGCGCGCTGTTTTTCTGCGCTTCTATCATACACGGATTTGCCGGAATTTGCAAGACCGTATTTTTGATTTTCTGCCGGATATGGCTTGACACCGCGCCTGCAAATGTTATATAATAGATTTGTGTAAATATGCGGCGGCTTATATCGTGGCCGGCCCCGACTTACATATTTCCCTGAAACTTTACAAGGAGGTACGATTGTAATGGGAATTTACATTACGGTCGGTGCCATCGCCTTGGTTGTGGGATTGCTGCTGGGTGCGCTGATCGGCGCGGCCTACCGCAAAAAAGTTGCCGAAAAAGAAATCGGCAGCGCGGAGGAACAGGCGGCAAAAATTGTTGAAGACGCCATAAAAACGGCGGAAAGCAAAAAGAAGGAAGCACTTCTTGAGGCAAAAGAGGAAATTCTGAAAAACAAAACCGAATCGGAAAACGAACTCAAAGAACGCCGCAAAGAAGTCTCCCGGCTTGAACGCAGAATTCAGCAAAAAGAAGAAACACTTGACTCAAAAACCGATGCAATTGAGAAAAAGAACGAACTTCTGAACCAGAAAATCAAGGAAACGGAAACGCTTCGCGACGAGATTCAAAAAACGCTCGATTCGCACCTTGCCGTGCTGGAACGCATTGCAGGCTTTACGAAAGAACAGGCGAAAGACGAGCTTTTATCTCGCGTGGAGACGGCACTGACGCATGAAAAAGCGCTGAAAATTTCTCATTTCGACGAACAATTCAAAGAAGAAGCGGACGAACGGGCGAAAAACATCCTTTCGCTCGCGATTCAAAGATGCGCGGCCGACCATGTCGGCGAAATTACCATCTCTACGGTGCAACTCCCGAACGAGGACATGAAGGGCCGCATCATCGGCCGCGAAGGCCGGAACATCCGCGCGATCGAAACCTTGACCGGCGTCGATCTAATCATCGACGACACGCCGGAAGTCATCACGATATCCGGTTTTGACTCGGTACGGCGCGAAATTGCCAGGATCGCCCTGGAAAAACTAATCTCAGACGGACGCATTCACCCTGCGAGAATCGAAGAAATGGTGGAAAAAGCGCGCAAAGAAGTGGACGCCTCCATCAAACAGGCCGGAGAAAAGGCAACGTTTGAAACCGGTGTGCACGGGCTGCACCCCGAAGTCATCAAACTGCTCGGCCGGCTCAAATACCGCACCAGTTACGGGCAAAACGTGCTCCGCCATTCCGTTGAAGTCTCGCTTCTTTCCGGCATCATAGCCGATGAACTGGGCGCGGACAGCGCCGCTGCAAAGCGCGCCGGACTTCTTCATGACATCGGCAAAGCGCTCACCCAAGAAGCGGAAGGCTCGCATATCCAGCTAGGCGTTGAGGTAGCGAGAAAGCACAAAGAATCCAAAGAGATCATCAACGCGATTGAAGCGCACCACGGCGATGTGGAAGCGGCGTCGATTATCGCATTCATCGTGCAGGCGGCGGACGCTATTTCAGCGGCAAGGCCGGGCGCACGGCGCGAGGATCTCGAAAATTATATCAAACGCCTCCAGAAGCTGGAGGAACTGGCAAACGATTTTGCCGGCGTCGAAAAGACCTACGCAATTCAGGCCGGGCGCGAGATTCGCGTCATGGTCAAACCCGAACAGGTTTCCGACGATCAAATGACGATTCTGGCGCACGAAATCGCTTCAAAAATTGAAAGCGAACTGGATTATCCAGGCCAGATCAAAGTACATTTGATCCGCGAAAGCCGGACTGTGGATTTTGCAAAATAAGCACGGTATTCTTTCTATATACATAGAGTTGGTAAAGCGTTTTCCGGCCTTGGCCTGACGATAGATTCCTAATTATGTATATAAAAAACTGTTTTACAGGCGGCTGCCGGAAACCCGCAAAAACACCTGCCGGTTTCTGCGCGCCGCATTCTGTAAAACAGTTTTATTTTTTTCCAGCCAATAAAAGGAAGTGAAGCTTATCATGAGAATTCTATTGCTCGGCGATATTGTCGGCGCAAAAACGATTCAATATCTCGGAAAAATGCTGTGGGCGCTTCGCCGCGATCAAAGCATCGACATGGTCGTGGCCAACGGCGAAAACGCCAGCGATATCATGGGTCTGTCCGCCGAAGATGCGCAGGCGCTTTTAAATTACGGCGTGGACGTCATCACCGGCGGCAATCACACCTTTCACAATCGCTCGCTGTACAGCATGCTGGACAATTCCCCCTTCCTGCTGCGCCCCGCAAACTGTGCGGACGCAGCCCCCGGCGTAGGAAGCACGATCTTTGAATGCTGCGGCACGCGCGTATTAGTGCTGAATCTGCTCGGTATGATGTCGCTGGACGCATACGCCAGCCCGTTTGATACGGCAGACCGCATACTGAAGAAGGAAGCAGGAAAATTTGACTTTGCGCTGGTAGATTTTCATGCGGAATCTACGGCGGAAAAAGAAGCGCTCGGCTACTATCTGGACGGACGCACGGCCGCCGTATTCGGCACCCATACGCATGTACAGACCGCCGACGCGCATATCCTGCCGGGCGGAACGGCGTATATCACGGATCTCGGCATGTGCGGTCCCGCCGACGGTGTTCTCGGTACCGACCGCGACGTGATTTTAAAACGGTTTTTAACTGGTACGCCGCAAAAATTCATTCCGGCGGACGGAGACATCCATTTGCACGGCGCCCTGCTTATTATGAAAGAACGCAAAGCTGAGCGCATCGAACCCTTTCGGCTGTAGCAGATTTTCCAAAAGTTTCGCAAAACTTCATTTGTTTGTCACAATTCTCTGTTATACTTCTGGCGTAGAGTGATAAATATCATATTATAACAACGCATCAGAATTCATTAATAAGACGGAGGAAGAGACATGAATGTACTGAAAGTATCATCGAAATCCAGTGCCAATTCCGTAGCGGGCGCTCTGGCAGCAGCAATCCGCGAATCTTCGGAGGCGGAAATTCAAGCCATCGGCGCGGGCGCGGTCAATCAAAGCATCAAGGCCATCGCCATTGCTTCCGGATTCTTAGCGCCTGTCGGAATTACCTTATATACGCAGCCGGTATTCGAGGAAATCGAAATCGACGGCGAAGAGCGGACGGCGATTCGTTTTCGAA
Source organism: uncultured Eubacteriales bacterium (assembly GCA_958352145.1). GTDB lineage: Bacteria > Bacillota > Clostridia > Oscillospirales > CAG-272 > UMGS902. The sequence continues at coordinate 41,313 of CATWNM010000009.1, forward strand.
TTTTGACTACAAAAAATTGATTTTTTGACAAAATAACTCCGTATTGGCGTCAAACATCCAACGAATCATAAAATTGTGCACAAATTTGTTCTAAGTACGGCTTGAAAACAATTTTTAAATTTTTTCGCCAAAAATACTTGACAAATCTACCAATTACTGGTAGTATAGTACTGACAATTCGAGTTTCTGTAAATTGTACATACACGAGAGGAAGAGTTTATGAAATCCACCGGAATTGTTAGGAAAATTGACGGCCTCGGCCGTATAGTCCTGCCGATTGAACTGCGCAAGCGGCTTGAAATTGCCACCGGAGACGATATTGAGATTTACGTCGAGGGAGACAATATTATACTGGCGAAATACGCACCGAGTTGTTTATTTTGCGGCAGTAAAGAGTATTTGACTCTTTTCGAGGATAAAAATGTCTGTCGTGCATGCCGAAAGAAATTGGCAAAAGGCGACACAAAATAAAACACTCAAACGGCGGCTGTTCAGCCGCCGTTTTTCACAATATTCAGCGCCGACGCTGATTCTGCAAATTTATGCTTTTTCATCTGGACTATATGCAGCGTTTGATGTATAATTGAAGTATAGGAAATTGAATGTTCGGGAGGTACGCTATGAAAAAAAGGGGGCTTTTTTCTCTGCTGGTACTCGCGTTTTCCATCCTGCTTACAGCAGGAGCGCTTGCGCTGGATACCGTATATGTCAACGACAGCGGTACCGGCGACGGTACGCGGGCGGAAACGCCGCTCGGCTCGCTCCGCGACGCAATCGCGTCGATTGCAAGCGAAGGCGGTCAGATCGTCATTACCGACGCCTATACGCTGTCCGAGCCTTTTGAAGAACCGGCGCATTCGGCGCCTGTCACCATTACAGGCGGCAAGCTGATTCTCAATCACAGCCAATACAGCCGGTATTTTTTAAGCGGTCCCGTAACATTTGAAAATCTGCGCATCGAATACGGCGCGGATAATGCCATCGCCACGGGCATGATCGTAGCGCGCTTCAATACGCTTGTGCTTGGCGATGGTTTGGAAATGGCAGATGGAAAACTGTTTGTCGTCGGCGGATACCAGTTTCCAACGGAAGAAACCATCGATACAAAGCGAAATTCCCAGATCACCATAAAAAGCGGAATGTATTCTACCGTTGTCGGTTTTTCCCGCGGCAACGGCGCCAATACATTCCGCGGCACTTCCTATATCACGATTGACGGCGGCGTCATAACAAATTTGTACGGCGCCTCTCTGAACGGTCAATATTCGGGCAGCACGGAAATTACCGTGAACGGCGGAAGTATCGAAAATCTTTTTACTGGCGGCGATCAGACCCGCCGTCTGAACGGTGACGCCACGGTAACGATCAACGGCGGCACGATCGGCAATCTTAATATCAATAACGTCATGGGGCACGCCGCGGTCTACTATCTCGGCGGCAGCGTAACCAGCATGTCCAAACAGACCGCCGAGGATATTTTGCATGCGGTACAGGACGGAAAAGCAGATCTGACCGTGCGAAAAGGAATATCCGCAAAAGCTTTTGCCAACGTATTCGACACAGCCGTCTATGAGGACGGTACGCCGCTCACTGGCGAAACACCAACAAGCGGAGAATACGAACTACTGGACGACGTACCCGAAAAAACCTCAGTCACGGAAGCCAAAATCTATGTTTCAAACGCGGGACAGGGCGACGGAAAGACGGCAGATACCGCGCTCGGCGATTTGGAAGCCGCTTATGCGGCACTCGACGGCGCCGACGGTACCATCGTGCTCATCAATGAGATCAAATTAGACGCCGATTTTACCGAGCCGGCACATAGAAACAAAATTGTCATTACCTCCTATGACGGCGATCAATATTATAACGGCTCCATCAATTTTGGAGAAAACCGGCGTTTCTTCTTCAACGGAGATACGACTTTCGAAAATACGCGTTTTGAATATGCAAATACGCTGCTGATGGTTGGAAGATTCCATAACGTCGCTTTCGGCACCGGACTTCAAATGCCCGAGACGGAGCCCGGCGTCCGTCAGTTGTTTGTGCTCGGCGGATACCAATTTGATACAGCAGAACCGATTCTTACAGAGGTAAACGGCAGCATCACGATTGAAAGCGGAAACTATTATTCCGTGATCGGCTATACAAGAGGCGTCCCCACAGACACATCGTATTCTTTTAAAGGCAGGCAAACGATTCATATCAGCGGCGGCGTCCTATACCGCGTATACGGCGGCGGCGTACAGGCCAACACGTTTGACGCCGTACAGATCAATATCAGCGGCGGCACAATTTCCGATTCCATCATAGTTGGCGGCGATCAATTCTATTATGCGAACACCGCGATCCTCAATATCACCGGAGGGCAAATCCAAGCGCTACATTTGCAGAACGTGATTCAGTCGACCGAAGTCAACTGGGTCGGCGGTACGATCGAATCCATGGATATCATATACGGGAAAAGCGACGATGGGACAACAGACGTCGCCGCGCTTGCTGAATATGCGGTGTATACGCTGAACTACAAAAATGTAACGCCGTCGGACGAAATGTGCGCGCTGTTCGACACGATCGGATTGAATCCGGCGATCACACCGGAAAAAACCGATCCAAAATTTCATGCCGTGCGCACCTATGACAATCAATTTTCCGATGTAACGGCGGACAAATGGTTTTATGAATATGTTAAAACCGCATACGAATACGGGCTAGTCAACGGCATGAGCGATGCGACATTCTCACCGGATCATCCATTTACGGTCGCGCAGGCGCTGACGGCAGCAGCCAATATCCATACCGCCTACTGCGGCGCAAGCGTCGCGGCTGCAACTCCCAGTCAGGCATGGTACGCGCCGTATGCGGAATACTGTATTGAAAACGGCATAATCATCGAATCTCAGTTCGACGATTATACTCGGAAAATCACGCGCAAAGAAATGGCGGTCGTATTTGCAAATATCCTGCCGGATGAAGAATATACGGCGCTGCGCGAGGGTTTATGCCCGGATATAACCCCGGACATGGACTGCTATTTGGCGGTGACCAAGCTATATCAAGCGGGGATCATCAGCGGAGACGATCAAGGCAATTACCGTCCGGACGACGAAATGATCCGTAGCGAAGCGTGCGTGATCTTTGCCCGGATCGCAGCAGCCGGGAAACGCGTAAAATAAAACAGGAAAACAGCGTTTGAACAATTTGAATATGCAAAAACCGCCGGGCAAAGCAGTTTTGCCCGGCGGTTTTTGCGTGATTTTCCGCGGTGTTATCCCGTATCTCGGCGTGTTTGCCGAGCGCAGCACTGCAGCGAGAAATTGCAGCCTAAAACGCGTTAAAGCATATGGACAAACGGTTGAGCTAAATACCCATGTTTTGGGAGATCATGCGGTATCCGTTACAAATGGCAAATCACTTTTCCTATTTACCTATTATATAAATGCAGCCTTGGAAAGACCCATATCCTACGCAAAAATGGCGTCTTTACGTAGTACGATACGGCCGGTCTCGCCAATAACAATTACAGCGATTTGGCAAACCGTTATTTTCTGAAAACAATGGCGCGCCGGGCTTTGAATGCCGTCCCCGAAAATATTTGTTTACCGGGGCTACGGAGGATTTGCTGATCTACGCACGGAGCGAGACGAACTGCGCTGCGCAGAAAGCTCTGCGGCGCCGACAGACGGAGAGCCGATATTGACGGTTAAACAGCATTATTCAAACGCCCATTCACCATCGCGGAAAATCGGCGCCGTACCGCCGCCGCGCAGCGAAGCCGTAATGCAGAGATCAGGCGCGCCGATCATAAAGTCCTCATGGATCATCGAGGTATTCACGCCCATTGCCCGGCACTCCTCAAGCGTGCGGGCGCCGTAATTTCGAATCGTATTGGCAAACCCCTCGCCAAACGCCAAATGGCAGGCTGCATTTTCATCAAACAGTGTGTTGTAAAATAAAAATCCAAGCTGTCCGACCGGCGAAGAATGAGGCACCAGCGCCACCTCACCAAGATACGCCGCGCCCTCATCCATGGAAATCATCGTCTCCAAAAGCGATTGATTCTTTTCCGCATGAACCTGCGTGGCTTTTCCCTGCGAAAACCGGATCCAAAAATTTTCAATCAGCTGTCCGTTATAAGACAGCGGTTTCGTCGCATATACGATCCCCTCCGCCTGGCCCCGCATCGGACTTGTAAAAACCTCCTCCGTAGGAATATTCGGATTGAAAAATTCACCGCCAAGCGTATGCTCTCCGCCGCCGCAAAACAGCGCGTCCGGAATCATGCCGACGGTAAAATCGGTTCCGTTTGACGACGAATATCGCAGGGACTCAATTTCAAGTGAATTCAAATACGCGCACCGACGCGCAAGCGCGCGATCGTGCGCCTCCCAGTCGGCGGCAGGATCGGCTCCATCTGCACGAGACGCATGCAGAATGGCTTCCCACAATTTTTCCTCCGCCGTCCCCGCGCGCAGGCCCGGAAACACTTTCTTTGCCCATTTTCTGCCCGGAACCGCGGCGATACACCATTTATAACGATTATCCATACGGTCGTGCAAAGGCTTCAATACTTTGTATCTTCCCTGCGCGCCTTTGGCATATTTTTCACGATCCATGCCGCAAAGTCCGTCCGGATCCTCGCTTACCAGATAGATTCTGACCGGCAGTATCTGAATATAATGTTCTAGTTTGGCAATCTCCCAGTCTTCAACCGACGACAGCGTTTCTACGCTGCGATAACGGACATGCAGTTTTTGAAGCGGCTGATGCGCAAACTCTACTGTGACCTTTTTGGCGCCTAAGCGGTAACAGGCTTCTGCAACATATTCCACAAACTGCGGCTGATCCAGTTCAGCCGTAATCACCACCTCATCCCCGCTTTGAACATGCGCGCCCGCACATGCGATCAAAGCGGCATATTTTTTTAAACAAGAAATTTTCATAATATCCTCCGATTCTACCGCACAAAGGCGTCAAAAAGGCGCCTGCGGGCGCCTTTTATGCAAAATTTTTCTAAAATAACCGTATTATTTGATCCGCACCATGGATGCGACCTCGTCCGCATGATCTTTAAATTCAGACGACCAAAAATACTCCGGCAGGAACGTACCGCCGTATGCTTTGGCTGCGCTCCGATCATAATCCAGCAACTGATAAAAGTCGCATTCGATCTCTTCGGGCGCGATCCGGCAGGAACCGTATTTCCGCTCGAATATATGCTCGATATGATATTCTCTGAGCGTCTCCACCAGTGCCTTAATCGCCTTGCGATAGCCGCTGGTCTCAGAAGCGCGCTGCACCGTAGTACCGACCCAGAGCTTTTCAATTATTTCATAGGTCGACACAGCGCCGCCGCGCTGACAAATGCAGAGCGCCGCAAGTTCTTTGGCTTTTTTCGTCTTGAAATTCACACGCTCGCCATCCACATACAGATCAAATTTGCCAAACATGTGCGCTTTAATACGCTTTTCGAGCTGCGGCTTCATCAGCCGGGCACGGCGCAAAACATCCAGAACGTCATTGCGGTTATACGGCTTGAAAATAATATAATCCGCTTTCATCTGCATGGCGCGTCCGGCAAAATCCATGTGCGCGGTAACAAAAATAATAATCGTCTCTTTTCGAATCTCGCGTATGCTCGAAGCAAGTTCAAAACCATCCATCTGCGGCATATCAATGTCCAAAAGCGCAATATCTATGCGATGATCCCGCACATACTCCAGCGCCTCCAAAGGCTTGGAAAAACTGGCTACCACCTCAAAATCAGGCAGGTCGCTGCACTCCATTTCAAACAGGCGAAGCTCAATTAAGTTGTCGTCCACCAACATCATCTTCATTTTTTGTATCCTCCTTTATGTTTTTTGAATACACAATTTCTGCCGTTGTTCCAACACCCGGCCGGCTCTCAAAACTAAGCCGGCACCCTGCATACCGGCGCAGCCTCTGCCGTATGTTGGTGATCCCGACGCCCTCGTGAAGTTCTTCAAATCCAACGCCGTCGTCCATTACCGTTACAAAAAAGCTGCCGTTCTTTTCCCGGACTTTTATCGTGATATTGCCTTCTCCCTTCGGGAACACGCCGTGCCGAATCGCATTTTCCACAAGCGGCTCAAGCGTCAGCGCCGGCACTTCAAAATCTACGGTTTCAATATCATATTCCACATGCAGCGCACCGTTCATACGAACACTGGAAATCCGCGCATAAGCCTCGACCGCCTCAAGCTCCTTGGGAAATGGGACGATGCCGCCTTTGGCGTTCACCGCTTCCACATGCGAACGAATATATTTGACAAAATCATCCGTGAGGCGGTAAGCCGCGTCCGTATCCATTTTAATCAATCCACGAATCATATTCATGGTATTGTAAAAGAAATGCGAACTGATCTGCGTCAAAAAAAGCTCGCTCTCCAAAAGGGATTTCTGCGATTCAACTACCGCGGTCTTTTGCTCCAGCACAAGCAGCCGCCCAATGTCCATCATAATATAAACAGCCATGCACAGAACAAACGCCAGCATACCGTATTGAAACAAATACGAGACCGGAAACAGCGTGCGACTGCAATAGACAATCAGACTGACGGCACAAAAGATAAACAGGATCAGCATGCCGGAAAAATAAAACGCATTGCGTTCCATGCCGCCAAAAATCAGCTTGACCAACATATATCCCAATACGACCGCCACAAGCAGGCAAAAAAACGGAACCGCGGCGCTGAGTTCAATTTTTCCCCAAAAGTACAGCAGATACGAAAATACAGCGGCAACTACATCCACCGCGCTGAAAAACGGCGCAAAGCGAGAAGTATGCGAACCGCAATTATGAATAAACAACATGGCCACGCCGGGCAAAAGCATGAAACTGACGCATTGGAGCGTATAATAAAGAATGCCGTTTTGAATGAATAGGAGAAAAAGCCCACTGTCCGTACCGATCCAAACCGCTGCAAGCAGAACCGTCAAAGCCAGCCAGATGTGCACGCGCCGCACGGGACGGATACGCATCAGCAGATGCGTAACGCTCAGCGCGATTTGAAAGGCCGCAAAAACAGCCAATATACCGCAAATAATCGCCGTATCCATCTGCTGCGAAAGAATATGCGCATAGATCTCACCCGCACTGCCAAGCGACATGTACTGAATGGGATAGACGCCGTCGTCAGCCGCCTCAAACCGAACGGTAATACGATCTCCGGCCGCAAGATGCGGCAGTGCAACCGTAAAAAAACGCATAGCGTACGGCATCCCGAAATTTACATTTTCCGCAGAATCCGTATATGTATACACAAGCGAATCATTGCAGAACACAAAAACAGAAGAAACGCCAGCCCGAAAGCCAAGCATTTCCCCCGGCTCCGCATCTTTTGTCACTGTTTTTGTAATCTGCGCGCAAGAATCGGAAACCCAAAGCTTCATATGCGCTCTTTTTCCGGCAACAGTCTCGACCTCAAGACCGCTTTCTTCATATATCCAGCCGCCGGCAAAAGAAGGCGCCTCAAGATCGACCACAGACGCAAAGGACTTGTCCACACCGTCATTCAGAATCCCGACTGAGAGAAAATACAGCCACAGCAGTATGCCAAGCGCCGCACATACAATTGCAGCGCCCGCATATCCTGGAAGCCTTTTCGTTTGCATGCCGACCTCCTAACACATTTTTGATCGTTATTTGTACTGGATGTATTGTACCGCAAAAAAATGGTTTCGTCAACCCTATTTTCTAAATTTTCCATATTTTTCCTATTAATTTTTTTGGAATATTTTATAAAATTCTATATACGCTTGCGAAATGTCAGATTATGTGGTAAACTATACTATACGTACGCAGAAATGCAGTTGCGGATCTTCTGAATACGGCGGCAAAAATGCGCCGCCGGATCACGCGGCCGTAAGCTAAACGGAGGGGGCACCTAAGCCCGCAAACACACGCTATGAATAAATTCTTAATCCTTGCCTTTCTGTTTGCCGCAGGGTGCCTGCTCGGGTGGTGCATAGAAGTCCTGTTCCGCCGTTTTTCGCCGCAGAATAAAACGCGGCAGTGGATCAACCCCGGATTCCTGACCGGCCCTTATCTGCCGCTCTACGGTTTTGGACTCTGCGCGCTGTATCTGCTCGCCACGCTTGAAACGTTTATTCCCGTTGAAAACGCAGCCCTGCGCAAGCTCCTTCTATTTGCCGTCATGGCGGCTGCCATGACCCTGCTGGAATATATTGCAGGACTGATCTTCATCAAACGGCTGCATATTCAGCTATGGGATTATTCGGGCATGTGGCTGAATCTTGACGGCATCATTTGCCCGCTGTTTTCCCTTTGCTGGGCGCTGCTCGGCGCAGCTTATTACTTTTTGATTCATCCTTATATCTTGGACGCGCTGATATGGTTTTCTGAAAACTTGGCATTTTCTTTTTTTATCGGCATGTTTTACGGCGTATTTTGTATCGACCTGTGTTATTCTTTCCGCCTGATTTCCCGAATCAAAAAATTTGCCGAAGAAAACAAGCTGCTGTTTCGGTATGACGAATTCAAGACGCACGTGCGTCAAAAAACCATTGAGCAAAAACAGCGGTACAAATTCATTTTCGCACTCGGAGAGCATGCGCATCTTTCGGAAAATTTACGCAGCTTTCTGGAGAAGCAACGCGAAAACAACCGGCTTACAGGGTTGAAAGAAAAAATAAACCAACGAAAAAATTCCCGGTTCTGAAACAAGAAAGCGAGAAACATACAAAGCTATGGAAATGCTGTGGAGTATTTTTTATGTGATCTTTTTAGGGATCGTTTCGCATTTCTGGGGGCAAGCGCTCCCGCGCGAGCGGTTTTTGGAAGATCAATTTCCCTGGCGCGCATTTGCTTGGGAAAAAGAGGGCGGCATTTACCGGCGGGTAGGCGTTCACAAGTGGCGCGAAAAGCTCCCGGATATGAGCCGCTATCTCAGCGATATGGTACCAAAACGCTTTTCCACACACATGACGCTAGATGAAGTGCAGATCTTGATCAAAGAGACTTGTGTAGCCGAATATGTACATATTTGGCTCTGCATTGCTTTTTTAGGCGTGCTTTGGATTTGGAAAAACTCAACCGGAGTATGGCTATGGCTGATCTATACCGCCTGCAATATTCCGTATATCATTATTCAGCGCTACAACCGCCCACTGCTGTGCAGGGTGCGTCAGCGGCTGATTTTGCGAAATACAAGATGCTCCTCTGCCAATACGCTGTGCGCGCACGGCGATACAGAACATCGCGCGGCAGAGGAAAACGGAGGCAACTTATGATCGATTACCGTGGATTCCGCTTTTCAAAGCTGAATACGCCGGAATTTTCTCATTTGAAATTATTGCTTTACTGGATCGTTTACGGCGCGGCCTTTTTCTTTGTGGAACGGGTAAGCGTGAATCGAGACTGGAACTATATGTACTGCGCGCTGGACGACTTGATTCCATTTTGCGAGTGGTTCGTCATTCCCTACCTGTTCTGGTTTGTTTATCTAATCGGCATGCTTTTATATACGCTGCTTTACGACGTGCCCTCTTTCAAACGCATGATGTGGTTTATCATCTGTACATATACGCTGACGATCGTCTTTTATTTGATTTATCCCACCGCGCAGGGGCTGCGGCCGGAAACGTTTGACAGAGATAATATCTTTACCCGTTTTCTGTCTTGGTTTTATACTTTTGATACAAATACCAATGTAAATCCCTCGATTCATGTAATCGGTTCAATGGCGGTGCTGTTTACCGCGTGGAATACGGAGCGTTTTCGGACGCGGGGATGGCGCGCTGCGTTTACCGTCACTGCGTTTTTAATCTGCATCTCAACCGTTCTCATCAAGCAGCATTCAATCATAGACATTATCAGCGCACTGCTGCTCTGTCTTATCTTTTATCCGATCATATTCAAAAGCCGCTTGGCGGAAAAAAATCGTTCTCCAAAATTCAAACCGCAATTGGAACATAAAAAAGAACAAAAGACGCCGGAAAACATACGCTGACCAAGCGTCTCGGCGCCAAATTCCGTCAAAGAGCGGAATGAAGCAAATCATACAGAATACTAAGGAAGGAAGTTATCCTATGCGTATCGACACCAAATGCCTGCAGGCAGGATATACGCCGAAATCCGGCGACCCCCGCGTGCTGCCGATCTATCAAAGCACAACGTATAAATACGACTCCTCAAAAGCGCTGGGCGAATTGTTTGATTTACAGCGCGAAGGGCACATGTACACGCGGATTTCCAATCCAACCGTCGCCGCCGTAGAAGAAAAACTCTCGGCGCTGGAAGGCGGCGTCGGCGCGCTCTGCACCTCGTCCGGACAAGCGGCCAGTTTCATTGCGATCGCCAATATCGCCTCAGCCGGCGACAATTTTGTGAGCCTATCCTCGATTTACGGCGGCACCGTCAATCTTTTCGCTGTGACCATGAAGCGCTTCGGGATCGAGGTGCGTTTCGCTACGCCCGAAATGACCGACGCAGAAATTGAAGCGCTCTTCGACGCGCGCACACGCGCCCTCTTTGGCGAAACGATCGCCAATCCCGCGCTGCGTGTGTTGGATATCGAGCGCTTTGCCGGCCTTGCGCACAAAATGGGCGTTCCGCTGATCGTGGACAATACCTTCGCAACCCCCGTTCTCTGCTGTCCGTTTGAGTTCGGCGCAGATATCATCATTCATTCCACGACAAAGTACCTCGACGGCCATGCACAGGTCGTCGGCGGCGCGATTGTGGACAGCGGGCGTTTTGACTGGGAAAAGGACAGCCGGTATCCCGAATTGTCCACGCCGGATGATTCTTATCACGGCGTCGTCTATACGAAACAGTTCGGCCGGGCGGCTTACATTACCAAAGCACGAGTACAACTTATGCGAGATCTTGGCGCCGCACCCGCGCCGCTCGCCGCTTATATTCTGAATCTCGGCATGGAAACGCTCGCTCTGCGCATGGAGCGCCACTGCTCAAACGCCCTGACCGTCGCGAAAATGCTTCGGCAGCATCCCGCCGTCTCTTTTGTAAACTATCCTGCGCTCGACGGAGACAGCGAATATGCGCTCGCGCAAAAATATCTGCCGAAAGGAACCTCCGGCGTGATCGCGTTCGGCCTTCACGGCGGCCGGGCGGCAGCAGCAAAATTCATGGATTCCCTGAAGCTTGCCGCGATCGTCGTGCACGTAGCGGACGCGCGTACCTGCGTTTTGCACCCTGCTAGCACCACCCACCGCCAACTGACCGACGAACAACTCCGGGACGCAGGCGTTCTGCCTGAACTCGTACGCCTTTCGGTCGGCATTGAAAATCCGGAGGATATTTTAGAGGACATCCAAAACGCACTCGCAACGCTCTGAGCGCAGGAGGTACTTATGCCAATCAAAATACCGAATCTGCTTCCGGCCACTGGAACGCTCGAGAGCGAAAACATTTTTGTTATCACGGAAACGCGGGCCGTCACGCAGGATATCCGTCCGCTTCGGCTGCTGATCCTGAATCTGATGCCGACGAAGATCACGACCGAAACGCAGCTTGCGCGCCTGCTCGGCAATACGCCGCTGCAAGTCGAAATGGAACTGTGCAAAACCTCCACGCACAAATCCAAAAATACTTCCGAAGAACATATGCTCGCCTTTTACAGGACTTTTGACGAAATCCGGGACAACCGCTACGACGGCATGGTCATTACCGGCGCGCCGGTGGAGCGGATGCCGTTTGAAGACGTGGAATATTGGGCCGAACTGTGCGAAATCATGGAATGGAGCAAAACCCATGTGACCAGTACCCTGCACATCTGCTGGGGCGCGCAGGCCGGACTGTACTATCACTACGGCATCCAAAAACGGCCGTTGGATAAAAAAATGTTCGGCGTGTTCCGGCACCATGTGGAATATAAGCGTTCAATTCTTTTCCGTGGATTTGACGACGTGTTTTTTGTTCCTCACTCCCGTCACACAGCGGTAGACCGCGCCGATATCGAAGCCTGCAGCGCGCTGCGGATCCTTGCTTCATCGGAAGAAGCGGGCGTATACGCAGTTATCGCCGGACATGGCCGGCAAATTTTCATTATGGGCCACTCAGAATACGATGCGGATACGCTGAAGCTGGAATATCTGCGTGACAAAAGCGCTGGCCTGCCGATCGAAGTCCCAAAAAACTATTTCCCAAACGATGACGACACAAAAGAACCGCCGGTCACCTGGCGTTCCGCAGCCAACCTGCTCTATTCCAATTGGCTGAACTACTTCGTCTATCAATCCACGCCTTACGATATCAAAAATGTCGGTACGCCCGAAAAAAACGGCTGCGCTTCGCATGAAGCATGACGCCGCTTTCCGCCGCGCCAATACGAAAAAATTCTGCGCTGCACGGAGATACGTTTCGTAAGGAAGCTGACACCCGCTGAAATGCACTTGCTTTTCGGCGGGTACTGCTTTATAAAGAGTTAATCAACCAATAGACAGTCCGAAAAGGAGAGCAATATGTTAAGTAAAAATGACTTCCCGGTGCTGGAATTTGATGATAACCCAACAGCAAAATTAAATCCGATAAATCTTGCGTATGGGAAATTTGAGACAAACAAAATGATAATCACATTCTTCCCGGAAGTTGTGAACAGGCTGGTAACGAACGGACAAATTACCAAGGAGCGGTCGATACCCTGCGAAAATCCTTTGATGATCTACCGCTTTACAGAGCAGCCCGATGTGTTGTTGACACTCGGACAGGTTGGCTGTCCTGCTTGTGCGGGGAATCTGGATTTATTTCATGCAATGGGCATTACGAAAGTCATGTTCTGCGGCGGAGGCGGCGTCCTTGACCGTAACATCGGGGTTGGCCAGATCCTAGTGGTAGAGGGAGCCATCAGAGATGAAGGCTTTTCTTATCAGTACATTGCGCCGTCAAGGGTAATTCATACAAATCCGGAAGTTACTGATAAAATCAAAACATATCTGAAGCAAAGCGACATTCCATATCTTCGCGGCCTGACTTGGACGACAGACGCTATTTTCCGGGAAACAACCGACCGAATCAGCAGTAGAAAAGGGGAAGGCGCGAAAATTGTGGAAATGGAACAGGCCGGGTGCATTGCCGTTGCGCAATTCAGGAACTTTGCCTATGGCGCGTTGATCTATGGCGGGGATGATCTTTCAGGAGAAGAATGGTCCGGAAGAGGCTGGAATAGCCGCGAGGGGATCCGGCACGATTTAGTTATGTTGTGTAAAAAACTGGTCGGGATCATTTGAACAGGCTGGACAATTTTAATTTATCGCTCTCCCCCACAGGCGCTTCCCTGAAAGTGTCATAGTGGAATACACAGTATAAAAAGGGCAAGGCAAACCAAAATGGTCTGCCTTACCCTTAACTTCTTTATGAGAGGACGTCCTGACAGCGCGGAATTTTTTTAAGTGAAACGCACGCGCAGTTAAAATAGGCACGCAAAAATCAAATACATAACCGGCTGGTGCACAAGATAAATAACGAGTGAACGGCGTCCAAACCACTCAAGCAACTGACTTTTGCCCCGCTCCAATATGTGCATCCAGCCGTTTTCATTCCACACGCGGCAGAAAAAATAGCCGGCGATATACAGAAACAGCCAAGGAAACAGAGAAAAATAATCCGAGGAATAAAAGCCATTCGGCGGGAATCCCAAGTATGCCGTCAGCAAATTTCGATATAACGCGCCGGGCAGCTTGTACAGATTTAAATTTTCAAACCCCAAATACCCCCGATTTATATTTCTTGTCAGCGCAAACAGCAAAAGGCTGGCCAAAAAACCGATTTCGGCAAGACATTTCTTCAAAACAGGCTCAAGCAAAAACACAAGCAGCATACAGGAACCAAGCAATGTCAGCACGCCGCACAAAATCCGGTTCTGCGGTACAAAAACAACTGTGGCAAACGATACCAAAATGCCTGCAAGGAAAACCTGTATGCCTCTTTTTAAATTTTTTCTTCCCAAAGGCTGGCAAAAACCGGACAGAAAAATGAATGTCCAGCAAATATACTGCTGCCATATATAGGCAGCCTCCGACCGGTACCACTGCCAACGAAAATCCAATACATATACAAAATCCCATACTGCGTGGTAAACGATCATATTGAGAAGCGCAAATCCCCGTATGCCGTCTAAAACGGCATATCGTTTTTCGGTCATATTCACTTTTCTCCGTACAATTTTTTTACAATAGCTTTTTCTAAATTATAGCTTTCAGAATTGAAAATGTCAAGCACGCAAAGCGGCGCTCTGCGGTTCATGTGAGCCGCAGAACGCCGCTTTGGTTTTATAATCAATGTTTAATGATGAAACAGTCGCATACCGGTAAACGCCATGGCAATGCCGTATTTATTGCAGCAATCGATCACGACGTCGTCACGGATAGACCCACCGGGTTCGGCAATATAGGAAACGCCGCTTTTTCTTGCACGCTCAATGTTATCGTCAAACGGGAAAAACGCATCCGAGCCGACGCTGACACCGCTGACTGCAGACAAATATGCCTCGGTTTCCTCCTTTGTCAGCGGTTCCGGGCGCCGGGTAAAGTATTTCTGCCAAATTCCCTCAGCGCATACGTCCTCTTCATTTTTATTGATGTAGCCGTCGATCACATTATCGCGGTCAGGACGGCCAAGCTCGGGTTTGAACGGAAGCTCCAGCACCTTTTGATATTGCCGAAGCTGCCAGGTATCCGCTTTCGTCCCTGCAAGCCGAGTGCAGTGGATGCGGGACTGCTGCCCTGCGCCGACGCCGATCGCCTGTCCGCCGACAGCATAGCAGACCGAGTTTGACTGCGTGTATTTCAGCGTAATCAGCGCAATGATCAAATCGCGTTTCGCCTCTGCGGGAATATATTTATTTTCGGTCACGACATTGGAAAGCAGAGATTCGTCTATTTTAAAATTGTTTCTTCCCTGCTCAAAAGTCACGCCGAAGACCTGTTTTTGTTCCTGCTCTTCGGGGACGTAATTTTCGTCGATCCGCACGATATTGTACTTTCCGCCCCGTTTGCTTTTCAGAATCTCCAGAGCTTCTTCCGTATATCCGGGCGCGATAACGCCGTCCGATACCTCTCGTTTAATCAGCTTTGCGGTAACCGTGTCGCACACGTCCGAAAGCGCAATCCAGTCTCCGAACGAACACATACGGTCCGTCCCGCGCGCCCGGGCATAGGCGCAGGCAAGCAAAGACGAATCAAGATCCTCAATATCGTCCACGAAACAGGCGCGTTTCAGCGGTTCCGGCAGCACAAGTCCAACCGCCGCCGAGGTGGGGCTGACATGTTTGAACGAAGTCGCCGCGGGCATGCCGAGCGCCGCTTTCAATTCTCGGACAAGCTGCCACGCGTTGAATGCGTCGAGAAAGTTGATATAGCCAGGCTTGCCGCAGAGGATTTCAATCGGCAGATCGCCGCCGTCCCGCATGAAAATCTTCGCCGGCTTCTGATTGGGATTACAGCCATATTTCAGTTCAAACTCTTTCATTTTTCTCTCCTCATTTGTTTTTATTGACCATACGATTCTGAATTTTGCCGTCCGCAAGGCGAACATAACGAACATACAGAGAAATCCGGTTCGCTTCGTTTAGATGACGCCAAATCTCATCCGTAAAGGCGTCGATATCATCCGGAATCCGCACGCGCTCCGGCTCGCCCGTAAAGGTCGGAATCGGACTGCCATCATGATTGTAGGTGTGCAGGAAATGCCCGAGTCCGGCAAGCGGCGCATAGGAAAACGTAAAGCGGTTGCAGGCGCTGCCCGCCGCGTCGGCGCTTTTCAAAATGCTCATTTTATAGGAAAAAGCCTGTCCTGAAAAAGTCAGCATAGCGCTGATGCGGGGCGTAAAGTTCGGCGCGTCAGGCTCAAAAGCGCGCGTATCGAGCGCATCCTCGAAGCGTCCGCCGTCCTTGACAAAATCATAGATCGTATCGGTCTGATCGCCGTTGGTCACGATCAGGCAGTCGTTCAGACGGCGAAGGGGCGAATAGATAATCAGCGAGGGATCCTCTACCTTAGACGCGTCAAACGGATGAATCACCACCTCGTCTCCCTGTTCCACAAACACGCGATTTCGGCTGTTTTCACTTCGTCCCATGATGAAATACGCCGCGGCGGCATACCGCGCATCCTCGCTCATACCAACGACGATCCCTCTCCCAACATAAGAATTGCCGGCAAGCAGCGTTCCAATGCTCTGCACATCATAAATAC
The DNA here is from genome assembly GCA_958352145.1 of uncultured Eubacteriales bacterium. GTDB lineage: Bacteria > Bacillota > Clostridia > Oscillospirales > CAG-272 > UMGS902. The sequence goes on from CATWNM010000009.1 coordinate 57,508, forward strand.
CCATGTCTCTCCTCCAAAAAAACAAGGACAGCCCCCAAATCAGGACTGCCCAGACGGTCGGCTCGTATAATTTGTCGCTCCCCTGCGGTGCTCCGCAATTCCGTCGGTTACGGCAAACTTCTTTTTCATTTATTTTACTATTCCGCGCGTTTTTTGTCAAGTACAATTTTCGCATACGCGGCAAGCGCGGCGTCGTCATAGCCGCATTGCCTTGCAAAATCATAGGCGATTTGCCATCCTTTCGCCATTGACGGCGCAAAATGACAATCGCAGCTTAGCACGACAGGCAGCCCGTACTGCCGTACGCGGCGCAGAATCCGCGCCGACGGATACGGCGCCGTCCTGTATCCTCGGGTCACTGCGCCGCTGTTGATTTCTACAATTTTTCCGCTTGCCGCGATCTTTTGCAAAGCGCTTTCCCATGCCTGCACATAGCGCGGAGCTTCCTCGTCAAACAGGACGCTTCTCTCGTTGAACTTGACCAGCGTATCAAAATGCCCGATAATATCCACAAAAGGCAGATCCGCAAGCTTTGCCGCCTCGGCAAAATAATCCTCGGCAAAGCGCATCCAATCCCCGCCATACAGCCGCGCAACACCTGCGCGCAGAATATCCGCGGACTCGTCAATCGGCAGGCATTCTCCGTTTTTAAACAGATAATGCACCGAACCGATGACAAAATCATAGCCGGCCGGCAGGTCGTTGCTGTAGAGGTCATGCTCGATGCCGCAGAGAATTTTGATTCTGTCCGCATATTCGTCCCGCAGCGCGCCGATCTCCGCACGGTAGGCCGCCGTTTTCTCACGGCTCATACAATAATTCGGGTCGAAGGACGTATAGGCGTGTCCTGAAAAGCCAAGGGCGTCAAACCCACCCGCAACGGCCGCCTCTGCCATGTCGCGGGCGCTGCTGCGGCCGTCGCAGTATGTCGTATGCGTATGAAAATTCGTCTTCATCATTTCGTCATTTTTTCCTGCTTAACTTTGTGATCGATGACATGACGGGAGGCCAGTTCCCTGCGGATATCGTCAGCCGAAAGGCCCATCTCGGTCATTAAAACCAGCACATGATAAACAAGGTCGGAAATTTCATAAATCGTTTCCGCGCGGTCGCCCGCCTTACCCGCAATAATGACCTCCGTGCACTCCTCGCCTACTTTTTTCAAAATTTTGTCTATGCCTTTGTCAAACAGATAGGTGGTATAGGAGCCTTCTTTGGGTTCGGTTTTTCTTCCCTCGATCAGCTTCTGCAAGCCGTCAATCGAAAAACGCTCCGCGCCGGACGTCTCATATACCGTCTCAAAAAAACAGGAATCCGCACCGGTATGACAGGCGGGGCCATCCTTGTGCACAAGCACGGTGAGTGCATCCCGGTCACAGTCCGCCGTGATCCGCAGAATGTGCTGATAATTGCCGCTGGTCTCGCCCTTTTTCCAAAGCGTCTTCCGAGAGCGGCTGTAAAAGCAGGTCATACCTGTTTCCATCGAAATTTTCAGGCTTTCCCGGTTCATATAAGCCAGCGTGAGCACCCGCCCGGTATCCGCATCGGTCACAACCGCGGGAATCAGTCCGTTTTCATCAAATTTCAGCGTTTCAATATCAAACATAAATCAAATCCTCACATTGATATGATTTTCCCGGAGCACGCGCTTGAGCTCCGGAATTTTTACCGTACCGAAATGGAAAATGGAAGCGGCAAGCCCCGCGTCCACCGCCGGCAGCGTCTGAAACAGCGTCACAAAATCCGCAATGCAGCCGGCGCCGCCCGAGGCAATCACCGGCACGTGAACCGCGCGGGAAACTGCGTCGAGCATTTCCAGATCAAAACCGCCGCGCACACCGTCGGTGTCGATGGAATTGAGTACGACCTCGCCCGCGCCCTCTCCCACACAGCGGCGCAGCCACTCGACCGCCTCAAGTCCCGTATCTATACGACCGCCCTTGGCAAATACATGCAGCGCGCCGCCGACGCGCTTAACATCAGCCGAGATAACTACGCATTGGTCGCCGTATTTTTTCGCCGCCTCGCCAATGAGCGCAGGGTTGTCGATCGCGCCTGTGTTGACGCTGACTTTATCCGCGCCGCATTTGAGCACGCGGTCAAAATCCGCCACCGAGCGTATGCCGCCCCCCACCGTCAGCGGAATGAAGATCTCGGACGCAACCGCGCGCAGAATGTCCGTAAAAAGCGCGCGTCCCTCGGCGGAAGCCGTAATGTCGTAAAAAACCAATTCGTCCGCACCGCTGTCGCTGTACAGGCGCGCAAGTCCAACCGGCGAGGACACGTCGCTTAAATCTTCAAAATTTACCCCTTTGACCACGCGGCCGTCCCGCACGTCCAGGCAAGGGATGATCCGTTTGGTAATCATTTTGCCGCCTCCAAAGCCTCTTTTAAGTCGATCGCGCCGGTATAATAAGCCTTGCCGATGATCGCGCCGTACAGATCCAGCGCGCGAAGCGCCTGAACGTCCGCTAAGGTAGACACACCGCCCGAAGCAATCAGCTTTACGGTATAACGCCGGGCAAGGGACGCATAGAGCGCACGATTGGTTCCAAGCATCGCGCCGTCGCGCGAAATGTCGGTGCAAATCACGGTAGAAACGCCGATTGCCTGCATTTTTTCAAAAAACGCATCCACCGTATACGCGCTTTTCTCCGTCCAACCGCGGATCGCGACATACCCGTCCGCAAGATCCGCGCCGACCGCGACGCGCTCGCCGAAGCGCTCGATCGCCTTTTGAAGAAAATGCGCGTCGGTAACAGCTGCAGTTCCCAAAATCACGCGCGACGCGCCCGCTGAAAGATAGGCTTTTGCCGTTTCCATATCGCGAATGCCGCCGCCAACTTCCAAAAATAAATCCGTCTCCGCACAGATGCGCCGGACGACCGGCAGATTCGGCGTGCCGCCAAAGCGCGCGCCCTCAAGATCGACCACATGGATAAAGCGAGCGCCTGCGCGCACAAAATCCTTTACCACAGAGATCGGATCCTCGCTGTATACCGTCATTTGCGCATAGTCGCCTCTATACAGACGCACCGCCTTGCCCTCATATAAATCAATCGCCGGAAAAATATTCATACGCACGCCTCCCCGCAAAACGCACGCAGGATCGAAAGCCCTACTTTTCCGCTTTTTTCAGGGTGAAACTGGCAGCCGTACACATTGCCAAGCGCAACCGCCGCCGTCAGCGGCGCGCCGTACTCGGCCACCGCCACGGTCGACGCGCCGCAGTCCATCCCGGCAAAGGAATGGACGAAATAGACGAAATCACCCTCCTGAATATAACGGAATAAAGGATTTTGAGGCTTTGTAAAGCGCAACGCGTTCCAGCCGATATGCGGAATTTTAAAGCTGCTTGGAATCACCTCCGAAATCGGACGCACGCAGCCTGGGATCAATCCAAGCCCCATATGCTCGCCATACTCATAACTTTTCTCAAACAAAAGCTGCATGCCAAGACAAATGCCAAGCAAAGGCTTTCCTTTTCGGGCTTCCTCACACACGATCTTATCCAGCCCTCCGGCGCGGAGCTTTTCCGCAGCGTCCGCAAACGCGCCCACGCCGGGCAATACAAGTTTATCCGCCGAGCGAAGCGCTTTTTCTTCCCCGCTGACGCAGACCTCGGCGCCGACGGCCCGAAGGGAAGACGAAAGCGAAAACAAATTTCCCACGCCGTAATCTACGACCGCAATCATTCAAGCACCCCTTTGGTCGACGGAACTTCGTCCGGATGTGCAGGATCCAGAGCGACGGCGATGCGCAGGCTGCGCGCCGCGGATTTAAACGCACCTTCAATAATATGATGCGAATTCTCACCCACCATCTGCCGGATATGCAGCGTCAGCCCCGCGTGCCGGACAAACGCCATCCAAAATTCCTTGACAAGCTCGGTATCGAACGTTCCGACCCGCTCTGACGGAATCCGTAGGCCAAAACAAAGCAACCCGCGCCCCGAAAAATCGGCCGCGCTTAAAATCAACGCCTCGTCCATCGGAAGCAGAAAGCTGCCGTAACGTTGGATCCCGCGCTTCTCGCCAAGCGCGCGGGCAAACGCCATTCCAAGGCATATGCCGATATCCTCCACAGTATGGTGATCGTCTACCTGAATGTCGCCCGCGCACTGAACAGTAAGGTCAAAACTGCCGTGCTTGGCAAACAGCGTGAGCATATGATCGAGAAAACCGCACGCCGTATTTATATCACTTTTGCCGGAGCCGTCCAGATTCAGCGTAAGGCGTATGGCGGTTTCCGCAGTCACGCGGTTGATTTCAGCCGTTCTCATATTCTTTCTCCTTCAAAATTCCCCGTACCGCCGCAAGCAGCGTGGCGCATTCCTCGTCGGTTCCGACCGTAATGCGATTGTATCCGGCGATGCGCGGCGCATCGAAATGCCGCACGAGCACGCCGCGCGCGCGAAGCCGCGCGTACAGTTCCCTGCCGCCAATGCGATCGCTCTTTGCAAACACAAAATTCGCCTGTGAGGGCAAAACCGTAAAGCCCAGCGCGCGGAGCCCATCGGTCAGCGCGGCGCGCGTACGTATGATTTTTCTGCAATTGCCCGCATAATACCCGTTCTCCGCAATCGCCGCCTCGCCCGCCGCCAGCGTCATGCGGTTGACATTATACGGATTGGTGGAAAATTTGATGCGGTTGAGGTCGTCAATCAGCTCCTCGTCCGCAATAGCGAAACCAAGCCGGGCTCCTGCCATGGAACGCGATTTGGAAAACGTCTGCACGACCAGCAGATTCGGATACCGGGCGGTCAAAGGACAGACGCTCTCCGCGCCGAAATCGACATAGGCCTCGTCGATCACAACCACGTTTTGCGGATTGCTGCGAACGATCTCTTCCAGTTCGCACACCGGCAGCGCGCATCCGGTCGGCGCATTCGGATTGGCGATCACGATCAGCTTGTTTTTGCCGCAGTAATCCCGAAAATCCAGCGTAAAATCCGCCCGAAGCGGAATGCGTTCGGCCTCGACGCCGTGCAGCGCGGCAAACACGCTGTAAAAGCCGTATGTCACATCCGCGAAAGCCGCCTGCCGCTTTTCCGTACAAAACGCCATAAATGCAAAATTCAAAATATCGTCTGAGCCGTTGGAAACAAAAATATTCTCCGGCAAAACACCATAATGGGCGGCAAGGCTTTTACGCAGAGACAGGCAATCCGGATCCGAGTACAGCTGCAGCCGCGCGGCCTCCGCCTCCACTGCCGCCAGCACGCCGGGAGACGGCGGATAGGGCGATTCGTTTGTATTCAGCTTAATCAACGTTTCTCCGCGCGGCTGCTCACCGGGCGTATAGGCTTCTAGCGTTTGATAATCCGTATGCAAAAACCTGCTCATTCCGCCTCCTCCAGCCGCACGGTCGCGCTGCGCGCGTGACCGTCCAGTCCCTCCTGCTCTGCAAAGCGCGCCACATCCCGGGCAACCGAAGCGAAAGCTTCTTTGGAAAAATACGTATACTGCGATTTTTTGACGAAATCATCGACTGAAAGCGGACTGGAAAAGCGCGCCGTACCCGAAGTCGGCAGTGTATGGTTCGGCCCGGCCAGATAATCGCCCAGCGCTTCCGGACAATGCCGCCCCAGAAAGATCGATCCCGCGTGTTTTACCGCAGCCAGATAATCGAACGGGTTGTCTACCATCAATTCAAGATGCTCGGGCGCGATCTCGTTGGCAATATCTACGGCGCGCATCAGATCGTCGGTCACAATAAGTTTTCCGTTATTGTCAATTGAAGCGCGCGCAATCTCCGCGCGCGGCAGCAGCGGAATCTGCCGTTCAATCTCTGCGGAGACCGCCTCGGCCAGCGCCATACTGTCGGTCACAAGCACCGCGCTTGCCAGCCGGTCATGTTCGGCCTGTGAAAGCAGATCCGCCGCAACGTGCTCGGGATTCGACGCGCTGTCGGCCACAACCAAAATCTCGGACGGCCCCGCGATCATATCGATGGACACCCGGCCAAATACCTGCCGCTTGGCTTCGGCTACAAACGCGTTTCCGGGGCCGACAATTTTGTCCACTCGCGGAATGCTCTTTGTGCCATAAGCCAGCGCGGCGACCGCCTGCGCGCCGCCCACGCGGAATACCCGGTCCACCCCTGCGATCTTCGCCGCCGCTAAAATCGCGGGACTGACCTTTCCGCCGTTTGACGGCGGCGTAACCATGACCAGTATGCCGCAGCCCGCGATCTTGGCGGGAATGCTGTCCATCAGCACCGTCGAGGGATACGCCGCCGTTCCGCCCGGGACATACAGCCCCACACGCTCGATCGGCGTGATCCGCTGTCCCATCACCACACCGTCCCGCTCACAGGCAATAAAACTTTCGCGCACCTGCTTTTGGTGAAACGCGCGGATATTCTCCGCCGCACGCTCCAGCACGCGGATAAATTCTGGCGGAACTTCGGTCAGCGCAGCATCGATCTCCGCCTGCGTCACCTCCAGTGAAGACAGCCGCACGCCGTCGAATTTCTCACAATAGCGATAAAGTGCCTCGTCCCCATTTTCCCGCA
>CATWNM010000010.1 GCA_958352145.1 uncultured Eubacteriales bacterium
AGTTTGTGCGTACTGCTTTTCAGTCCCATTTTGGAACAATTATAACACATATATCACGATCTGTCAAGATTCAGTTAAATATTCTATGTTTCGCAATCAACCCGGTACTATAAACACGGCGAAAGCTTCTGCCTGTATGACGCTTCTCATTCCGATTATTATGCATGGTCAGCAGAACCCTCGATCATATTTGTCGGAACCGACGGCAAAGCGGTTGCTATTCGCGAGGGCAGCGCTTATATCTGCATTCGCTCCCGCTCCAATCCCGCGTTCCGCCGCTGTATACGCGTCGTTGCAACGAATACACCGCCTAATCCAAACCGTACTAATATGAAAAGCTGAAATAAACGGAAAAATTATAGGAGCGTTCAATAATCAATCTTGTATTTCTTGATGAAATTTGAACCAGTGAGGTTTAATGAAATGAAAAGATATTTGAGAATACTACAGACAAGACATTAAGCAACAATTTGAAAGAATTAGAAATGGATAAACTGATTAAGAGAAAAGAATATTCTCAAGTACCGCCCAAAGTCGAGTATTCTCTACCCTAAAGGAGAAAATCACTTGTAAAGTTTTGAATCAGTTATGCCCAGGGAAGGAAAAAATAGAACTTGATTTTAGGCGCGGTGTAGATAGCAACCCCAGCCGGGGCGGTATGGCTCTGCGATTATCAAGGCGGGCAAGCCCCAGAGGTGCTTGCCCGCCTCCTTTGATTTTAGTCGGGGGCTGAGAGTCGAAATCGGTCTCAATTTGAAACCGATTTCGACTAAAACCTACATCAAATCGAGACACGATTTGACGAGGCTCTGGGACTTAAAAAGGTTGCATTTCCTCCATTTCTATGATACTATTTTGATACTAAACCCAAAACAGAGGGTGAAATCTGCTGTATCAAGATATTAGGGGCGGGCTGTAAGTCCTGCCGCGAGCAGTATGAGAATGCGAAACAAGCGGTAAGAATATGGGATTTTCCGTAGAAAAACTATGACGGGGACAAGCTTTCATGCAACAGTGCCTTTATAGGAGCCTATGATGGTGATAAGTGCATAGGTTTGTCCATTTTGCAGCAAGCGATGCTTCAATATATGTATTTGTTATTAAATAAAAGTTAATGCAGATTGCAGAGGACACCACATTGAAACGAGGTTGATAGAAAAATCAAAAGAAGTAGCGATTAAACAAGGATACCGCGGACTGTATACGCAAGGGCAGAATAACATCCTCGGCGCTTGCCGGTTTTACCTGAACAAGGATTTTGTTATCGGAGGACTCGATACAACGTGTATCAGGGCACACCCCAAGAAGGGAAAAAAGACATTATATTTTACTGCGAAGCGAATTAAATTTTGTTTCATGTCTAAGTACACCTGATGTATGGCATCACAGCAATGGAATAATAAAAAATATATGATTAGGAGGGTTGCACACTGTGTCTAATTGGAATCCTGAAAAGTATTTATTATTCAAAAAACAACGCACACAGCCGGCAATCGACCTTGCAAACCGTGTGCGGGATTGCGACGCCCAAACAATTGTAGATGTTGGCTGCGGTCCTGGCAACAGTACGGCTGTTTTGAAAGACATTTTCCTGCATGCAAAAATAATGGGAATTGATAACTCTGATAACATGATCATGAAAGCAAAGGAAAAGTATGCGGACATTAATTTTTCGGTATGCAGCGCTGAAGATTTAACCGGAAGCTATGATCTGATATTCTCAAATGCCTGCCTGCAATGGATTCCAAGTCATGAAACGTTGATTCCCCGGCTCATGCAAAGACTGACCGTGAACGGTGTGCTGGCGGTGCAAATGCCGATGAACCTGAATGAGCCGCTGTTCCGCATCATCAAAGAGGTTGCAGCGAATTCGAAATGGAATTTTGAAAACGGCTGTTTTGAGACAAACGATACGCTTTCCCCGCAAGAATACTTTGATATCCTGTCTTCCTGTTCCAGTCATTTTGAAATGTGGGAAACTGTGTATTATCACGCAATGCCGTCCCATGAACACCTAATCGAATGGGTGCGCGGTACTCGTCTGCGCCCCTATTTAGATGCGCTGGACGAAAAAGAAAAGGCGGAATTTGAGGGCGACATTTTAACAAAAGTAAAGGAATCCTATCCTTTCACTGCAAGCGGCGAGGTTATTTTAAAATTCCGGCGGTTTTTCTTTGTAGCACATAAATAAAAGTTAGTCGGATAATAAAGCATATGGGGATGAACAGATTGCATGGTGAATAACTGAAACAGGCTTTGTTCTCCATATTAGCTGAAAAAGATGCAAGGCTGATGGGAATTGCCGATTTATCTGAGGTTATCAGCGAACCGATGCAAACAGGTGTATCGGTGGCTGTTCTCCGTCTTCGTATGCAAAGATTCACCGGTCATATCCGAGGTTTCCAAAGCTTTCGTTTCCCTGCCGCAGGATGCTAAGCAAAAAAACGCCGCGGCCAAGAATAGGCCGCCAAAGTCAAAAACCGTTTCATATGCTGATTTTCTCCCTCGATTTTAGGATGTTTTATTTTAAAATCATAAATTCACAAAAATACTTACCCGTTATCTCTTATATATCGGAACAATTATAATACATATAAGATGCAATGTCCAGGATGGAAAAAATTCTGTTTCTCTGCTGCAAAGCGGCGCATGTACCGCAGCGCAGCGTTTCTGCCATTTGAAAAGCGCTTCGAAATGCATTTGCATTTCGAAGCGCTTTTCAAATCCTGATTTCATTTTTTCAGCAGCTTGAATACCGGCCATGTGGAAACATCGCTGCGGGAAGCCGAATCCAACGTATCATGAACGGCCGCACCCTCGTCCGCGTTATAAAGCACCGGATAAAACCGCCCTTCCGACTCAAAAGATTCTCCAAGCAGCGCTTTCGGCACGGCAAGCTCATACAAAATGCCAGTATCGTCCGCATTCCCGTCCACGCTCCCTTTGACCGAAATCGCGCAGCGCACCTGATCGGCGGAAAGTTCCTCTGTGATCCGCGATCCACGGCCATACGCAAGCGATTCCACAGTGGAAAGATTCATCACAACTTCAAGAAAAGTATTGTCCTGCACCTCGCCGGTTGCGATGCGCAGTGTCATGGCGTCCTCCTCCGTAATACAGGCATCGATCCGCTCTACCAAAAAATACACGTTTTCATCATCATGCGCAACGCGGATACTGGCCGACGCATCTGTTTTTGAACCTACAAAGATCGCCTCGTCGCCCGTCCAGTCGGTATTATTGCCGTTAACGCGAATCCGGGTATAGGGTGCATTGATACTGTGATTCAAGTGCAGTACCATAAGATTGATTTCGCGTGTGTCTCCATCGGCCGGACTGCCAACCACGGCGGCCAGCGTATGCGTACCAAGCAGTTCCAGCCCGCACCACGTGCCGCGGACGCTCGCGGAATATACGCGCCGGAAATCACGCGCTTCCCCGTCGCTCATAAAGAAACCAATCCGCGCGTTGTCGTTTTTCTGTGTAAAGCTGAGCACCGTTTCCCCCGAATCAAACTGCCGGATATACGGGCCTGTACCGTTATAGATGTTGGTCGCCTTGTCCGCAGGCCCCTCTTCATCCGGAGCAAGCGTCGTCGCCCAGTTGTCGTCCGAATATGCCATCGTAATTTTATAATTCCCGTTGCGGTCCAGACGGCTCTCCAGCGCCAGCGCAATGGTTCCGTTGTGCAGCTTTACAGCCACCGGCATCTGATCCGTATAATACTGAATGCCCTCGATGACCTCGGTCGCCTGTTGCGCTACAATTTCATTCTGCATCGGCTTAGACATAGAACAGTTCCAGGTATATCCGTTGTCCAAAGAGCGAATGATCGCCGTGCCGGTAGAGGTATTGAACCCATCCGTCTGCGTATACCGGTGCGCCGTCGTATTGGTAAAGTAAACCTGTATTTCTCCCGTGTCCGGATCCTGATAAGGATACGGCTCCCAGTTGGTGCCCAGATAAATCTTCTCTTCCGGCTCCCATGTCACGCCATTATCCTTGGAACGGCGCATCGATATTCCGCCGCCGGCCGTCGTATTCACATAATCGCTTGTTCTCCATGAAGTAAAAACAAGAACGTCGCCGCTCTTGGAAACCAGTACGTCCGGGCTGGCATAGGTGATCCCCGCGGCGGCAAAAAGCGTGGTCGGCTTTGACCATGTTTTCAAATCGCTGCTGGAAACATATGCGATCGCCGGACCGTTTTTCCCGGTATTGAAAAACAGCAGATATCGATCTTTGACCATGCGCAGACGGGGATACCACGCATTGCTCGTCCCAAGCGTATTTCCGGAAATCGTCGTGCTTTGGCTGTAATCCAAAGCCAACGTGCTCATATCTGCGCTGTCTGCATGGCTGTCTATTTTTTCGTTTGCCTGATTCAATTCCTCAAAACGATGTATATGAAGTTCGTCGATCGTAAACACGTCATCCTCCGAATTGTCCGGCTCGCCTTTGCAAGCGCAAAACACATTGGCCAAAAGAAGAATAGCCAAACCCAAAATAAAGAACCGTCTCTTCCGCATCTTTCCCTCCGTTTATAAGCATAGCCTGTTTTGAGTTTAGTATAACAAATAAAAGACATAGACGCCACTAAAAAATCGGGGAACAATTTACAAAAAAAATTATCGTTTCCCTAAAACATCTAAAAATTTTGGAAGAGCGAACCAGCGTATTTCACAGAATTTCGCTTGAATTTCAGCGGTAATTGAATAAATTTCTACTTCCTACAGAATACTATACGCATCGGTCTCGTCCGTCATTCAAAAGCAAAAACATTGAAACAGGCCGCGTAAAATTCATTTGCACATACTACAAATTTGCCCGGAGCACGGCACAGCACCGCCGCTTCGAGAAGCGAAAAGAAAGGAACCAAATATGAGCGTACAGCATCTTATCGACACGCAGGACTTTACCAAAAAAGAAATCCTCGACATTATCCATTTGAGCATGGCTATCAAAAAATGCATCAAGAACGGCTATTATCCGCAGCTTTTAAAAAACAAGAATCTCGGTATGATCTTTCAGCAGAGTTCGACGCGCACCCGCGTCTCCTTTGAAACTGCAATGGCACAGCTTGGCGGTCATGCACAGTATCTTGCGCCCGGCCAGATCCAACTCGGCGGCCATGAGACCATGGAGGATACCGGCCGCGTGCTCTCCCGTCTTGTCGACATTTTGATGGCACGTGTGGACGCGCATGAAACCGTCGCAAATCTTGCGCGCTGCGCAAGCGTACCGGTGATCAACGGCATGTCCGACTACAACCATCCGACCCAGGAACTGGGCGACGCGATCACCATGATGGAGCACCTGCCAAAAGACAAATCCATCGAGGACTGCAAAATCGTGTTTGTCGGCGACGCGACGCAGGTCTGCGCCTCCACCATGATGATGAGCACAAAGCTCGGCATGGACTTTGTGCAGTTTGGCCCGAAAGGCAAGCAACTCAGCGAAAAGATGCTGGATATCGGCAGACAGAACTGCAAAATCTCCGGCGGCAGCTGCCGTGTGACCGACAATGAAGACGAAGCACTGGAGGGCGCCGACTTTGTCTACACCGACGTATGGTATGGACTCTACAACGCGGAACTCTCGCGGGAGGAGCGCCTGGCCGTTTTCATGCCGAAATACCAGGTCACCGACGCGATGATGAAAAAAGCGGCGCCGCACGCAAAATTCCTGCACTGCCTCCCCGCCAGCCGCGGCGAAGAAGTCGTGGACGAAGTTTTGGATGCGGACTATTCCATCGCGTTCGACGAAGCGGAAAACCGTCTGACCGCAATGCGCGGGATTTTGGTATACCTGCTGCGGGACAAGCTCTCGCCAGAATGGCGGCACGAATGCGCAAAAATCTGCCTTGAGCAGGTATTGTTCAAAATCTTCTGAAAACGGGGTGTCAGGCTTTGGGTGAAAAAGTAAAAAAATTCCGGCTGTTCGACGCCGTGCTAGCCGCCGTATGCATCGTGCTGGTCGTCGAATCCTCGGCGCCCGCCGCCGCCATCGGCAACGCGCAGTTCTTCTGGTGGATTTTCCTTTTGCTGGGCTTCTTTCTGCCTTACGGGCTGATCTCAGCGGAACTTGGCACCGCCTATGAAGACGAAGGCGGCATTTACGACTGGGTGCGGCGCGCTTACGGCAATCGCTGGGGCAGCCGCGTCGCCTGGTATTATTATATCAATTTCCCGCTCTGGATGGGCTCGCTCGCCGTGCTCTTTACCGACATCATCGTTCAACTGACCGGCAAAGAAATGAACATGTGGCTGACGATTGCCATTCAACTGCTCTTCATATGGGGCGTGGTGATCATCAGCAATTTCAAAGTCAGCGACAGCAAGTGGATCCTCAATATCGCGGCGTTTTTCAAAGCGGCGATCATGCTGGTCATCGGAATACTCGGGATTTGGGTCGCCGTCACGCGCGGCTCAGCCAACGAATTTACGCCGAGGTCCTTTATTCCCTCGTTCGGCCCCGGCGGACTTTCGTATATCTCCGTCATCATTTTCAATTTTTTGGGGTTTGAAGTCGTAACGACTTTTGCCTCCGAAATGAAAAACCCGTCGAAAGAAATTCCGCGCGCCATCATTCTCGGCGGCTTTATCATCGCCCTCTTCTACCTTCTCTCCGCATTCGGCATCAGCGTGGCAATTCCCATGGAAGAACTGACCATCTCCAGCGGAATCGTAGAAAGCTTTATGCTTCTGACCGGAAAGACGGGCGGCATTGTCATCACGATCTTCGGCGTCATGTTCCTCTATACGCTGATCGCCAACCTGATCTCCTGGTCGCTGGGCGTCAACTATGTTGCAAAATACGCCGCCGAACAGAACGCACTGCCGAGCGTGCTTGGAAAATCCAGCAAGTCCGGCATGCCGGTCGGCGCCGCTGTGACCAACGGCGTGATTGCCACTCTGATCGTACTCATAGCGCCCCTGATTCCCAGTCAGGATGTATTTTGGAGCTTTTTTGCGCTGAATATGATTACGCTGCTGATGTCTTATATTCTGATGTTTCCGGCATTTTTGAAGCTGCGGAAATCCGATTCGAATACACCGCGCCCGTTTAAGGTCGGCGGCGGCCCCGTCAAGCTACGGATAATGACCTACCTTCCCATGATTCTTCTGATTATTTCGGTCATCTTCAGCATCGTGCCGCTCGACGCCTCGTCGGAAGAACTGGGCGAAAAACTCCCTCTGCTGATCGGCACGGCCGCCGCCATTTTGATCGGCGAAATCATCGCAGCGCGCGCCGTGCGAAAAAACTCTACTGCGGAAAGGAAAGAAAAATGAGAAGACTGAGTTCTGATCCCAAAACAGACGGCTTTCGAATGCCCGGCGAATTTGAACCGCACCGCGGCACGTATATTATCTGGCCGGAGCGTCCAGACAACTGGCGGCTTGGCGGCAAGCCCGCGCAGGCGACTTTTGTAAAAGTAGCGGAAGCGATCGCGCGGTTTGAACCGGTAACGGTATGCGTCAGCGCAAATCAATATGCAAACGCCCGTCATCTGCTGCCCGACTGCATCCGCGTAGTTGAAATATCCAACAACGATTCCTGGGTACGCGACTGCGGCCCGACCTTTGTGACAAACGGCAAAGAAATCCGCGGCGTGGATTGGGAATTCAATGCCTGGGGCGGCCTTGTAGACGGCCTCTATTTTCCGTGGGACAAGGATGACGCCGTCGCGCAGAAAATCTGCGAACTAGAGAACGCGGACAGCTACAGAACCGAAGGCTTCATACTGGAAGGCGGCTCCATTCATGTAGACGGAGAGGGCACGCTCGTCGTCACCGAAGAATGCCTGTTGTCCGAGGGACGAAACCCGCATCTGAGCAAAAAAGAAATCGAAGAGACGCTGAAAAAATATCTGAATCTGGAAAAAATCATCTGGCTGAAGCGGGGCATCTATCTGGATGAAACCAACGGGCACGTAGACAACATTTTCTCTTTCGTCAAACCCGGAGAAGCGATTTTGGCCTGGACCGAAGACAAAAACGATCCGCAGTATGAGATCTGTCAGGAATGTATGGAAATTTTAGAGCGGGAAACCGACGCAAAAGGCCGCAAGATCAAAGTGCACAAGCTTCTGCTCCCCAAACCCGTGCTTATCAGCGAGGAAGAAAGCGGCGGCGTAGACGCAATCGAGGGCACGCTTCCCCGCAACACGGGCGACCGCCTGGCCGCTTCCTACGCCAATTTTTATATCGTAAACGGTGGCGTCATCTTTCCGATGTTTGATGATCCGAATGACGAAAAGGCACGTCAGACCCTGAAAGAGGCGTTTCCGGACCGCGAAATCGTAGGTATTTACGCGCGCGAAATCCTGCTCGGCGGCGGCAATATCCACTGCATAACCCAGCAGGTGCCGAGAGGAGCCAACTGATATGGCCTCAAGAATCGTCATTGCGCTGGGCGGAAACGCGCTGGGAAATACACCGGCGGAGCAGCAGGCCAAAATCGACGGTGCAGCCGAATCGCTTGTCGGCCTGATCGCGCAAGGCTATGAGATCGTCGTCAGCCACGGAAACGGCCCGCAGGTCGGCACCATCAGTCTAGCCTTTGATACGGCGTCGGAACAAAGCGATAAAATTCCCGCCATGCCTCTGCCCGAATGTACTGCCATGAGCCAGGGCTATATCGGCTATCATTTGCAAAAAGGAATTCTGAAAGAACTGCGCCGCCGGGGCATGCCCTGGCATGTATCCACCATGATTACGCAAATGGAAGTCGATCCAAACGATCCCGCGTTCCACGCGCCCGAAAAGCCGATCGGCGCATATTACACCAAAGAGCAAGCCGAGGCGCTGATGCGCGAAAATCAGGGCAGCGTATACAAAGAAGACGCCGGACGCGGATGGCGCAAGGTCGTGCCCTCGCCGAAGCCGGTGGATATCGTGGAAAAGGATTCGATCCTAAATCTGCTCGACAATGAATTTATCGTCATTGCCTGCGGAGGCGGCGGCGTTCCGGTAATCAAGCGCGCTGAAGGCGTGTACGAAGGAACGGACGCCGTGATCGACAAAGATTTTGCCAGCGCAAAGCTCGCAGATCTGATTGACGCGGAGTATCTGTTCATCCTCACGGCGGTGGATAAAGTCTCGATCAATTGGGGCAAACCGAACGAGCAGAAACTGGACGCAATGACCGTACAGGAAGCGCTTGCCTTTTGCGAAGCGGGACACTTCGCAAAAGGCAGCATGCTGCCCAAAGTGCTGGCCGCCGTAGAATTTGCCAAGGCAAAGCCGGGCAGAAAAGCGGTGATTGCCTCGCTGGAACAGGCGCCGCTCGCGATTCAGGGAAAAAGCGGCACGCAAATATCGCTGTGACCGCTCAAAATACGCAAAATCCCTCTCTGTTTTGGAATATCCCAAAGCAGAGAGGGATTTATGCGTCATGATAATCGGCAACAATCCGCTGCGGCGCGCAGAGCGCAGTCTGCCGGCAAATCCATCTGACGCGGCGGGCGTTTTGCTTTTTTATGCAAATCAACTGCCTTCGCGCCAAGCCAAGCGCTTTAAGGCAGCGCCTCCCTGTCCGCGCCCGGCTTGGAAGCGACCGGCTGTACAAATTCGCGATTCACACGCGGAATCAAATGCACCAGGGTGCGCAATACATCATCGGCTGAAATCTTCGCGGTTTTGCGAATGGGTTCATTGCGCGTCTGAACGGCAAAATGGTCGTCGACCGCCTGAATGGCCGTCAGCTTATTCTGCATCCGATCCGGATGCCGCAGGCGAAGCGCCTCAAACGTCAGCATACCCGCGCCGCCGTTTTTAATCCCTTCCTCCAGAAAAACGACCGCCGCCCCATGCGAAGGCAACAGCGCCGCAATTCTATCCGCGGCCGCCGCATACGGTTTGAGCGTTTCCAGCAGAATCACGCCGCACGAAATCCCGCGCGCTTGAAGCTTGTCGGCCGCCGTCATCGCCTCGGTCACAATTTCTCCATACGTAATAATAACGGCGGCATTGTCCTCCGGATCAAAAAAATCCGCATGGGCAACCGTCTGCGTCCCATCTTTTTCAAAAAAGCGTTCAAGCACACGCGGATTCTCACCGGCGTTCGGATAGCGGATCGCCAGCGGAACCGACGCGTCCGCGCTAGCCGCAAGAAACCGGTCAAGCGAAGCAAACGTCGCCGGCGCAAAAATATGCAGATTTGGAATCGACGAAAGAAAAGAAACGTCAAAAATACCGTGATGCGTCGGCCCGTCGCCGCCGGCTAAAGAAGCGCGGTCAACTAAAAATCGCACGGGCAGGTTTTGCAGGGCGACGTCATGCAGGATATTGTCATAGCTCCGCTGTAAGAAAGAAGAATAAATTGCGACATACGGCTTCATCTGCGCCGCGGCAAGCCCGGCGGCAAACGTGACGGCATGCGCCTCCGCAATGCCGACGTCAAAAAAGCGATCCGGGAAAGCCTTCGCAAAGTCAGACAGACCGACGCCGCTTTCCATCGCCGCCGTAACCGCACAGATGCGGTCGTCCCCCTGCGCCATCCGCACGAGCGTCCTGCCGAAATGCTGAGAAAAATTATCCTGATAATTTCCGCCAACCAGATGATACCGGCTCGGATTCTCTTCGGCCGGCGGATATCCCATGCCCTTTTTGGTTTTCAGATGCAAAATCACGCTTTCGCCCTTATTCTTCGCCTCATTCAAAAGATATTCTACCGTATCGAAGTCGTTTCCGTCCGCGGGCCCGAGATAAAACAAACCGAGTTCCTCAAAATAACTGCTGCCGAACAGAGAATTCTTAAACATTTTTTTGGTGTCGCGCAGTGCCGAAAACATTGTGTTTCCAACCAGCGGAATCGCCCGTATAAACCGCGTCGTCCGTTTTTTGAGATTGATATAGCGCTTGGACGAACGGATATGCGCGATATGATGCGCAAACGTGCCGATGTTTTTGGAAATCGACATTTCATTCTCATTGAGGACGATAATCAGCCGCAGATCCGGATCACAGTTGTTCAGCGCTTCATGGACAAGCCCGCCCGTAAACGCGCCGTCACCTAAAACGACCAACGTATAATTGTCGCGCCCCAGGATTTTGTCCGCTTTGGCATAGCCGAGCGCGGCCGAAACGGACGTGGACGCATGTCCGGTGCCAAACGCGTCGTACTCGCTCTCGCTCATTTTTTCAAAACCGGAAAGACCGCCGGGCTTCCGCAGCGTATCGAACGCTTCCCGGCGTCCGCTGAGGATCTTGTGTACATAGCATTGATGTCCGACGTCAAAAATTACGCGGTCATGTGGTAAATTAAATACGCGGTGGATCGCCACGGAGAGTTCCACAACGCCGAGATTGGAGGCCAAATGCCCGCCGTTTTTCGTGACTTTTTCAATCAGGAACCGGCGCAGTTCAGCGCAGAGCGGTTCCATCTGATCTTTCGGGAGCGCTCGAACGTCGGCCGGATTTTGTATTTTACTCAAAATTTCATAGGTTTGATTTTCCACGGTTCTCTTCCCTTTTCAGCATAAGGAATAAATTACACAAAATCAGCGCTTCAGTTTCTACGTTTTCAACAGCATGTAGAAACAAGCAAAATCAGTCATATTCCCAAGAAAAAGTTTTCCACATACAAAATATGGAAAATGTGTATAATTGCATGCAGAATCAACCGTTTTTATGGGAAATATTCATTTTTGGAGATCCGCATTCACAGTTTTCCACATTTTCCACCGGATTTTCAGAAAGAAATGTGGAAAACTCCAATTTATAAAGATTGCACAAACAGCCATTTGCTTACGAACTGAAATATTTTTTATCCAGCGACCGGAGCATAATCGCCTCCGATATATGCGCTGCAGAAATGCTCTCGCTCTCCGCAAGATCCGCGACCGTCCGGCTGATCCGCAGCAATTTATCATAGCCGCGCGCAGACATCCCCAGCCGGTCAAACGCCGCGCGCAAAAGCGCGCGCGCCTCCGGCGTCAGCGGGCAAAAACGCTCAAGCTCGCGGCCGCTGAGGCTCGCGTTTGGATGAAACGTACCGCCGCTTTCCGCGAAACGGCGGCGGGCATAAGCGCGCGCGGTGTTGACCCTCCCGCGTATATCCGCGGAAGTCTCGGCAGACGCCGGACTCGACGAAAGCGATTCAAAATCCACAGGTCCGACCTCCACCTGTATATCCATACGGTCAAGCAGCGGCCCGCTGATTCTGCCGATATACCGCCGCACATCCCCCGGCTTGCAGGTACACGGCTTAGTCGGATGAGAAAAATAGCCGCACCTACAAGGATTCATCGCACAGACTAGCATAAAATCGGAGGGGTACGTCACCTTACCCGCGGCGCGGGTAATCGTCACGCATCCGTCTTCCAGCGGCTGACGGAGAGATTCCATCGCCGCTTTTCCGTATTCCGGCAGTTCATCGAGAAATAAAACGCCGCCATGCGCCAGCGAGATCTCACCGGGCTTCGGATTGCTTCCGCCGCCCACAAGGCTCGTCACGGACAAAGTATGATGCGGCGCGCGGAAAGGGCGGCTTTGAACAAGCGGCGTATCCGGCGCCAGCATCCCGGCTATAGAATAGATTTTCGTCGTCTCGATGGCCTCTTCAAACGACATTTCGGGCAAAATCGTCGGCAGCCGTTTGGCCAGCATCGATTTACCCGTACCGGGCGGCCCGATCATAAGAACGTTATGTCCACCCGCCGCGGCAATTTCCAGCGCGCGCTTTGCCTGCTGCTGCCCTTTCACGTCCGCAAAATCCACAGCAAAGCGCAAGTTGTCCCCCTCAAATGCCGAAGCGTCAAAAGATACCGGCGTGATCGCCGTCTCGCCGCGCAGATGAAACACCAGATCCGTCAGACAGCGAACCGGGTACACCGTCACACCGGGGACCACGCTTGCTTCGCCCGCGTTTGCGGCAGGCACAAAGATTTCCGTCTTTCCATGCGCCCGGGCGGCTAGGCACATACAGAGCACGCCGTTTACCGGACGAATCTCGCCGGACAACGACAACTCCCCAATAAAGCATTTCCGATCTAGCAAAGCAGGATCAGGCAGCGTCTCCGTACAGGCGAGCACGCTCACAAGCATGGCAAGATCAAACGATGAGCCTTCTTTTTTGCGGTTGGCGGGCGCTAAATTCAAAATAATTTCCATCGAAGGAAAACGTATCCCGCTGTTGGTAATCGCGGCGCGGATGCGTTCCCTCGCTTCTTTAACAGCCGTATCCGGCAGTCCAATTATCTCTAGGGTGGGGATTTTTTTCTGCGCGCTGCATTCCACAACCACCTCAAAGCCATCAACGCCGGACAGCGCCGCCGTATATACTTTGGATAACAAAAGCACGCCCCCTAACCGCATTCTTTCAATATTTATTATGATAACACAATTCGGCCAGAAAAGCAACCTTTTCCGCCTTGTTCTGCCTATGAAAAACATGTTGAATCTTATGTGAGCGCACAAAATAAAGATTCTTGATAGCAAATAACGGCTGTCCGAAGCTTCGGACAGCCGTTATGTTTATTTACCGGTTCTGATTTTCATATTTTCTTCATCGAAAAAGCCACGGCGGCAGCCTTTCAGATTCTGGCGACGCCGGTCTCCCGCGCGGCTTTGACCACCGCTTCGGCCACAACTTTCGCGACATCCTTGTTGAGCGCAGAGGGAATGATATAATCCTCCGTCAGTTCTTCGTCAGGAATCAGAGAAGCGATCGCATACGCCGTCGCCACCTTCATTTCCTCATTGATTTGAGAAGCGCGGCAATCCAAAGCGCCGCGAAAAATCCCCGGAAATGCAAGCACATTGTTGATCTGATTCGGGAAATCGCTGCGGCCGGTGCCAATGACGCGCGCGCCACCCGCCTTTGCCTCGTCGGGCATGATCTCCGGAATCGGATTGGCCATGGGCAGAACGATCGAATCCTTTGCCATTGTAGCAACCATTTCCTTTGTAACCGTACCCGGCACGCTCACGCCGATAAAGACATCCGCACCGCGAAGCACGTCGGCAAGGGAACCCTTCTCCATCTGCCGGTTCGTCAGCTTGGCCATCTCCTCCTGCGCGGGATTGTTGGTCTCGCGCCCCTCGTAAATGGCGCCGTAACGGCCACACATCACCAGATTTTTAAGCCCCAGACGAAGCAGAAGCTTTCCAATGGAAATTCCGGCGCTGCCCGCGCCGTTGATGACAACTTTCACGTCGCCGATATTTTTCCTTACAAGCTTCAGCGCATTAATCAGCGCCGCCGCACAGACAATCGCCGTACCGTGCTGATCGTCGTGAAAGATCGGAATGTCGCAGATTTCTTTGAGCCGGCGCTCGATCTCAAAACAGCGGGGCGCGCCGATATCCTCCAAATTGATCCCGCCAAACGACCCGGAGATCAGATAAATCGTGCGTACAATCTCATCCACGTCCTTGGAACGCACGCAGATCGGAAAAGCGTCTACATCCGCAAATTCCTTGAAAAGCGCGCATTTGCCTTCCATGACCGGCATACCGGCCTCGGGCCCGATATCGCCAAGTCCAAGCACGGCGGTACCGTCGGTAATGACGGCAACCAGATTGGAACGGCGGGTGAGTTCAAAAGATTTGCTGTAATCCTTTTGAATCTCCAAACAGGGCTGGGCAACGCCGGGCGTATACGCGACCGAAAGATCGTGCCGGTCGTTGATCTTGCACCGGGAAATCACCTCGATCTTTCCCTTCCAGTCATAGTGGGCTTGTAAAGATTCCTGCTTGATATCCATTTGTGTTTCACCTTTCAGATATATATTTCGCCTGATAAAGCGATAAATTTTCCAAGATAAATTATACCAAATCACACAGCCGCTTGCAAGAGATTTGACAAATCTTTCTCAAAACCATTCTATTCTCCCAAGGAAAGCGACCGCACGTGCTTTTTGATTCGGCGCAGGTCGCCGAGCATTTTGAAGCTGTCCGACAACACATGAATTTTGGAAGCCCGATGGTTGATGATTTTGACCGGAAATTCGCCGATTTTCAGCTTCTGTCGGCCCGCGATCAAAATCGCTTCAAAATCAAAGGCAAATCCGTCGGTCTGGCAATAGGGGAATATTTTTTGCACCGCTTCCTTTGTGAATGCCTTAAACCCGCACTGCGAGTCGCTCAGCGAAAAGCCGCCCACGATGCAAAGCGTTTGAATATAGACCTTCGAGGCGATCTTACGCAGCGGCGAATATCCCTCATATCCGTCTTTCCCAAGATTTCGGGAACCGATTATGACGTCAAAGCTGCAATTTGAAAAAGCATCATATATCATGCGGATCACCTCAACGCCGTACGCGAGGTCGCAGTCGGTAAAAAGGATCACGTCCCCGCGCGCGGCAAGCATGCCGCAGCGGACGGCGCAGCCCTTGCCACGGTTCTCCGGATAAGAAATCACGCGCACATGCGGATAACCGCAGCTTGCGACAAGCTCAGCGGAACCGTCGGTCGAGCCGTCGTCCGAAAACAAAATTTCATAATCGTCGAAATTTTTCTGCATATATGCGTTCAGAGCCGACAGCGTATCCGGCAGAATGGCCGCCTCGTTGTACATTGGAATGACCAAGCTAAACATATCACTATGCCTCTTTTATATAAATTCGAATCTCAAAATCCAGCGTCAGCGGCAAAAAGGACAGCGTGCCAAGCGCGTCCGCCCGCTCTTTTTTTGTTCGGTAAAAATACGGAGTCATCTGAAAGAGCGAAAGAAGCGCGTCTTTTGAAACTTCAGCCCGGCTGCGCAGCGCGAATTTTTGTAGCAGCGTCAAATTCTTCGGATAATCGCGCCGTTCCTCGTTCGGCAGCGCTTCGTCATACAAAAAGCGCTTCATCTCAAGCAAATGATCCCGCCCTGCAGCCGCAATCACCAGCCGCCCGCCCGGACGCAGAACACGGCAAAATTCCGCGGCAGCGCACGGCGCAAAAACATTCAGCACACAGTCGCAGACATTGTCCGCAAGCGGTAGCGCATAGACGCTAGCCGTCATATAGAGGAGCTTGTCCGCGCAAAGCGCGCGCCGCGCGCTTTTGCCGGCAAGCGCCAGCGCATGTTTAGAAAGATCGGCGCCGACCGTAAAGTCAAACGCCGCTGCCGCGCGCTCGGTGTAATAGCCTTCCCCGCAACCCGCATCGCAAAGCAGCGCACCGCTGCCTGCCGCTTTAGCCAGCGTTTCGCGGAGCGGCGCGTAAAGTCCCTGCCGCAGAAACTGCTGCCGCGCGCGAGCCATCTCCTTTGCATCTCCGCTCGCGGAAGCATGCATGTTCAAGTTCACATACCCCGACCGGGCAATATCGAACGTATGCCTGCGCGCGCCCCCGCAAACCAGCGATGGGCCGCAAACGGCGAGCGGGGTGCGGCAAAGCGGACACAGAACCGCATGGTTTTCGGGGAGTACGTACACAAAATCACCGCCAAAAAACATTTCAATATATTATTATACATATATTTAAAAAGCAATGCAATAGTTTTTTCACGAAGAGGGGTTTGATAATGATTTTGTCGGCGCTTGCAGAAAAAGAAAGCGCGTATGTCTCATTCGTTATGGGAAGTGCAAAACAGCAGCATTTTTATGAACGGCTCGGATTCCTGCCGAATACTCGCGTGGAAGTCCTGCTCCGCAACCGAAGCGGGTGCGTCGTTCGCGTCATGGGAACACGGGTGGCTTTGTCGCGCCCCGCAATGGAGGAGGTGGCGATCTATGGAAGACTGCGCGCTTCTGCTTGCGGGAAACCCGAACTCGGGTAAAAGCACGCTTTTTAATCGTCTCTGCGGCGCACGCCGCCAAACCGGGAATTTTGCCGGCGTCACAGTCGACAGCCAAACCGGGCGCTTTCGTCATAAGGGGAAGCTCTATTCGGTCGCCGACCTGCCAGGCGTGTATTCGCTGGTCCCCGCAACGGGCGACGAACGCGTCGCCGCCGATTATCTGTCTGCGCATTCGGGCGTCATCATCAACGTTCTGGATGCGTGCAATTTGGAAAGGAGCCTTCTGCTGACCTGCGAACTGCTCCGGCTGCGCCGCCCCATGATCGTCGCGCTGAACATGGCGGACGAAATGGCGCGCCGCGGCGTAAAAATCGATATAGAAGCGCTTTCAAGCCTGCTTGGCGTCCGCGTCGTGGAGATTTCCGCGCTGCGCGGGCGCGGGCTGCAGGTGCTGATCGACGCGGCAGCGCATGCACTGCCGCCGAAAAACCGGCCACCGGAAGCTGCAAAAATCGCGGCGGCGGTCCTGCACCTCCGGCCGGGCGACAGCTTAAGCGATAAAATCGACCGGATTCTCCTGCGCGAGCCCATCGGCATCCCGATATTTTTCTTTATGGTCTTTTTAATTTTTCGCATCGTATTTGGGCCGGCCGGCGCAAAACTGTCCGAAATATTTTCCAATTTTCTGCAAATGGGCGTGCGCGAGCCCTTTTCCGGCTGGCTTTTGACGCACGGCTGCGCGGACGCGCTGCGTTCATTTCTGATCGACGGCGTCTTATCCGGCATATTTAGCGTTCTTGCGTTCTTGCCGCAGATTGCGCTGCTTTTTTGCTTCATCACGCTGCTTGAAGATACGGGCGTCATGGCACGCATCGCCTTTCTAGCGGATCCGCTTTTGCGCCGATTCGGACTGTCAGGCAAAGCTTTCATTCCGATCGTGATGGGCTTTGGATGCACCGTCCCCGCCGTGATGGCCGCCCGGGCGGTAGACGGGCGGGTGCGCCGCACACTCTGGTTTACACTGCCGTTTATTTCCTGTTCGGCACGCGCCCCCGTATATGCACTGTTTTTGACGGCCGCGCTCGGCATGGGCCCAAATGCCGCGCTAGCGCTTTATCTTCTCGGCATTGCGGCCGCGCTCCTTTGCGCGCGTATGCTCACGCGAAAGTCCGACGCACAGGCAGCTTTGCCGTTTATCATGGAGTTGCCGCCTTACCGTCTGCCGGCTTTTCAAAATCTGCTGCTGTCTATTTTTGATAAATGCCGCGGCTTTGCCGTCAAGGCGGGCACCGTAATTTTCGCCGCTTCTTCCGCCGTTTGGCTTTTGCAGAATATCCATATAAATGGGGGAGAAAGCCTGCTGCATGCGCTCGGCACAGTTATCGCGCCGGTGTTTGCGCCGCTCGGATTCGGCGACGCAAATTCCGCCTCGGCGCTTTTGATGGGCTTTTTTGCCAAAGAAAGCATTATTTCCACACTTGAAATTTTGCTGGGCGGCAGCAATCAGCTATCCGGCGCAATTGCGGCGGCCTATTCGCCGCCCGCGGCGCTTTCCTTTCTTGTATTTTCACTGCTGTATACCCCCTGCGCAGCCACCGTGGCCACCATTCGAAAGGAAAGCGGCAGCACGCGCACGGCGCTCTGCGTATTCGGGTTCGATTTTGTCATAGGATACTTGGCCGCTTTTCTCACCTATACCGCTGCACGTTTGATTCTTTGAACTTTCCCCTCCGCCAAAAACCGAGGACGG
This sequence comes from uncultured Eubacteriales bacterium, assembly GCA_958352145.1. Taxonomy (GTDB): domain Bacteria; phylum Bacillota; class Clostridia; order Oscillospirales; family CAG-272; genus UMGS902. The sequence goes on from CATWNM010000010.1 coordinate 18,425, forward strand.
CACTTTGCATATAAATTTACTGCTGTGATAAATTTCGGAACGTTGAGGACGACGTTCCCTACAGGCACCATCCTGTTGCACGCAAACATCACTTATCCATCAAAGGTGCCGCCAAAAAAGGGCGAACATGACACAAAACCTCCTCAAACGCACTTTTACCTCTTTGTAGGGAACGCCGTCCCCGGCGTTCCGAAAAAATTTGCCGCAATGTAAATCTTGCGGAACGTCGAGGACGACGTTCCCTACAGGCACCGGACTGTTGCGCGCAAACATCACTTGCCATCCAAAGCAATTGAACACGAAAATGACCGCCGTGCAAGCACGGCGGTCACGATCTTAATTTTATATATTTTTACTCCGGATATACTTATCCATAGCCGCAGCGGCCTTTTTTCCGGCGCCCATAGCCAAAATCACGGTCGCCGCGCCTGTAACGGCGTCGCCGCCGGCATATACGCCTTCGATAGACGTCAGGCCATCCTCGTCCGCTACGATCTCCCCGCGCCGCTTGGTTTCGAGTCCGGGCGTCGTCTTTTTGAGCAGGGGATTGGGCGAGGTGCCCAGCGACATGATGACGCAGTCCACCTCCATATCGAACGCACTGTCCGGAATTTCAATGGGGCGGCGGCGTCCGGAGGCATCCGGTTCGCCAAGTTCCATACGCACGCACTTCATTCCGGCGACTGTGCCATACTTTGGATCGCGAGGATCGGATACGGCCGCCGGGAGGATTTCCACCGGATTGCAGAGCGTACGGAAGATGATGCCTTCCTCCTCCGCATGTTCAACCTCCTCGCGGCGCGCGGGCAATTCTTCCATGCCGCGGCGGTATACGATATAGACGTTTTCCGCGCCAAGCCGTTTCGCGGTACGCGCGGCGTCCATCGCGACGTTGCCGCCGCCGACGACCGCCACATTCCTGCTCTTCTGAATCGGCGTAGCCGAATCGGGCAGATACGCTTTCATCAAATTGGAACGGGTCAAAAATTCATTGGCGGAATAAACGCCCTTGAGATTTTCGCCCGGAATGTTCATAAACATAGGCAGTCCCGCACCCGAACCGATGAAAATCGCCTCATAACCGTACGCTTCTTTCAATTCCTCCACGGTAAGCACACGCCCAATAACCATATTGGTTTCAATTTTTACCCCGAGCGCCTTTAAATTGTCGATCTCTTTCTGAACGATGGCTTTCGGCAACCGGAACTCTGGAATGCCGTAAACCAGCACACCGCCGGCAAGATGCAGCGCTTCATAGATCGTGACGTCATAGCCCATTTTGGCAAGATCGCCCGCACAGGTTAGCCCCGCCGGTCCCGACCCGATGATTGCGACCTTGTGCCCATTTGTCTCGGGCATTTTGGGAGTCGCAGATACATGGGCATTATGCCAATCGGCAACAAAACGTTCCAGCCGGCCGATCGCCACCGGTTCGCCCTTAATCCCGCGGGTACATTTGCCCTCGCACTGCGTCTCCTGCGGACATACGCGTCCGCAAACCGCGGGCAGCGAGGAGGAAAGGCTGATAATCTCATACGCCCCCTCGAAATCTCCCTCGGCGACCTTGCTGATAAACTCCGGAATATGTATATTGACCGGACATCCGTTTACACAAGGTTTATTTTTGCAGTTCAGACAGCGTTTTGCCTCGTCAACCGCCATTTCTTCCGTATATCCGAGCGCAACTTCTTTGAAATTTTTATTTCGAACATCCGGCGCCTGAGACGGCATCGGATTCTTGTCCGGACGCATATTGAATTTTGGGGGCATGGTCAATGTACCTCCTTTTTGAACAAGTTACAGACGGCTTCCCTTGCATGCGCCTCAAATGGAGCGTACGCGCGGGAACGGCTGATCGCCTCGTCGAAATCGACAAGATGCCCGTCAAAGTCCGGACCGTCCACACATGCGAATTTCGTCTCTCCGCCGACGCTCAGACGGCAGCCGCCGCACATGCCCGTTCCGTCGATCATGATCGGATTCATGCTCACGACCGTCTTCTGCGCATACGGCTTTGTAGCCATGCAGACAAACTTCATCATGACCAACGGGCCGATCGCAATCACAGCGTCATAGCGCTCGCCGCTTGTCAGCGCCGCGTTTAAAGGCACGCAGACATTCCCCGTTTCTCCAGCGCTGCCGTCATCCGTCATCAAATGGAATTCGTCGCTGCAGGCACGAAATTCCTCCGCAAGAATAATCAGATCTTTGGAACGGAAACCAATAATCGAATGAACCTCGCATCCGTTCTCTTTCAATTTTTCCGCAATCGGGAGCGCGATCGCGCATCCGACGCCGCCGCCAACGATGCAGACCTTTTTATAGCCATCCGTCTCCGTCGGCGTACCCAGCGGTCCGACAAAATCCTGGATAGATTCGCCTTCTTCTTTGCGGTTCAGCAGTTCCGTACTAGCGCCGACGATCTGAAAAATGATCGTCACGCTTCCGCGCGCACGATCGTACCCAGCGACCGTCAGAGGGATACGCTCCCCACGCTCGTCAACGCGCAGAATAATAAATTGCCCCGGCTCCGCTTTTTTTGCAATCAGCGGCGCTTCAATCTCCATCAGCGTAACTGTCGGATTCAAAGCTTTCTTTTTTAAGATTTTATACATGCTTTTTTCCTTTCTGTACATTTCGATTGCGTATCTGCCGATGCAGGAAGAAACGCTGTAACGAAGCGCATTTATAAGAGCATAAGCCGCAGAATTTTCTGCGGCTTTGCCGGTTATTCTCAAATGCTTAAAAATCGATTTCGAGATCGTAATAGCAAGCCTTAAGCAGCTTTTCCATATCCTCTTGAGAGGGCTGACGCGGATTCGATCCCGTGCAGGCGTCTGAAATCGCGTTGGCCGCCACCTCGGGAAGCTTCTCCAGAAATTCCTTCTCGTCAATAATGCTCGTATCCGCCTTTACGCCGCCGGGACCATAATTTTTGATCGCCTGCGGAATATTCAGCGCATCGTTCATCTTGCGGAGCTCAGCAATCAGAAGATCCACTTTTTCGGTCACGGTGCTTCCGCCCAGTTTAATGAAATCTGCAATCGCCGCATAACGCTCCGCAGCGACCGCATTCTTGGAATTGTACTTGATTACCTTCGGCAGATACATCGCATTTGCGCATCCATGAATGATATGCCCGCCGGAAAATGCCGCGCCGGTCTTGTGCGCCATCGAGTGCACGATGCCAAGCAGCGCATTTGAAAACGCCATGCCTGCAAGGCACTGCGCATTATGCATACGGTCGCGCGCTTTCATATCGCCGTCATAAGACTTCTTGAGATCATGATGGATCATCTCAATCGCATGCAGTGCAAGCGGATCGGTGTAATCGCAGTTCAGCGTGGAAACGTACGCCTCGATCGCATGCGTCATCGCATCCATACCGGTATGCGCAGTCAGTTTCGGCGGCATCGTTTCAGCCAGTTCAGGGTCGACGATCGCCACATCCGGCGTAATGTTGAAGTCGGCAAGCGGATATTTGATGCCCTTTTGATAATCCGTAATCACGGCAAAAGCCGTCACTTCGGTAGCCGTACCGGAAGTCGAAGGAATCGCGCAGAATTTCGCTTTTTGACGCAGCGTCGGGAAATTAAAGGGAGTAATCAGATCCTCGAAAGTCGTCTCCGGGTACTCATAAAACGCCCACATCGCTTTCGCGGCGTCGATCGGCGAACCGCCGCCCATCGCCACGATCCAATCCGGCTGGAACTTACGCATTGCAGCAGCGCCGGCCATAACGGTCTCAACCGACGGATCCGGCTCAACGCCCTCGAAAAGCTCGACCTCCATGCCGCCCTCTTTCAAATAGGCGACCGCTTTATCGAGAAAGCCCATTTTCTTCATCGTACCTCCGCCGACCACGACGATCGCTTTTTTGCCGCCGAGCGTTTTCAAAACCTCAAGCGAGTTTTTGCCATGATACAAATCCCTGGGAAGCGTAAAACGTGCCATATGTAGTACCTCCAAATATAAATTTTTTGTTTTACATACCCTTTTTCGTCTCTACAAAATCCAAAAGGTATGTTATTTTTTTGACAATCTTATTATACCATTTCTCCTACTAAAGTGTTAGTATCATATCGACATATTCCTATGCGTTTTCAGATATACCTCTTCTTTTTCGCAGGAATATACCGCAAAAAATCCAATAAACGCAGTTTTACCGATCTTTCTCTTAGCCAAAATCCTCAGCGCCTGAGTCCGAAACCGCCCTCAAGCGTGATCGTCTCGCCGGCCATATACTTAAAATCGGAGAAGCCAGCTGTACGCAAACGCGTCCGATCTCAAGTTCCGAATCGCCAAAATGGCCCGTCGGCGGCGCAGACACGTTCTTCGCAAACGCTTCCGGATAATTGTTACGGTCCGATCTCGGATATTATATCGCATCTCATCGAAAATATCAAGCGGATACAAATCTTTTTCACAGTATAATCAAAAATTTGTACCCCGGGCAAAGCACAGTGGCCGGCCGTGCTTCGGTCTACCGGGGGGTTATTTGTACTACCAAATAAACAGGCCGTGCGGTCTTCACCGCACGGCCTGTTTATTTATTCCGCCGAGGGAACAATTGCAATCATCTGCAAATCTTCAAGCGGCGTATATTCGTTTATAAAATAACAATATACATAATATTCTCCGTAGCTTTGAGCCGAACCAATCCCCGTCTTCTCGCCGTCTATCAGCAATGCAAGGCGGTTCGGATCCGGCAGCGGATCGGTGCAGACCAGCACCGTATATGCGCTGGTGATATATGCGCTTTTGATCACAGCATGAATCTCCGGCACAGCCTTGGCGCTTTGCAGGGTTCCATTCGTAAAGTCGAACACAACGCCTTCGCAGTTTTTATCAACAGAAAATTCCGACGTCTCCACGATATAGGACGGCCTGCACGGGACACCGCTGGCCGCGTCAATATCGCAGACAAAGCTGTAGTCGATATACCCGCCGCTCGTCCGCATCCAGACGCGTATAGTTTCCGCCGTCACTTCATAAGCCTCAGGCGACGCCGACTCGGCTCCAATCAAGCCGCGAAGCTCCTCGCCGCCGGTCTCCCCATAATAATAGCTCTGCGTGCCCATCGCGCGCAGATACGCGTCGCTAAGCGCCGCCGCTTTGACAAGAGACTCCGCGTCAAGACCGAAATACTCGAGATATTCCGCCGCCGTGACCTCGCGGCCAGCGGCCGCATCATAATAATAATAGCTGTTTGAATGCCAGCCCTCGGAATACTGCCAGCCCCCGTCCGCCTGTACGCAGATGAACACCATGCAGCCAAGCGAGCTTGAAGAATAGGAGATATGGTACAAATTTCCGCCTTCCGTGCCAGTCTTCAATTCCTCGATATGGGGATTAAAATGATCGAAAATTTTTGCGTTCAGTTCCTTGGCCCCCGGAGCCGTCGAATCCAGAGCGGGAATCGAAATCCGATGCACAAAATCAAACGGCCCGCCGAAAACGCTGTCCACCGCCTGCTTTTCATATTCGGCGGCGGTGATAACCGCCGGCGTATCCGTAGCCGAGATGTACGGCAGAACGTCAAAATACAGCGTGGTCTCTGGCGCGCTCGTATCCGCCGATTCGGCTGTATCTGTTCCGGCGCTGGAAGTGGTCGTATCCGCTTCTATGCCGGACGTTATTTCCGTATCCGCGGTACTGCTCTCCCCCGGATTCCCCTCACCTGCGCAACCTGAAAACAACAGCACGGAAAACGCAAGTAAACATGCGATTCCCATCAAACCGCGGTTCTGATTCCAAAAAGAAAGCTGATTCATCATTGTAAATTCTCCTTAACGCCTTGTATGACCGTCTTCGTCCATGCGGCGGAAGCGTTCATCAGGTCTTCAGTTTCGTATTCGACGTCGGTACCCGTATCATATTCCACATAGCGCAAAACCGCACGGAGTTGACCGTTTTCGCCGGAAAGCGCATCCAGCCAAAATATACCGGGCACTTGACTCATAGTCAGCCGCTCTCCCGCCTTGATTTCATTATATGGAAAAGCCTCGCTCATGTCAAGTTTTTTATATACGGGTTCTCCGTCCTCTCCCGTGCGCGCGGCCAGTGTCAGCCATACGCCGTCCGGTTCGCGCCGGATCTCCTCGATTGTAACCGTCACCTTGGACAAGACACCAAACCCACTCCAATAATCTCCATAGATTGTCGACGTAAAGTACTGTATTTTCTCTTCCGCTCTAAAGCTCTGAATTACGGGAAGAATCACACGGTCAAAATAATCCTCCGGATCCTCGGGATAGACAAAAAAACCAGTGACGACCACACGCCTGCCGATATAAACCGCCGCGTTATATACAGTCAGTTCCGGGTTCATGTCGTTCTTCGTCACATGCGCGGCATCGGTTTTCAGTACCGTCTGTGCAGGATCGCCGCCCCCCGCGCGGGATAGCGCATCCTCATCCCACTCGCCGTTGTGATACAGTCCCTCGGGCGAACGGATATCACAGTGACTCATGCGCGCCGAAAGGCCCGGATATCCGTCTGTTCGCAGAAAATCCTCCAGATAAGTATCGCCAACCCATGTTTCGGGTACGACAGTCCAAATCCGAACCTTTGTATCTATATCCGGGAAATATTCTCCGACTTCAAGCGTCCGTTCGTTTTCCTCCCGCAGCAGACGGCGGCTATCGGTGATTTGCTTAGGATAAACCGTATACAAATTGAACTCAAATTCTCCGTATATATTTTCACCGCAAACCGTGTTATTGTCTTTCCAGGAGAGCGTTCCCGGCGCATATGCGCCGAAATATCGGTTGAGATAATCGACATACGAATTCATGCTGATCTCAAACCGCTCGCCGTCAAGGCTCTGTACAAAGAAATACCATTCTCCGTTTCGCTCGTATTCCACTATGCAGCGATTGCCGTCCGGTGACGACAACAGCCTGTATTCCCCGTCGCCCTCCAGCGACGGCGGCGTGCGCACCGCGGCGCCGGTATCCGGATTGTAGAAGACCAGCGTACCGTCCGTCCGGGTTACATTCCAGCCGTCTAGCGTTTTGTCCCCCGCCTCTTCGGAAACAAACATCATCTCCTCAATGCGCCACTCGGCATCCGACCAATAGAGCAGCTCGCCGGGCGCGTACAGATACGCTTCCATAACCAGCGTACAAGCATCGCCGAGCGGCAGACGAATCTGGACGTCCCGTAATCCCATGCCGCCCCAGCCGTTATCCCGAAACTCAAGCTCTGAAAAATCAACGGCGTCAGGCAGCACCGCGCCCTCGGGCAATGCCGCTCCCACAATATTTTCAATACGGCGCACCAACGGCAAATCGCTCTGCGGCGATCTTCCCGTACGGTAAAAGTCCAAAATCGCCTCAACCTGAAGCAGCACGCGGGCAGTATCCGACTTCTGAATCGCTTCGGCCGGCTGTGCCGTCCCGCGCACAATTTCCTCCAGCGGGCACATCTGCCCCGCGATTTGGCTGAGGAAAAAGGGCACGCTGGAAAAAGCGCCGTCGCCCACATCCGTATGTTCCGGAACATACCCATCCACCGCGCGCATACAACCCGAAAAAGCCCCCTTATCCAGACATACGATACTTTCGGGCAGATAGACCGCTTCCAAAAGACTGCATCCGGCGAATGCGTTGTAGCCGATGTATTCAAGCCCCTCGCAGAAATCGACCCGGCGAAGCTCTGTATTTTGAAACGCATGCGCGGCAATATATTTGACCCCTTCGGGAACTTTATAGCTGTCCTCATTTTGACGGGAATATTTCACAATCATAGAACCGTCAAAAGTCATAATAACGCCGTTTTCCTCCACAAAAGCGGTGCTTTCATCCTCAAGAATCAGCTGCGTCAAATTTTCAAGGCCTGCAAACGCATTGCAGCCGATCACACGGACGCCCGAGGTAATCGTGACGCTTTCAATACCGGCGGCGCTTGCATTCTGCAAAAAAGCATAGTCCGCGATCTCGGTTACAGCGGCGGGAAGCACTACGTCGGACTGTGTGCCGCTGTATGATTTCAAAACGCCGTTTTCAATATGAAAACCGTCTATATCGATGATCTCGGGCGCGTTCAGGTTCAAATAAACACAAAGGGCAACAAGGCACAGACAAATTGCGGCGGCCGCAGCGCCCAATCTGCGCAAAAGCGCGGGGCGCGCAGCACTCGCCGCCTCGGCCGCTTCATTAATATACGCACCCTCCACCAAATTCATCTTTTCAAACAACCATTCGCCGTTCACAGCAAAATCCCCCTCTCCTCAATCCATATCCGAAGTTTTTTCCGCGTCCGAAACAACATCGATTTTACTTTGCTTTCACTGATATGAAACCGCGACGCGATCTGACGGATGGAATCCGCATACCAGTATCTGCGCAGAAACACGTTTCTCGTCTGCGCATCAAGCGTTCCAAGAAAATCATTGAGTGCAGCGGCAAGTTCACGGTCATCTGCCTGGCTGTCCGCATCGGACGGCGACGCGATGCATTCCTCCAGTTCCCGGGTTAGCTCCGTCAGTGCCGCCGTTCGTTTCTGTCTTCCGCGTTTCCGACAGACATCCAGCGAAGCGCAGCGAATGATTCGTGCAAGAAAAGCAAAAAAATAGGTTCTGGGCTCGTCGGGCGGAATGGAATTCCACGCGGAAAGATATGTGTCGTTCAGGCATTCACCCGCATCCTCATCGCTGCCGGTTATGTTCACCGACAGGGCGCGCAAACGGCTGCCGTATTTTTCGTCGGTGCGGTATATCGCTTTCTCATCCCGCGCAAGATACAGGTCGACTATAATCGTATCCTCCAAAGCTCTTCTCCTTTCCGTTTGATAACACCCTCTCATCCCTATAATCGCCTTTTTTGGCATTCGGTTGCATGTTTTCAAAATTTTTTTAGAAGCAATTATAAAAACATTTTTCATCCCAAGCCCGAAAATTTTGGGATGCATTTTCATACGTTTCCCATTCTTATAAAATTTAAGCGGACGGCGAGAGCCGTCCGCTTCCAAGCAAAATTTAAAGTCCGCGCTTGATATACGAGGTATGCAGAATCTCATGCGCTTTATGGCTGTTCGGCGCGCCGAGATACTCGTCGTACAGCCGCTTGACCGCGCTGTTCTCATGCGATTTGCGAAGATTCATATTCTTGTCGGCTGTATAGAGCACAGCCGCGCGCTTTGCGCGCAGATCGACTGTGTTGCGCACCTTAGCAGGCTGCGTGGGTTGCCCGCCGCCGTTGACGCAGCCGCCCGGGCAGGCCATGATTTCGATAAAATCGACCTTTTCCTCGCCCGCTTCCACCGCGCGCAGCAAACGCTTGGCATTGGCCGTCCCGCTGGCGACCGCGACTCTAAGTTCAATATCGCCAAGCTGATACGTTGCGCGTTTGATGCCCTCGGTTCCGCGCACATCGTCAAAGTCCAAAGTCTTGAGTTCCTTGCCCTCGATGACCTCCGCCGCGGTACGCAGCGCCGCTTCCATAACACCGCCGGTCGCGCCGAAAATCGCGCCTGCACCGGAACCAATATCAAACGGCTGATCGAATTTCGCATCACCAAGCGAACGGAAGTCGATACCGGCCTTTTTGATCAGCCTTGCCAATTCCCTCGTTGTGATTGCCACATCGACATCGGGCACGCCGGCTGCGCACTGATCCGGACGCGTGACCTCAAATTTCTTTGCGGTACAGGGAATGGCCGAAACAAAGAAAATCTTCTTGGGATCGAGCCCCATCTTTTCCGCATAATAGGTCTTATACATTGCGCCGAACATCTGTTGGGGCGACTTGCAGGTCGAAAGATTTTCGGTCATTTCCGGGAAATAATGCTCGCAGAACTTGATCCAACCGGGCGAACACGAGGTGATCATCGGCAGCTTGCCGCCGTTTTTCACACGGCCGAGGAATTCGGTAGCCTCCTCCATGATGGTAAGGTCCGCAGTCAGATTCATATCATAGACGCCGTCAAAGCCGAGCCCCTTGATCGCCGCGACCATTTTACCCTCCACGTCGGTGCCCGGCTCATAGCCGAAGCATTCGCCGATAGTTGCGCGGACAGAGGGCGCCGTGCAGATCGCGACATGCATTTCCGGATCGGCAATCGCTTCGAGCACTTTGTCGGTGTCGTCCTTTTCATACAGCGCGCCGACGGGACATGCAACGATGCATTGGCCGCAGGCGATACAGGAAGTCTCGGCCAGCGATTTATCATATGCGCAGCCGATCACGGTGTCGGTGCCGCGGTTAAGCGCTTCGATCGCGCCAATCCCCTGCATGTTTTTACACGCAGCTACGCAGCGGCGGCAAAGTATGCATTTATTGTTGTCGCGGACAAGGAACGGCGTCGAGGTGTCGATCGGCTTATCCATCTTGGTGGATTCAAAGTGCGTTTCATCTACGCCATATTCGCGGCAGAGTGCCTGAAGTTCACAATCGGTCGAGCGGATGCAGGACAGGCACTTCTTTTCATGCGTGGAAAGCACAAGCTCCAGATTGAGTCTTCTGGCATTCAGCACTTTCGGGGTATTGGTGAAAATCTCCATCCCCTCGTTTACAGGATATACGCAGGCGGTCACCAGCCCGCGCGCCCCCTTAACTTCTACAAGGCAAAGACGGCAGGCGCCGATCTCATTGATATCCTTGAGGTAGCAGAGCGTAGGAATGTCGATCCCGGCAAATCTGGCCGCCTCAAGCACCGTAGCGCTCTTCGGAACGGCGTATTCCCTGCCGTTGATTTTTATATTTACCATATCCATTGTTCTGGTTCTCCTCTCACTTCTTATAAATTGCGCCGAATTTGCACTTTGCCATGCAGGCGCCGCACTTCAGGCACTTTGCGGTGTCGATCACATGCGGCTGCTTGATTGCGCCGGTAATTGCGCCGGCGGGACATGCTCTGGCGCAGGCGGTACAGCCGCGGCACTTGTCAGCCTCGATGAAATACGTGAGAAGATTCTTACAAACGCCGGCAGGACATCTTTTTTCCTTGACATGCGCTTCATACTCGTCCCGGAAATAGTGAAGCGTGGAAAGCACGGGATTCGGCGCGGTCTGGCCGAGTCCGCAGAGCGAACCGGCTTTGATATACTGGCAAAGCTCTTCGATCTTATCCAGATCCTCCATCGTCGCGTTTCCGCTTGTGACCTTATTCAGCATTTCGAGCAGCTTTCTCGTGCCGACACGGCAGGGCGTACACTTTCCGCAGGATTCGTCGACCGTAAATTCAAGGAAGAATTTAGCGATATCGACCATACAGTTGTCTTCATCCATAACGATAAGACCGCCGGAACCCATCATGGAACCGATTGCGATCAGATTGTCGTAATCGATCGGCGTGTCGATCAGGCTCGCGGGGATGCAGCCGCCGGAAGGACCGCCCGTCTGCGCCGCTTTGAATTTTTTGCCGTTCGGGATACCGCCGCCGATCTCCTCGATAACCTCGCGAAGCGTGGTGCCCATCGGAATCTCGACAAGTCCCGTATGATTGATCTTTCCGCCGAGCGCAAACACTTTCGTACCTTTCGACTTTTCGGTGCCCATGGAGGCAAACCACTCGGCGCCGTTGAGGATGATCTGCGGAATATTTGCATACGTCTCGACATTGTTCAGGATCGTCGGGCGCTCAAACAGGCCCTTAACCGCGGGGAACGGCGGGCGAGGACGCGGCTCGCCGCGCTTGCCCTCAATGGAATTCATCAGCGCGGTCTCCTCGCCGCATACAAACGCGCCGGCGCCAAGGCGAATATCAATATCAAAGTCAAAGCCCGTACCGAAAATATCCTTGCCGAGCAGGCCGGTCTCCCGCGCCTGGCCGATCGCGATCTGTAAACGTTTGACCGCAATCGGATACTCCGCGCGGACATAAATATACCCCTGGTTCGCGCCGATCGCGTACCCGGCGATCGCCATCGCCTCTAAAACGACATGCGGGTCGCCCTCGAGCACCGAGCGGTCCATGAACGCGCCTGGGTCGCCCTCGTCGGCGTTGCAGCACACGTACTTCTGATCGGCCTCATTCGCCGCCGCAAATTTCCATTTAAGCCCGGTGGGAAAACCGCCGCCGCCTCGGCCGCGCAAACCCGAATCCAAAAGACATTGGATAACGTCCTGCGGCTTCATCTCGGTCAGCACCTTGCCGAGCGCGCGGTAGCCGTCCATCGCTATGTACTCATTGATGTCCTCTGGGTTGATCACGCCGCAGTTGCGGAGCGCGATACGCTTTTGGGAACGGTAGAACTTCGTATCCGACAGGGACGCTTCCTTGAGCGAGTGCTTGACGTCGTCCGCAACGTCGTTATATACCAGACGCTCCACAGGACGGCCTTTGAGCAAATGCTCTTCAACGATTTCAGGAACGTCTTTTTCGGTTACCCGGCTGTAAAACGTTCCGTCCGGATACACGATGACGACCGGGCCGAGCGCGCAGAGACCAAAGCAGCCGGTCTGCACGATTTTGACCTCATCGGAAAGCCCTTTCTCCTCAAGCTGCGATGCAAAAATGCTTTGCAGCTTCACGCTTCCCGATGACGTACAGCCTGTACCGCCGCAAATCAATACATGTGCACGAATCATTTTTTAATACCTCCAAAAATTCAAGCCTTTGCGCTGCTGATCGTATATTCAGCCACGACGCTGCCGCCCTTGATATGCTTTTCCACAACTTCTTTCGCTTTTTCAGGCGTCATTTTCACATAGGTAACCTTGTCCTTGCCCGCCTCGAATACTTCAACCACAGGCTCATATTGGCAGATTCCGATACAGCCAGTCTGCGTAACTGTAACCTTGTCCGAAAGTCCGGCGCGGCTGACCTCCTCCACAAAAGCGCTGAGCACGGGACGCGCGCCCGCAGCGATGCCGCAGGTAGCCATACCGACGACGATTCTCGTCTGATTTGTCCCCTCCCGTAGAATGACCTTGTCCTGCATCCTTTCCCGAATAGCGGCAAGCTCTGCAAGTGATTTCATAAGCTTTGTTCCTTTCTGTTTTTATAAATTTATATCATTTTTATTATTTCGTCGTTTTTACACTGACGGCAAACCAAAATTTTCCGCATACTGTTCGCGAAGATAATCGCCGATCCACTGCAAGACCTCGTACGAATCGAGCGGAACGTCCACCAGCGCTTCGCGCAGTTCCTTCGTATCCAGCCGCACGGTGCGCCCGGCGGCCTCATGCGTAAACAAAAAATCTATATCGGGATGTCCTTGTACCAGCGTAAGCATCGTGGAAACGATATCGCCCAGCGGCGTGCAGTCAATATGATCTTTGTGAAAGACGGCAGTCACGACCGTGCCGTGATCCTCGGGAAAATCCGAAATGTGTTTCGACACGATTTCCAGCGTGCCGCCCGTCTGCTCCGCCGCAAGCTTAAACAGCGGAATGCCGAGGCCGACCTTGCGCGTCGTGCGCGTCGTGGTAAACGGATCGGTCACGCGCTTTAAAAGATCGGGCTTCATGCCGCAGCCGTCGTCCGACACCACAATCGTCAGAAGCGCGCCGTCTTCCGCAAGCGCAATCCGGATGTTGCGTGCGCCCGCCTTGGCGGAATTTTCGGCGATATCCAGTATGTTCAGCGAAAGCTCCTTCATAGAAGCGCTCCTTTTAACACGTCAAATAAACTTTTCCGCGCCGCTTCCGCATCGCCGCGCGCTGCGGGAAGCTCCAAAAAATACTGCTTATCCCGAATCCCCAAAAGATCGTGCGCGTCCGAGCCGTAAAGCAAGCGCCGACCCGAAAGCGCAGGATATTTGACCAAATACGCCTCATAGAGTTTGGGATCATGGAACTCCGCCGCAGGGAAAGCCGGATGCTCCGGAAATGTTCCCAGTACGGAGACAATCCCATTCGCCTGCCGGTCTATATGCGCCGGATAACAGATTCCCCCATACTGCGCGGCGAGCGCAGGCGCGCTGTCCACAGAAATATCGGTCGCCATCGGCAGAAAATCCGGTTCTATGCCGATAACATTGTCTTGGCCATCCATAATATACTGCTCGCCGTAAACGTCCGCGCGATTTTTGACGCGCAGTCTGTGCCGCGCGGCAATTTCCCGGTCGAAAGCGAGCGCGCCGCCAAGTTCTTCAAAAAGACACACGACATGGATGTCCTCCGAGGTGGTCAGTTCCATACCCGAAACGGGAATCAAGCCGTAACGCTCCGCCGCTTCAAAAAAGGCGGGGCAGTTCCGAGCCGTATTATGATCGGTCAGCGCGATAATTTCCAGCCCGGCGAGCACCGCCATCCCCGCCAGATTGTTCGGCGTGTTGTCGTTATCCGCGCAGGGAGACAGGCAGGAATGCATATGAAAATCATAATAAAAGCGGCTCATGTCAAAACATCGGACAGGGCGGCGGCGAGTTCATAAGCGGTGCGCGCGGAAGAAAACAAATTGACCCCTTTGGCAAGCGCCGCCTCCACAACCGCCGGTTCCGCCGAAACGCCCTCGGCAAAAATCACGCAGGCCGCGTCCGAAAGGGACGCGACGGCGACCACGTTGATATTGGACATGATCGTGATCCAGACATCCCCGCTGCGCGCCCGGCCCATGACCCAACTGAGCAGGTCGCCGCAGTAAGCGCCGCGCACCGCCCGCTCTCCATCCGCAAGCGCGACGGGTACAAGCTCCAGCGCCTGCGCGAGTTCCGATACGTTCATTGCATCACCTCAAGGCTCCGTTTTTACTGCGGCTCCTGATCCGCGCCGCCGGTCTTGGACGGCTTTGGTTCCTTTTCACCGTCCCGTTTTCTCATATATGCTTCAATTTCCGGCTTCATAGTAATGACACATTGGTGAATATCCGCCGTGCCGCGCACAACGTCCTCGGCAAACGCCCGGCAGGTCGGCGCGCCGCAGGAACCGCAGTCAATGCCGGGCAGCGTATCCCGAAGCTTCTGAATATCCGCCATCATGCGCATAGATTCGCCGAAATTTTCGCTCAGGCGCGTAATCGGCGTATATACGGGAAGATCGCTGAAAAAACAGTCGTCCGGAATATAGTCTTCATTTTCGGAACAAAAATTCTGCGAAACAGGAAGATACCGCCGGAGCGACATCAGGCGCGCGCGCGCAATAAACGGATTTTCCACCGTCATCGTCCCGCCGACGCAGCCGCCGGGACAAGCGCACAGTTCAATAAATTCAAGCTGCGCTATATTCCCGTTGTCGATCTGCTCCAGCACCCGCTCAACATTTTCAATGCCGTCGGTCGCCAGATATTTATCGTTGAAAATCGCGGCCGATTCGCCGCCCGAAGACGCCCAGCTGATGCCGATCATTCCGGAAGACGAGGTGTGTTTCGGCGGTTCGTCCCGCTTCATCACGTTTAAAAGCGCAAAATACACGTCGCTGATCGAGACGACGACATCCACCTGGCTCTTATACCCCGCGAAGCCGTTTTTCACATAACTCGCTTTACCCGGACAGGGCGATATAAAGCAGACGCCGATATCCCCGTCGCAAAGTTCGGGATGCGCACCCTTCGCGCGCCGTCTGGCCTCCGCCGCGGCGATTTCCATCGGCGGCAGGATCGGCATGATATTGTCTCTCAAAAAGGGAAAGCGCAGGGCGATCAGGCGCATAACGACCGGACAAGCCGAACTGATTACCGGCTTGTTGATCCCCTCGGTTTTCATGTATATGCGAGTATAGGCGGACACAAGCTCTGCGGCCGCCGCGACCTCAAATACGTCGTCAAAACCGATATCATACAATCCCTGAATCACATAATCAATATCGTCAAGACCCTCAAACTGTCCGTAGAGAGTCGGCGCGGGGAGCGCGATTTTATATTTGTATTTTGAAATCGCCTCCAGCTTGCTGTAAGTCGCTTTCTTCGCCTTATGCGGGCACATCGTAATGCATACGCCGCAGTCGATGCAGCGCTCCTCGTTGATGACCGCATGGCCGCCGCGAATACGGATAGCCTCTGTCGGACAGTGCCGCAGGCAGGTAGTACAGCCAGTGCATTTGTCCACATCGAGCGATACGGAATGCTTGTATGTATTCATGCCTGTAATTCCCTTTTACGGTTTGATATTCCGCCGGGGAAACGCTTTAAAAACCGACCGTCATGGTCACGGTCGTTCCCTTACCGAGGGCGGAATCCACGTTCATGGTATCGGTATACCGTTTCATATTCGGCAGTCCCATCCCTGCGCCGAAGCCCAGAGAACGGATTGCGTCCGGCGCGGTGGAATACCCTTCTTTCATGGCGAGGTCGATATTTTCGATTCCCGGCCCGTGATCGCTCAAAATTACGGTGATCTTATGCTCATCCACGATCACGTCGGCGCTGCCGCCGCCGGCATGGATCACCATATTGATCTCGCCCTCATACATGGCGATAGAAACGCGCCGAATAGTCTCCGGATCGATGCCAAGCTGCCTCAGATTCTTTTTCACCATAACGGACGCCTGACCCGCGCTCGTGAAATCCTCTCCGTCCACATCGAAGTGGAAATGCAGCGGCTCACTCATTTTTTGCCTCGTTCCCGACAAGTCCGGCGGCATAGAGAATTCCACATGCCTCATACATCCGCATACGGGTCGTCATCAAAACAAGTCCCTGCTCCTCGGCGAGCGCGATCATCTCCTCGGTGGGTTCCTTGCTGCGCACGAACACGATGCACACCATGTCCATCATTTCCGCCGTGCGCACAACCTGCGCATTGACAAGCCCAGTCAGCAGCACCGCCTGATCTTTGACATAAACCAGCACATCGCTCATCATATCGCTCCCGCAGGCCGAATAAACATGATTCTCAAGGCGCGCCTCTCCGCATACGACGCGCGCATCCAGAAGTTCCCTGATCGTGGATATTTTCATAAAAATTTCCCTTAAATTCTTTACAGATGAATTTCAGCAAAAAACGGTCAAACGGTGTATTTCTCCAAAATACCGGGAATATCCTTCGGCTCCAGGCGGCCGTATACGTCCTCGTTGATCACAACGACCGGCGCAAGTCCGCAGGCGCCGACACAGCGAGTCGCATCCACGCTGTAATTGCCGTCCGAAGAGGTTTCACCGGCCTTCACGCCGATCACCTCGGTAATTTTATCGAGCAAGTCGCCCGACCCCTTGACATAGCAGGCCGTTCCAAGACATACGGAGACCGACACTTTGCCCTTGGGATTAAAAGAGAACTGCGCGTAAAAGGACGCGACGCCGTACACTTCGGAAATCGGCATATCCATACGAATGGCAATATGCCGGATCACCTCTTCCGGAAGATAACCGTAGATCTCCTGGGCTTCCTGCAGCACGGGCATCAGCGCCCCCTTTTCGCCCATATGGGCGTCGATCACAGCATCCAGCTTTGCAAGCTGCTCCGCCGTTCCCTTAAAAGCAACCGTAGTCAATTTCTTTTTCATGGCTGTGTTTCATTCCTCCTGATCGGATCATAAAAATTTGATATTTTTTATATCAGCACATAGAGTAATTATACAATATTTATGAAAAAAAATCTATAGTTTTTCTATAAAAAATGTCTGAATTTGCAAAAAATCAAACGCATGCCGTCCATAAATCCCTCAAAGCCGCGCACCGTGTATCAAATGAGACGAAACTTTAGACCTCGGCGGCGCGGGCATACCCGCGCCGCCGAGGTCCTTCGTTTGATTTTCATGCGCTCAGATTTATCCTATGAACATCTGCGTCCAATAATGTCCGTTTGCGACATAACCGACGCCGATCTTTGTAAAGGAAGCGTTCAAAATATTGGCCCGGTGGCCACTCGAATTCATCCAGCCATTCACGACCGCCTGCGGCGTGGAATAGCCGCGCGCGATGTTTTCGCCCGCCGTGCGGTAGCTCAGTCCAAACGCCCGAATCATCTGAAAAGGCGTTCCATAAGTTGGGCTGGTATGTGAAAAGTAACCTTTATCACGCATATCCTGCGACTTATAGCGCGCCACGCGGGACAACTCCCAATCCTGCGTGAGCGGAGTAAGTCCGTTCTGTTTGCGGATCTCATTGACCAGACGAACGACCTCGCTCTCAAAAGCAGTTACCGAAGCGTCGGTCAGCGGCACATTCAAAACTTGGCCGGGATAGATCAAATTCGGGTTTGCCACCTGCGGATTCGCAGCAATGATCTCACTGGTCCCCACTTTATATTTCACGGCGATTTTCCACATCGTATCGCCTGCAACAACCGTGTGCGACGCAGCGGACGCACTGACCGCAAAACCGGAAAGAAACAGCGCGCAAAACACGCCGCACAATATTTTTCTCATTTTTTTCATCATGGCACCTCCTGTTTGTCCATTTCTTTATCTGCGTCCATTATACCAAACGGGCGCATTTTTTTCAAATGTAATATATGTCATTGCAGAATATGCCATTTCAGTCTAAAAAATTCAAACCAGAGCGCGACGGAAACCCCCGTTGACTTCGGCGCTGCGGCATGGTATAATAAACCAAGAAAACTGATTATGTATAGTAGGTTAAAAGCAAAGTTCAAACGCAGTTTTCGTTTTGTCAATTGAATATATGCGCAGTACGGTTCCGGGAAATTCCCGGATCAGAGGGAAGTTCGGTGAAATTCCGTCGCAACCGCCATTGCCGTGATTGAAATTCGTTTCATAAGTCGGAATACTTGCCGTACATGCGCCGAGCTACCGGTTTCATAAGATTTCCGGAACATTTTTGGGTTTAAGAAAAGTGCAGCCGTTTTACAGATTCCATGGATAGACGTGGCGGTATTGCGCCTTTCGATCGGAATTTTTGAAGCAGTTGCGCTTTTGCCGCCGTCACTAGACGGCGCAAGCGCGTTTTTTATTGCGGACGGAGAGACGATGAAAGGCAAATACGACAGAGATCAAAGCATAGAATTGCTGAAAAGCAAACAAAGCGCACTGTATGCGGAAGGAACCGCGCGCTATCCCAAACGATCCGATTTTACCAATGAAGAGGTCGTCGCCATCAAGGCTTTCCTCGGTCCCTGGCCGAGAGCGCTGGAAGCTGCGGGATTAAAGCCGCTAAGAGACGGCGGCCATGCGCCGCGCGATTCTGAAAAAAGAATCCGCGCAAAAAAACGCCGTACGGCGGAGCGCAGACAGCATCCCGCAAAAATACAGGCGCCGGATACAAAGACAAAATCCGCGCCCGCAAAGGGCGAAGATTGACCGTTTGCACCCTAGCGATTTATGATTGTGGATCACTAAAGGAGTTTGACTTTGAAATATACAGAAGAAAATTTAAAAGAGTACATAGGTAAAATCGCCGGGCTTGACCGCGCTGCGATGGAACAAGCGCGCCGCCGGCAGGCGCAGCTCGCCAAACCGCCCGGCAGCCTCGGCAAACTGGAGGAACTTTCGGTTCAGCTTGCGGGAATTACCGGGAAAATACAGAATCATATCGGCAAAAAGCGCCTGCTGATATTTGCGGCGGACAACGGGGTCGTCGCGGAAGGCGTCTCAAGCGCACCGCAGGAGGTTACGCTTTCGCAGTCGGTCAATCTGACGCGCGGCAAGACCGGAGCGGCGGTTTTGGCGAATCATTTTGGCTGTGAACTCATCGTATGCGACGTTGGAATCAACGCAAACAGCGGCGAAACCGCGATTCTCGACCGAAAAATCGCCTGCGGTACAAACAATATCGCGCATGGTGCCGCCATGACGCGGGAAGCCGCCGTTCAAGCTGTAATGACAGGCATAGAACTTGCCGCCGCAGCGGCGGACGAGGGCGTCGATGTCATCGGCATCGGCGAAATGGGCATCGGCAACACAACGACTTCGTCTGCCGTCCTCACCGCTTTGACCGGTGCGCCGGTCGAAACGGTCACCGGGCGTGGCGGCGGGATCACAGACGCGGGCTATGAAAAAAAACTCGAGGTGATCCGGCGCGCACTGCAAATCAACCAGCCGGATAAAAACGATCCGCTCGACGTACTGTCCAAGGTCGGCGGGTTCGACCTTACGGCCATGACCGGCGCATTTATCGGCGGAGCCGCCGCGCGTGTGCCCGCCGTCATCGACGGCCTGATCTCGGCCGCAGCCGCGCTGTGCGCGGTTCGGCTGTGTCCTGCCGTGCGCGATTTTTTGATTCCCTCCCATGCCTCCAGCGAAGCCGGATACGCGGTCGCGGCCGGCGCGCTTGGCATCGAGCCGCTTTTCACGCTCGGCATGCGGCTGGGAGAGGGTAGCGGCTGCCCTCTGGCCTTTGAAGTGCTCGGCGCGGCCTGCGCGGTAATGAATAAGATGGCGACCTTCGAGGAAGCGGGCATCGACGACCGGTATCTTGACGAGATTCGAACGTCTGGCGCTCTTTGTAAAAAAGGGGAAAGATGAACGTCTACATTTCCGGCGGTTGCAAAAACGGGAAATCCGATTTTGCGCAGGCCGCGGCGATAAAACTTGCAAACGGAGGCAAGCGCTATTATGTCGCGACGATGGTTCCGCAGGATGCGGAAGACCGCGCGCGAGTCCGTCGCCATCAAACAAGCCGCGCCGGTATGGGCTTTGAAACGCTTGAAGCGGGTCAAAACCTTCTCTCCTGCCTGAACGCGGCCGACTCAAACGCCGTCTTTCTTCTGGATAGCGTGACGGCGCTGCTGCAAAACGAGATGTTCCCCCCAAAAAGCCAAGTTCCTGCCGGCCCCGGCGCGCCGCAGCGCTGTCTTGACAGCCTTCTTGCTTTTGCCGGGACGGTAAGAGACGCGGTGTTCGTCTCCGATTTTATATATTCCGACGCGTTCCGCTACGACGCATATACCGAAGCTTACCGCCGCGCGCTCGCTATGCTCGACCGCGCGCTGGCGGAGATATGCGATACCGTGATCGAACTCTGCGCTGGAATTCCTATCGTCTATAAAGGGAGGGCGCTTCAATGAAAAAATACGCCCGCGCCTGTATGATGGCTTTTTCCATGTTTTGCGCGATCCCCTGCCCCTGCCCCTGCTGGGACGACGACGCGCGGCCGTTGGCAACCTTGTTTCTGCCTGCGGTAGGCGTTTGGATCGGCGCTTTGTGGGCGCTACTCGCATACCTGATCCGTCAAACCGGCCTGCCGCTCTTTTTCGGCGCGGCGCTTTTATGCGCTTTTCCCTTTCTGATTACGGGGTTTATGCACATGGACGGATTTATGGACGTGACCGACGCTGTGAAATCCTGGCGGAATCTCGACGAGCGCCGTCGGATCTTGAAAGATCCGCATACCGGTTCGTTTGCCGTGATCGCCTGCGTTTTGCTGATTCTGATGCAGTTTTCGTTCTTTGCTTCGGCAAAAACGGATGCAAACATTTACGCGCTGATTCTGATCCCAACCACGTCCAGAACAGCTGCCGGTTTCTGCGTGACGGTGCTTCGGCCGATATCGGAAAGCCAGTATGCGGGCGCTTATCGAAAAGGCACTAAAAAATCCCACGCCGTGCTGTTCTGCGCGATCTTTCTCTTGACGATCTTACTCGGATTTCTGCTGCTCGGCAAATACGGTTGTATCCCGCTTGGCGTGACCGCGGGCTATCTGCTTGCCCTTTGCCGCGCTTTCCGATCGCTCGACGGCATGTCCGGCGACATTTCCGGCTATGCCCTGACGTTTGGAGAACTATGCGGCGTCGCCCTATACGCTTTGATTTAAAACCGGCACGCCTTTTGTTTGAAAGGCACAAGAAAATTTCAGAGAAAGGAAGCCTTTGCCGCAGCAAAGCGCAGAGATACAATGCATTTGATCATCGGCGGCGCGTACCAAGGGAAACTGGACTACGCAAAAACGCGGTTTGCCTTATCGGAAAGCGATATTTTTACCTGCTCGGAAAATACGGGCAAAGTGGATTTTCATAAAAAATGCGTTTACCGGCTTGAGGAGTATACGCTTTGGTGTGCAAGGAATCAAACAGACGCCGTCATAGCGTTTCAAAAGCAAGCCGGCGCATGGAAAAACAGCATTCTAATCTGCGGGGATATCTTCTGCGGCGTCGTGCCGCTCGGGGCCGACCTGCGCGCATGGCGGGAGATCACGGGACGGCTGTGCGCATATCTGGCGCAAAAGGCCGATTCGGTCACCCGCATATTCTGCGGACTGGAGCACAAACTGAAATGAAGCTGATTTTGATTCGCCACGGCAAAACAAGCGCCTCTGCGGCGCATGTATACTGTGGCTCGACTGATCTTGCGCTGTCCGCGGCAGGGATCGCAGACCTGCAACTGAAAAAAAAGAACCTGCCCTACCCCGACGCTGCAGGCTTTCGCATCATCACCAGCGGCATGCGGCGCTGCGAGACGACGCTCTCCTTACTGTACGGGGCGCTTCCGCATGAAACCGTTTCAGATTTTCGCGAAATGGATTTCGGTGCATTTGAAATGCGATCCTACGCGGAAATGAGAAGCGAACGGGAATATCTTTCGTGGATAGAAGGCGACAACGAAGCGAACCCGACGCCGGGCGGTGAAAGCGGTGCGGCCATGCGGGCGCGTGTGCTCGCTGCGACAGACCGCGTGCTGAAAACCGGGCGCGATACACTGATTATCACGCACGGCGGCCCAATCGCCGCCATCATGGCCTATCTTTTTCCGAAAGAAAACAAAAACCGCTACGAATGGCAGCCGGAACCAGGGCGCGGGTACGCAGTCGATACAGCGCAGAACCGCTACTTTTCAATCTAAAAAGCATGCGGACAAAAGCGCACGATTTTTTATAGGAGGCCTGACTGAATTGTTATGAAAGAACAGCTAAAAGAGAAAACGAAGGAAGCTTTAACGAGCGTTCTGCCAATCACAACAATTGTGCTTTTGCTGAGTTTTACCCTGGTCCCCATGGAGACCGGCACATTGTTTCTCTTCCTCGCCGGAGCGCTTCTCCTGATTGTCGGCATGGGCTTCTTCCAACTGGGCGCCGAGATGGCTATGACGCCGCTCGGACAGGGGATCGGAAGCCGGCTGATGAAAGGGAAAAAAATCTGGCTGATTGCGTTCGTCTGTTTTCTGATGGGCGCGGTCATCACGATTGCGGAACCGGATTTGCAGGTTTTGGCCCATCAGGTGGCCTCCGTCCCGAATCTCGTCCTTATTTACACCATAGCGGTCGGCGTCGGCATTTTCCTGGTGATTGCGTTTCTGCGCATTTTATTTAAAATTAGCCTATCGAAAATGCTGACGGCTCTATACATCCTGCTTTTTATCCTGTCTTTTTTTGCGCCGGACGAATTTACCGCCGTAGCGTTCGATTCCGGCGGCGTCACAACGGGACCGATGACCGTTCCCTTTATTATGGCGCTGGGCGTCGGCCTGTCCGCCGCCCGCAGCGACAAGGACAGCACCAACGACAGCTTCGGACTGGTCGCGCTGTGCAGCGTGGGGCCGGTAATCATGGTGCTGCTGCTCGGCATTTTTTATAACCCGACGGACGCCGTCTATAACGCCGCCGAACTCACGCATATCCTGTATACAAAAGATGTGGTCAGGGAATTCGTATCCGCCCTCCCGCAATATACAAAAGAAGTGCTTGTCAGCATTCTGCCGGTGGCAGGCGTTTTTATGCTATTTCAAATTTTTACGCACAATTACCGCAAACGTCAGGTTCTGCGGATGTGCGTGGGGTTTGTGTATACGATCATCGGATTGATTCTGTTTCTGACGGGCGTCAACGTGGGATTTGCGCCGGTGGGCAACCTCTTAGGCAGCAGTCTGGGCGAAAGCACTCTAAAGTGGACGCTGATCCCTATTGGGATGCTGGTAGGTTATTTTATCGTCAAGGCGGAGCCTGCCGTACAGGTTTTAAACAACCAGGTAGAGGATATTACGGGCGGCATGGTCTCCCACAGAATGATGAACAGCGCGCTTTCCATCGGCGTGGCCAGCGCGGTGGCGCTTTCCATGGTGCGCGTTTTGACGGGACTCAATATCTACCTGATCCTGATACCGGGATATGCTGCCGCTTTAATCCTCAGCCGGTTTGTGCCGCCGATCTTCGTGGGGATCGCCTTTGACTCCGGAGGCGTTGCCAGCGGCCCCATGACCTCTACTTTTCTGCTTCCGCTGGCGATGGGCGCCTGCACCGGCGTGGGCGGCAATGTAGTTACCGACGCGTTTGGCGTCGTTGCGCTGGTCGCGCTGTCGCCGCTGATTACCATTCAGATTATGGGACTGATCTACGCACACAAATCAAAGAAAGCACCGCCGTCCGCAAAAGTGCTGCCGGATGAAATTGTGGAGTTAGAGGAGGAATGACGTTTATGACAACGAAGGATACAACGCAGGAAAAAAAATTGATTCAGCCGCGCATGATGATTGCCGTCACGCACGCGGAAACTGAAAAAAAGTTGAAGAAAACGCTGGATCTTTTGCACATTTCTATCTATTACCAGTGCCGCGGACAGGGGACCGCGCCCTCGGAAATTATGGACATTTTAGGGATGCGGGGTAGCGGCAGGCTGATTACCTTCAGTTTTCTGCCGAAGTTTCGAGTGGACGCAGTCTTCCGGCAAATGGAAGCGCAGTTATCTATCAAACGCAAAGGCGGCGGAATCGCCGTCACCATTCCGGTTACCGGAATGCAAAGCCCTATTCTTTCAATGCTGAGCGACGAAACCAAGGAAATTGTACGAAAAAGAATAGAAGGAGATGAGGATAAAGTGAAAGAAACGTCAAACTACACGGCCCTTTGGATTTCAGTTGCCGGAGGATACGGCGACGACGTGGTCGAAGCCGCCCGCTCGGCAGGCGCAAAAGGCGGTACGATGATCAAAGGGAAACGATGCGGGGCGGAGTCTGCCGCTCAATACCTCGGCATCCCTATGCAGGCTGAGCAGGATTTTGTCATGATCGTCATCCCCAAGGATAAAAAGGCAGAGGTTATGGCTGCAATCAGCGATAAATGCGGCCTGAAAACAGAGGCGCACGGCGTCGTGATGTCTATGCCGGTTGACGATGTTATGGGCCTGGAGTGACCATCCGGCAGATACTTCGGCGCGACAAAAAACAGCTAAAATTCATGTCAGTCCCGTATTGTGAGACTGACCTTTAGCGTGTCGAAAAAGTATTTGCACAAACAAAATACTATACAAGTTTCGTAAATAAAGACGGCTTTGCCGGCTTTTTTACACCTTGTGGCCGCGCGAGTGACGCGTAAGCGGCGCAAAGACGCGAGTGAACACGGTCTTTTCCGTCGAAAAACAGAGTTTTTTGACAGTCTCAAGGGCAGTCTCGTATTTTGAGACTGCCCTTGTTCATTTTTATGAAAGTTCGCCCGATGCGCAAATACAGCAAAGGCGCCGCAGTCTACTTGCAAACAGTTCCGGATTTCGCCGGAGCCGTCCCTCACCGTTCAATATTCGATTCCCCGGCGCGCTTTGATTCCAAGATCAAACGGATGCTTGACCTTTTTCATCTCGGTCACATAATCGGCAAGCGCAACGAGTTCCGGCGCCGGGTCCCGCCCGGTGAGCACCAGTTCGCGCAAATTTCCCTCCCGCCGCAAAAAATCCAGCAAAGCGGCAGACCCAATCAGACCATGCCGGTACGCCGGCAGGCTCTCGTCAAGCACGATCATCTGATACTGCGGCGCACGGGCGGCAATCTGCGACAGCATCCCGCTATACAGCGCCGCGGCTTCTGCCCGCTCCGCATCGCGCATCATTTTATACCGGCCGAAATGCTTTTCGGCATGCAGAACATCCACCATGGGCAGAGCCGAAAAACCAAGGATCTCCGAGGAAGAGCCGTCTTTGAAAAACTGCGCGATCAGCACCCGCATGCCGCTGGACGCCGCGCGAAACGCAAGGCCACACGCAGCGGTTGTTTTTCCCTTTCCGTCTCCGCAGTAGATATGGATCATATGCCTTCCTCCAAAATTCGGTATACAAGCGCCATGTCAAGCGCGCTCCGCACTGCACCAGCCAGCCGGTCGTACTGCGTTTCGCGATACGCGTGGACGTCAAATGCGGCTTCCGCGTCAAATGAAACATTTTTTCTGGCGCAGAGCGCGCGGACGATGCGCTCCGCAATCTCGTTTTCATCAAACAATCCGTGAATATAGCTTCCGTAAACATTTCCCCGCTGCAAAACGGGCAAACCGTCTCCACTTTGTCCCATATGGATCTCATAGCCGCGGTAGGCAAGACCATTTAAAACCTCAAAATCATGCCGGAGGCCGTCAAAGTGTCCGGACACCTGCGCACGCGTCTTTTCTTTGGAAAAAACTGTTTCTACATCCAGCAGTCCCATTCCCGCGATTTTCCCCCCGCCCTCGCATGCGTACGGATCGGCGATACGCGTTCCCAGCATCTGCAGCCCGCCGCAAATTCCAAAAACAGGCGTGCCGCGCGCGGCTGCTTTGCAGATTTCAGCCTCCAGCCCGTTCTGCCGGAGCCATTTCAAGTCCGCGATCGTGCTTTTAGTTCCAGGCAGGATAATCATATCCGGACTAGCCAGTTCAAAAACATTTCGAACATAGCGCAGCGAAACGGCGTCAAAGCGGGAAAACGGAGAAAAATCCGTAAAATTGGAAATTCTGGGCAGTGAAACGACAGCAATATCAATATCCTTTCGCCGCCCGGACGCGTTTAGGCGTTCGCTGAGGCTGTCCTCGTCGTCGATATCGACGCGCACATACGGCACGACGCCGGCGCAGGGCAGCTTGATAAGATCATGGAGCATATCCAGCCCGCTCTGCAAAATGGAAACGTCCCCCCGGAATTTATTGATCACGGTCGCTTTGACCATCGCGCGCTCTTTGGGTTCAAGCAGTTCAACAGTGCCGTACAACTGCGCAAATACGCCGCCGCGGTCGATATCCCCAACCAGCAAAACCGGCGCGCCGACCATTTTTGCCATGCCCATATTGACGATGTCGGCCGTTTTCAGATTAATTTCCGCCGGGCTTCCGGCGCCTTCGAGAACGATAATGTCATATTGTCCAGCCAGCGTATCGTACGCCCGCATAATTTCGGGAATCAACTGCGTTTTGTACTTAAAATACTCGGATGCGCGCATATTCCCGCGTACTTCTCCGTTGACGATCACTTGAGAACCGACGTCGGTGGTGGGCTTGAGCAGAATCGGGTTCATCAGCACCGAGGGACGGACGCCCGCCGCCTCGGCCTGAACGACCTGCGCGCGCCCCATCTCCAGCCCTTCGGCCGTAATAAAGGAATTGAGCGCCATATTCTGCGATTTGAACGGCGCGACGCTGTAGCCGTCCTGTCGGAAAATGCGGCACAGCGCCGCGCAGAGAAGACTTTTCCCGGCGCTCGACATCGTCCCCTGAATCATAATCGGCTTCGCTTTTTTCAAGATGGTTTCTCCTTTTCCTGATTTCCGCAAAAAGAACCGCATATCTCCCGAACGGCGTCGATCAAAAGATCGTTTTCTTCCGGCTGCCTGACGCCGATACGGATGTATCCCCGCTTGAGCCCAGCATAATTGGCGCAGTCACGAACAAGGATCCCCCGCGCATGCAGCAATTTTGCAAGCGGCACCTTCGAATAGATCAACAGGTAATTCGCTTCGCTGCGATATACGGTGAGGTCCATTTTTTCAAGCGCGCCGGAAAGACGCCCGCGTTCGGCGATGATTTTCGCCCGAGTATCGGACAGCCACGCCCCGCAGTCAAGCGCAGCGCAGCCTGCAGCCTGCGCAAGCGTCGATACGTTCCAGCACTGCACTTTTTTGGACATGCGCGCAAGGAATTCCCGATCGCCGCTCATCATATAGCCCAGCCGGACACCCGCCATGCCGTAGCTTTTTGTAAAAGCGCGCAGCAGAAAAAGCCGGGGAAAATCAGCCAATAGCTGCGGGACCGCGTACATGTCTGGCGTGTCGGAAAGATTCAAAAAACAAAGATCGCAGAAAAGCCGAGTACCGGCCTCCATACAGCGCGCCGCTAGGCGGCCGAGCAGCCGCGCGCTTACGGTTACACCGGTAGGATTGTTCGGCGTACAGAGAAAAACGGCCGAATACCGGGCGAAGTCAAGCGCCAGCAGCCCGTCGTCCGGCACGAACCCCGACACCGCTTTCAAATATACGCGCTCAAACGGAATATCCGCCGCCCGGAGCGCCGCTTCGTATTCGATAAACGCAGGCGAGACGATCAGTGCAGGACGCCGAACGTCCAGCGCGTAGGCAAACTGATAGATCAGTTCCGCCGCGCCGTTTGCACATAGGATCATATCCGCATCAATCCCCTCATGCCGCGCAAGGCGCGCGCGCAACAGCGTACAATATGGATCAGGATAAGCAGCGCAGCAGTCGACCGCCGCCACAATAGCGTCGCGCACCGGCTCCGGCGTTCCGTAGGGATTAACATTGGCGGAAAAATCATGCGCCGCATATTCAAAATACACATCGCCGCCATGCGGACTTTTTGTATTTATAAGCATAAGATCACCCAAAAGGCACGCAGCCCAGCCAAAAGGAACAGCATCAAAAAGGACGCCGTGTACATAAGCCGGCCTGCACGCGCAATATCGCGGGGCTCAATCTCCCGCCGTGCGTCTCCGATATATTCTTTTCTGTACCACTTCCCGCCATATCGCGCATCACCGGCAAGCCTTAAGCCCAGCGCGCCCGCGCAGACCGATTCGGTCTGCGCGGAATTCGGACTTGCATGCCTGTGCCGGTCGCGCCGAAAAATCCGCCAGGCATTTTTTCCATCGAGACCGCAAAGCGGACAGGACGCGATCATAAGCAGCGCGGAAATACGCGCGGGCAGATAATTCAAAACATCGTCGGTTTTGGCCGCCGCCCGGCCAAAATAAAGATAGCGCTCGTTCTTATAACCAACCATCGAATCCATCGTATTGACCGATTTATACAGGAATCCACCCGCGGCGCCGAAAAAGAACATCCAGAAAAGCGGCGCAATGACGCCGTCGGAAGTGTTTTCAGCAACCGTTTCAACCGCGGCGCGGCAGATGCCGGCGGCATCCAGCACATCGGTATCTCGCCCCACGATCATGGACACAGCTTTTCTCGCGCCCGCAGCATCGCCCGCTTCGAGCCGTCGCTCGACGCTGCGGCTTTCCCGCACGAGTTGGCGAGCGGCAAGAAGCTGCGCGCAAAAAATACTGTCGAGCGCCAAATACGCCCACGGACTGATTTTCCATGCCGCCGCAAGCAGCAAAACTGGCGCCGCTGTGGAAACAAGCGCTACGGCTATGGTCATCAAAACGCCGCGCAAAAAATCACTTCTTTCACTTTTCCCGCGCCGCAAGCCCATGTCAAACCAGACGATCATCTTTCCGATCAGGCAGACCGGATGCGGGATGCAATGCGGATCGCCTATAAAAAAATCAAGGATAAAGCCGCAGAGAAGCGCGGCTGTCTGCCACATCAAAAGCTCAGGCATGATCCGCCGCGCCTCCCTCCATGGTTATCACGACGACCGGATTCTGCGCCGACATCATATGATACCCGCCAAGCTTTTTTGCACGGGACGCGCTGATCTGCACCGCTTCAAACCGTATAAAACCGAGTTCCTCCGCGCATGAAAGAGCCTCGGCCTGCGTCTCCAGCGTCGCAGCGCTGAGCACGACGCGCACTTTCGGATTTCTGCGCAGCAAAAGCGCAAGGATTTCCCGCAGATGGCCCGAACTGCCTCCGATAAAGACATGCGTGGGCGCAGGAAGCGCCTCCAGCGCCGCCGGCGCTTCGCCCGCAACGGCGATCAGATTGTCCGCCTTGAACCGGCGCGCATTTTTTTCGATCAGATCCACCGCGGCAGCATTCTTTTCCACCGCGTACACACATCCCGCATACGCCGCGAGCGCGCATTCGACCGATACCGAACCGGTTCCCGCGCCAATATCCCAGACAACCGAATCAGCATGCAGCGCAAGGCGGGAAAGCACGACTGTCCGCACCTCGGATTTTGTCATCGGAACCTCTGCGCGAAGAAAACCGGCATCGGGAATGCCATGGGGAATCCACTCGGCCGCAGACGCATTTTCGATCAGAAGAATCGACAGCGGATCGAATTGCCGGCCGGCGAAATCACGCGCCGTACCGCGTGTGATTTTTTCATCGGGATAAGACAGCCGCTCTCCGACACTCACAAGCACATGACTAAAACCGTATTCGCAGAGCTTTGCGCAGACCGCCCCGGCGGTATGCTCGCCGCCAGTCAGCGCAAAGACAAGGCGATGGGTATCGACCGCACGGATCAGATTGGCCTTTCGCCCATGCAGGCTGATGAGTTTTGCGTTTTCCCAGGATATTTTCAGTTTGGCGGCAAAATAAGCGGGAGAGGAGATCCCCGGTATCAGCGTGACGTCATAACCGTCCAGCGCCTGTATAAGCTTCTTAGCTCCGCTGTAAAAACCAGTATCGCCGCGCATGACCGCCGCAAACGTGCGGAATTCAGGCACGGAATCCATGTACGCTTTGATCTGCTCAGGCAAAATTCCGCAAAAGACCGGCTTGCCATAACCGGAGACTGTGCCGATCACGCGTTCTGCACCGCAAACGGCATCGCACGACTGAAGAATGCTGCGCGCCTCCAGCGTCAGCAGCGACGCATCCCCGACCCCGACGCCGATAATATAAACCTTTCGCCGGGGGATTTTAACCGTTTTGCCGAGTTCGCAAAGCGTTTCCGCAAAAGAAAGGCCCTCGCTCTGGCTTGGCCGGCCAATGATAACGGGAACGACGCCGGCAGCTTTTGCCGCGCTGATTTTCTCCATAAAACCGCCACTGCGTCCCGAATCTTTTGTTACCAGATATTTTGCCGAAACCGCATGCAGCAGTGCAAGGTTGCTTTCCTCAGAAAACGGTCCTTGCGCGGCGATGATATGGGACGCCAAAATCCCCGCGCTTCCGCAGGCCAAAAGCGAAGAGACAGCCGGCAGCACTCTGACAAACACCCGCGACATATCAAGACCGGCATACGCGTCAAGCTCTTTTGCGCCGGTTGCAATCAAGATGTTTCCGTCGGTATGCATCAGATAGCCGCACGCGGCTTGCGCATCCGGAACATATACCGCGCCGGCGATGTGTCCGTCGTCCTCGCGCAAAACGCGGATCAGGCGAACGCCGCAGGCCGCGGCCGCCGCGCGGATATTCTCCGTAACCGCCTCGGCATACGGATGCGTGGCGTCCAGAATCAGCGTAAAGCGGTTTTCAGCAATGAAACGCTCCATTTCGCAGCGATCCATCCGCCCTGCACGGACATTCAGCCCGTCGATTCCGTGTAGCGCGGTCTCTCCGTATTCGGTCGCAACGCACACGGTCAGTTCCGCGCTTTCGTTCAAATACGCCGCAAGCCTGCGTCCCTCGGCCGTGCCGGCAAAAAGGCAAATTTTTTCACACATGTTCATATCCTCTCGGCGTAACCATCTTTCCGCCAAGGCGCACCGTAGACATGCTCCCGACAAAAATGGTCGTAAACATATCGGCGTTATACCGGCAAAGCTCTGCCAGCGTCATGACCTCAAAAGCCTCTTCCCGCCGACCGATATTTCGCGCGATCCCGCACACCGTATCCGGCGATTTGTATTTCAAAAGGATCTTGCAGGCGCGGCGCAAATAATCCGAGCGCTTTTTGCTGGACGG
The DNA here is from genome assembly GCA_958352145.1 of uncultured Eubacteriales bacterium. Taxonomy (GTDB): domain Bacteria; phylum Bacillota; class Clostridia; order Oscillospirales; family CAG-272; genus UMGS902. The sequence goes on from CATWNM010000010.1 coordinate 49,867, forward strand.
ATTATAAAAAACGATGCTCATATCGCTCGTGGCGGCGCATTCAATGCGCCGCTCGATCAATTCCAAAGGCGTCAGCCGATCGGAAAGGCTGATTGCGCAAAAATCATGCGCCAGCGGCGCGCCGAGCAGCGCCGCGCCCGAGGCGGCCGCAGTAACCCCTGCGATCACCTCGATCTCCGTATCATACTCCGCGGCAAGCTCATAGACGGGCGACGCCATCCCATATATGCCCGCGTCGCCCGAGCAGATCATGGCAGTCGCTTTTCCCGCGGACGCGCTGCGCAGCGCCATACGGCAGCGCTCGATTTCTCCCAGCATCGGCGTTGAAAGATAGGTTTTATCCGGAAAATACGGCTGAACGAGCGCACAGTAAACCGTGTACCCGACAATCACCTCGACACGCTCGAGCGCCCGCACTGCGCCGACCGTCATCCCCTCGTAATTTCCCGCGCCAATCCCGACCACATACAGCTTATTCATGCAAAATACCCCATTCTCCGGCCGCCGCCGCCACGGTAACGCCGTCCACGGCGGTTTTTCGGATCAGCAGCCGCCCGCCCTCGTACACCGCCGCGCGCTCGCAGACATTGCCGACGCCGACGGCCGCACGCACGAACGCCGATTCGTCAAACGAGCCGGGAAGCGCGTCAAGCTCCGCAGCCGAATAAAAGCGGAGCGGAGCGCGAAGAGAAGCGGCATACTCGAGCAAGCCGTGCTCGTCCCGCTTGACGTCAATCGAAGCGACCGCGCAAATCGCCCGAAGATCGATTTTCTGCTCAGAAAAAACATGCGCCACCGCACGCCGGATCACCGGCGCGCATGTCCCGCGTCGGCAGCCGATTCCGACGGTCACAATTCTCGGAATCAGCCGCAGCGTCTTTTGATATGGGCTGCACCGCCGAATGCCTATGTATATGCCGGTCTCGCCGCCCGGTGCCTGATGCAGTCCCGGCCAAAGCGCCGCAGGCAGAGGATACTCGGAACAAATCCCCACCTCACCCTCTAAGATCGCCGCCGATACGTCTTTAGCCGTTTTCAGCGAGGAAATCGCGCAATTGTGCTCGATCGCCCACGCATCGCAGGAAAAGCGGCCGCAAATATCTGTGGCGGTCGTGATCACCGCCTGCGCGCCGGTCAGCGCGGCCACACGCCGCGCAAGCGCGTTCGCGCCGCCGATATGCCCCGAAAGCAGCGGAATCACATACGTCCCCTGATCGTCGATGCATAGCACCGCGGGGTCTTTCGCTTTGCTTTTTAAATACGGCGCGACAGCGCGAACAGCGATTCCGCACGCGCCGATAAAAATCAGCGCGCCGTACGAAGAAAAAATCCCGCCGGCATCTGCGCAGACGCTTTTATGCGGCGTATATCCATACCTTGCTGCAAATTTTTCGGAAGTGTGCACTTCCGTGCGCAAAATCCCCAGCAAATCGCAGAGCCGGCCGGCGAGCCGGCAGCCGGCGTCCGAAAAACAAAACAGCGCGATTTTCATACCGAAGCCTCCCGAAAGCCCGTAGTAAAAGCCGGATCGTAAAGTTTGGAACGCTGATCCGTCCCGCGAAGAAAATTCCCGACCAAAATCAGCGCGGTTTTGGTAATCTGATTTTCCTTTGCGGCCGCCTCCAGCGCGGAAACAGTACAGCGGCAAATCTTTTCATCCGCCCACGTCGCTTTATAAACGATAGCGGCGGGCGTGTCGGGCGCGTATCCGCCCGCGATCAGCTCGCGCGACACCTCCGAAAGCAAGCCGGCACTCAAAAAAAGTACCATCGCCGCGCCATGCGCGGCGAGCGAACGAATGTTTTCCCGTTCGGGCACCGGCGTTTTCCCGGCGGCACGGGTAATCAAAACCGTTTGAGAAACCCCGGGCGGCGTATACTCCACCCGCAGCGCCGCCGCAGCGCCGCAAAGCGCGCTGACGCCGGGACAAATATCATAGCCGATCCCAAGCGCATCCAGCACGCGCATCTGTTCGCAGATCGCGCCGTACAGCGACGGATCTCCTGAATGGAGGCGCACGGTCGTCCGTTTCAAACTTTCGGCGCGTTGGATCACGGCTATGATCTCTTCCAGCGTCATTTTCGCACTGTCATAGAGTTCACAACCGCGCTTAGCATACGCAAGCAGTTTGGGATTGACCAGCGAACCCGCGTACAGGATAACGTCCGCCGTCTCCAGCAATGCTTTCCCGCGCAGGGTGATGAGATCGGCGGCGCCGCAGCCCGCTCCGACAAAATGTACCATTAGTCCTCTCCCTTCACTTTTTTCAGCAGTTCAAAGGCTGCCGGCGTCGCGCCAAGCCCGCCGTACCGATTGGAAAAAACGAGGATTCCCGTTTTTAGCCGCCCAAGCGGACGCGCGCCGAGATGAAACGCCATCCGCTTTACGATGCTCGCCATGACCGCCTCGCGAATGCCCGCGCGATCGCAAATATCCAGCATGTCGTCAGTCATGACGCTGTCCATGATTTTTTCGACCGTCTCGCGGCCCGCGCCGCACAAGGCGGCATGCGCTGCGAAAATCTCCGCCCGGCCGTCGCCATAGCGCGAATGCGTGTTGAACATCCCGCAGGCAAGCTTGACTAGCTTTCCGATATGTCCAACCAGCAGCGCGCCGTCAAAATCAAGCTGCGCGGCTATCGAAAACGCATCTCCGATAAAATTGGAAGTCATAACCGCCGTCTGAGAATTCACTGCCAGTGCATTTTTGATGTAATCCGCACCGTAATTGCCCGGCGTCAGCAAAATATACTTGCGTCCAAGCGCCGCGCGCATATTCAGTTCAGCACGGATGGTCCCGACCACGGCGTCGTCGCTCATCGGCTCCACGATCCCCGTCGTGCCAAGGATAGAGATTCCGCCCTCGATCCCCAGCCGGGGATTGAAGGTTTTTTCAGCGAGCGCAGCGCCGTCCGGCGCAAAAACCGTCACCGCAAGTCCGCCCAAATAGCCGCAGTCTTCCATCACGCAGCGAAGCTCGCGCTCGATCATCCGGCGGGGTGTTGAATTGATCGCCGCATGCCCGACCGGCTGATCCAGGCCGGGTTTTGTAACACGGCCGATCCCAACGCCCCCGTCGATCAAAATCTCCCGCGCATCCGAAATTTTTTCTACCTGCGCATAGATCGTGATGCCGTTGGTGACGTCCGGGTCGTCGCCGCTGTCCTTGACCACGCCGCAGCATACGCTGTCCGAATCGACAAAGACCCCGAAGAGCGGAAGCGTAAGACCAATACCGCCCGGCGTCAGCAAATATACGCTGTCGAGCTTTCGGCCCTCCAAAAGCATGATTGCCGCGGCTTTTGCAGCCGCCGCGGCGCAGGAGCCGGTCGTATAACCGCAGCGCAGCCGCTTTCCGTCCTTCATGATAAAGCTGTCCATCACCGGGTGATCTGATACATCAGCGCATTCACGATCGCAGCGGCGACATTAGAACCGCCTTTGCGCCCCCGCGCCACAATATACGAAACGCCGGACGCCATGATCGCCTCTTTTGCCTCAATCACGTTGACAAAGCCAACCGGTACGCCGATCACAAGCGCGGGGCGGAGCTTGCCATTTTGAATAAGATCACAGAGCGAAAGCAGCGCGGTCGGCGCGTTGCCCACGGCAAAAATAAGCGGCTGTGAAAGTGCCGCCGCACGCTCCATCGAGACGGCGGCGCGCGTCCAGCCGCGCGTCTGCGCCTCTTTGGCAACACCCGGATCGCCCATAAAACAGTAGATGCTGCAGCCAAGCTTTCCGGCGGCGGCTTTGTTAATGCCCGCGCTTGCCATTTGCGTATCGGTGACGATGCCGCAGCCCCGACGCAAAACCGCAAGCGCCTCTGAGACGGCTTTCTTCGAAAAAACCAGATTCTCCGCATAATCGAAATCGGCCGTGGTGTGAATCACCCGTTTAACGACCAGTTCGTTTTCAGGCGGCAGCGCCGTTTTGAGTTCGGAGGAAATGATCTCAAAACTGCGCCGCTCGATTTCAGATGGATCGTGAATAATCATAACGTTTTCCTCCCGTGCTTATAATCAAGGCACGCTTTATAAAAATGCACCGCCGCTTCCGGACTTGCGGGCAGGTAAAGGTGCGGATAACCGGCGTAAAGCGAAGGCGTCGTTACGGCACAGGCATACTGCGTCCCGCTCGTCTTTTCGGCAATGAAGCCGCTGCCGCAGTCCGTGCTGTCAAAGTAATGAAACTCGTGCCCGCGCAGCGCCGTTCCAGTCGGTCCGAACACGCCGCCGGCGCGCGCGGTCAGCGAAATATAGCCAAAACGCACCAATTTGGGCGTCCGTTGGCTGTCGTGCGGCAAAACGCCGCACATTCTTTTTCCGTCGATCGAGCGGCCAAGGTACATAAATCCCCCGCATTCCGCGATCGCCGGCATGCCGCCCAAAACGGCGGACCGCACGCTTTCAAGCGAAACGCGGTTAGCTTCCAGCCGGTCTGCGTACAACTCGGGATAACCGCCGCCAAGATACAGCCCATCCGCTTCGCCGACAGGTTCATCTGCCAGCGGAGAAAATTCAATCACCTTCGCGCCCATCTTTTCAAACAGCGCAAGGGTATCCTTATAGTAAAAACAAAAGGCGCGGTCTTTGGCGACGGCAAGCCGAATCGGCTCATACTGCGGGATCTCCGCCGCCGCAAACGCAAGCGGGGAAGCGGAGCGCGCAAGACGCAAAAAGCCGTCCAGATCCAGCGTCGCTTCAGCGATGTCCGCCGTCTGCGCGAGACGGCGGCAAAGGCTGTCGATCTCCGCGGCGGTGACCAGGCCGAGATGACGCGATTCGATCCGGCACGCCTCGGGCAATTTCGGAAGATAGCCGAGCGGGCAGATTTTTTCACCGAAGCGGGACGCGCACAGTTTTTTCAGATAGGCATACGTCGCCGGCGCAACATGATTGAAAACCACACCGGCGATATTGGACTCAGGCAGAAAATTCGCAAAGCCTTCGATCACGGCCAACGTCGAAGCGGCCGTTCCCTTTGCGCTCAGCACAAGCACAACTGGGGAAGCCGTCTCCCGCGCGACCGTATAACTGCTGTTTTCCGTCCCGCTGCCGCCGGTTCCGTCATAATACCCCATCACACCTTCGATCACAGCAAGATCATGCCCGGCTGCATTTTCTGCGGTAAGGCGCCGCAAAAGATCTCCCCCGCAGAAAAAAGGATCGAGATTTATGCAGCCGACCCCGGTCACTGCTCCATGAAACATCGGATCGATGTAGTCGGGGCCGCATTTGAAAGCGGCTGGGCGGACCCCGCGCCGGCAAAGCAGCGTCAAAAGCGCGCAGACAACCGTCGTTTTTCCGCAGCCGCTCGAAGCGCCGGCTACCAGAATACGCGGTAAAGACAATACGCTCATCTATGCCCTCCGATCTCGCTTAGCTGTTCAATGGAAGTAATCATCCGTTTGCCCCGCGCGGCGGCATATTCAAGCAGCGTTTGGTTGGCTCGGTTCAACGTACCAAACGGGCAGCCGCAGTCGGCGACAAAATCCACACGGTCGATCAAGGCGGCTGCCGCGTCGCGCTCAGCCTTACCCATCGGCTCAAACGCGCGGGCGCCAACAACCGTATTGGCCAGCGCGCGGGCAACGCGGAAATCAATATCGTTTTCAAACAGAATCCCCGCGGCGAAAGGGATCCCCAGTTTTTGCAGCGCGCGGAAATAAGCAATACCGCTTCCGTTTCCGCCAACCGCAAAAATCTGCGCGCCGCCCTGCGGCTTTTCAAGCTCGACGCTGCCGAGCAGAGAATCGTACGCGCCGTTTTCGATCTCATAGAGGTTTTGAATCCGGTTGTCGGTAAAAAGCGCTTCCGGTGTGCCGAACGCCGCGATCCGGTCGCCTTTGACGCACATGATTTTATCGGATACTTTACAGGCCAGATCAATTTCGTGCAGGCTCATGACCACCGTAATCCCTCGATTTTTCGACATATCGCGGAGAATGCCGAGCAATTCGATTTTATGGCGGATATCCAGAAACGAAGTCGGCTCGTCCAAGACGATGATCTCCGGCTCCTGGCAAATTGCCCGTGCGAGCAGAACCCGCTGCCGCTGTCCGTCGCTGATCGCGGAAAAATCGCGGTCATACAAATCGGACGCATGAACGCGCGCAAGTGAGTCAGCCACAACCTGCTTATCGCGCGCCGTCATAAAACCAAAGCTGTTCGTATACGGATAGCGCCCGGATGCGACAAGCTCTCCGCAGGTCATCATCTCTGGCTTAATACGGTCGGTCAAAACGACGGCAAGTTTTGTCGCCGTCTCCCGGTTGCTCAGCGTCTGCATATTTTTCTGATCGATAGAAACCACACCGGAAATTTTGGCAAGATGCCGCGTGATCGTTTTAAGGATGGTCGATTTACCCGATCCGTTCGGTCCGATCAGCGTCAGGATCTCGCCTTTTTTCAGTCCCAGCGTGATTTCGGAAATCAGAGCCTTGCCGCCGTAGCCCACGCTCAGTGATTCGGTGGAGAAAAAATACGGTTCAGCCATTTTCCCGCCTCCTGGATACCATCAGCCAAATTACGATCGGCGCGCCGATGGCGCTGGTCACCGTGCCGACCGACAATTCGACCGGCGAAAATACCGTTCTGGCGACAAGGTCACAGAACATACAGAACACCGCGCCGCAAAGGAAACCCGCCGGGATCATCCAATGCGGTTTCGAGGTTCCAAGCAGGATGCGGGTGATATGCGGCACCGCGATGCCGACAAAAGATATTGGTCCGGCAAAAGCGGTCACACAAGCCGACAGCAGACTGGAAAAGACAATCAGCAGCACCCGAAAAAGTTTGACGTTTACGCCCATGCTCTGTGCGTATCCTTCGCCGAGCGCATAGGCCGCAATCGGTTTTGACAAAAGAAAAACAGCCAAAATCGCAGGAAAAACGATTGCCGCCGAGATTTTCAAATCCGGCCAGGATGCCGCCGAAAAACTGCCGAGCGACCAATGCGTAAGATTCACAATATCCGCTTCTTTGGCAAAGTTGATAAGAAAGTCCGTTACCGCGGAACAGATATAGCTAATCATAATCCCGATGACCAGCAGCATCGACATGTTTTTGATCTTGCCCGAAAAAAGCAGCACGAAAAGCATGGAAATCATCGAACCGATAAACGCCGCGAGCACCGTAATCGACACGGGCATCGACGTCATGACGCTGCTCAATACGATCGTCACTACGGCAAGAAACATTTTCGCGCCGGAAGCGATGCCCAGCACAAAAGGTCCGGCAATCGGATTGCGGAAAAAAGTTTGCAGAAGATAGCCAGACAAGGACAGCGCGCCGCCGAGCAGCGCCGCGGTCAGCAGCCGCGGCAGTCGGATCTTCCAGATAATGTTGTACGCCGTCTGATCGGCGGCATTCCGTTCAAAGATGATTCGAATAATTTCTTTTAGCGAAATATCCACGCTTCCGGTATTGATATTCCAGACGACCGCGGCGCAAAAAAGCACAAGCAGAAAAACTAATACCGCAAGACAGCGAATCATCCGGCTCTGCGCGCCGCTCATTTCAATCGGTTGAGATACGTGAGCGAATCGGTGTCTTTATCCGCATCAATCATGAGATGCATGTCACGGATCATGCTGCCCAGCGTATTTGAAATCTGAAAATAATCCGGCGTCGTGCACCACACATTGCCCTCTTTTACCGCTTTGAAATCAGCGAACACCTCTGATTTCGCGAGGAAATCGGCGAGCGTTTCGGGCTTGCCGCCAAGCGACCAGATATAGATGATATAATCGGCGTCCCTGGCCTTATCATAGAAAGCTTCCATTTCCATATTGACCGTACCCGGCTCCCCGACGCCAACGTCCGAAAGGATATACTTGCCGCCTGCAAGACCGACCATCTTGGCCATATAGTCGCCGGCATTACGGGCATAAAGCTTGCCTTTCGAGGTGATATAAAAAATCGCGACCGATTTTCCGGAAGCTTCGAGCTTTGCAATCTCGTCGACATAAGCGATCTGCTCACCGACCAGTTCTTCCGCTTTTTCTTCAAGATTGAACATGGCGCCGTACAGCTTCATCCATTCGACGCGCGCAAGCGGATGCTCCTCTTCCGCAGCCTGATCCAAGAGGATGCGGACACCAAGATGCTGAAGCTGTGCCTGAACGTCCTCGGTAAGCATCGTCGAAAAAATGGCGAAGTCGCAGCCCGAAGCCGCGATCACCTCATAATCCGGCTCTTTATAATTGCCTATGTACGTCATTTTTTTCTCGCGCAGCGCGTCCTTTACACTGTCGATATACCAAGAATCCACGTCGTAGGTTGTAAGAGAAATCGCGTCGAGCGCGCCGATGGCGTTAATCAATGAAGTCGTGGGCGTTGAGGACACCAAGATATTCGAGACCGGCTGCTGCAAAACATAAACCGAATCACTTACATCGTCGGGAACGCGCATGCCCTCCGGCACGATCAGCATTTCCGTACCGTCCACAATTTTAATCAGCTTATAGCCGCCTTTGTAATAATCTACCGAAAAGCACTTTGCATACTGAAGTTCCATCGAATGGTCAAAAATCAATTTCCCGTTGTAATCATCCTCCGCGCCGGTATTCTCTTTGGCGGGGTCGCTTGTCGTGATCTCCGGGTTTTTGGAATCAGGCCCCTCTTCTTTTTCGGCCGAGCAGGCACAGAATGCGGTTACAGTCATCATCATGCTTAAAAGCAAAGCTGTGATTTTGAGTTTCATAGTCCTTCTCCTTTAAATGTAAATATAAATTCTATCCGCGCGGATCGAATTTCAATAAAAAATACGTTTTCCCGAAGAAAAACGTACAGCCAAAGCACCGATCACGACGCCGCAATGCGGAAAATAATAAAAGGAATGCACTTCCAACGATTATTTCCGCGCATACACGATCCGCGAAGAATAACAATGGCTGCACTCCTCATCACCAAAGAAGTATGCAAAATACGCCGCAAAAGGGGCGGTTCTGCCAAGGTATACGGCCGGTTTTCTGACTCAAGACAGCGCGCATCCCCAAAAAAGCAAAGATGAAAAAACGCATCTTCGCCGGACGCCCATAAACGCGCTTTCGGCGCTGCGCCTGTCAATTACAGCAATGGCAGTTGTGCCGGAATCGAACCGGCTCTCCGTTTATTTACTCAGCGAACAACTTTTCAAACCGCAACCTAAATTATGCAATTTTTGTTATTATACATGATTTTTCTCAATCTGTCAATCACCCATGATACAAATATTGGAAAAATCGCGCGATTTTGGAAATCTTTGTTTTTGCGGAAGGGGCCATATCCGCACGCACATATTTCCGCGCCGGAAAGCATATGTTAAACCGACCCAGATTTTTCGGAGGGAGGCGGCAGCCTTGCGGATTGCCATTGCGGGCGCGCACGGAAAAATGGGGCGCGAGTGCGCCCGCGTCTTTTTGTCGGAGGGCCACGAATGCCCGTTTTTTATCAGCCGCAGCGCTTCAAACGACGGCGCGTGGTACACAGGCTTTGACGCTTTGCCCGATTCCCTCTTTTGCGACTGCATCGTCGACTTTTCCAGCCCTTCTCTCCTTCCCTCTCTGCTCGACTACGCCGTGCGCTGCAAAACGCCCGCGGTTCTGGCGACCACCGGCTATTCGACGGCGCAAATCGAAGCGCTCGCAGAGGCTGCGAAAACCATACCCATTTTTATGAGCCGAAACATGTCGGTCGGCGTCCATATTACAGGCAAACTCTGCGAAATTCTTGCCGGCGCGCTTTTTCCCGCATATGACGCCGAAATCGTTGAAACGCATCACGCATCCAAAAAGGACGCGCCCAGCGGCACCGCGCTCTATCTGGCCGATCAGATCAAAAAAGGCAGCGGCTGCGGGACTTTCGTCTACGACCGGCGAATAAACCAGATCAGACAGCGCGGGGAGATCGGCATTCATTCCCTGCGCGGCGGCAGCGTCGTGGGCCGTCACACCGTAAATTTCTTCGGTATGGGGGAAAGCATTACCATTGAGCACAACGCGGAAAACCGCGAATTGTTTGCACGCGGCGCGCTGGCGGCGGCAATCTTCCTATACAAAAAACCGCCCGGACTGTACGGCATGGACACACTGGTCGAGTCTATGCTGAAGCCGGAACTCCAAAAATAACCGGACGCTGAACGGCTTTTGCTGTTCAGCGTCCGGTTTTATCAACAGTCTCGCGTTCTCGCCGCACAGCGGCGCAACAGCTTGAAAATCACGCCGGATTCTCAAGAATCCATCGCAAAATCATCAGCGCGTCTAAAAGTTCCGTTTTTCCGTTTCCGTCAATATCGGTGAACTTTGATTCAGTTCCCGCCGATATGTGACGCAAAACCCAGAGTACGTCGGAAAGGCTGGTTTTCCCATCCCGATTCGCATCGCCGTACCGCGCAAACGCCGCGTGAATCGTATGATCCTCCGAAAGGTTGACAAAGGAATATTCTTTCGGCGTACCAACGCTTTTCCCGTCAACTTTTACGTCATAGAGGACATGGCCGGTCTCCGCAGTAAAAGTATAAACAAGCGTTTCTCCGACGTAAACTTCGGTTTGTCCTGCGGGCGCGATTGTTCCGCCCCCGTCCGCGGTCGCCGAGACGGTCACAACGCCGCTTGCCGTTACGTCTTCGGTGATAACGGCGAAAACGTCTGGCTTGAGCTTGACCGAGCGCGCGCCTGTAAAGGTAAGATGATCCGCGCCGCAGGTACCGCCGCTGATTTTGTAAAAGCTGCCGCTTTTTACCGTAACATCCGAGTTCTGTTCAAACAAACCGCAGAGTCCACCTACGTATTCTTCAAGAGAAAGGCCGCTCTTGGCAAGCGCCGCCGCATGCCCTGTTCCCACATATCGAAAATGCCATGCTTCGTAGATAAAGCCGGTTTCCAGGGTCTTATTTTTTAAAAAGCGAAGGACAAAACCGTATTCGGGACCGTGTTCGACCAGCCACGCCCATTCTTTTGTACTGTCATAATAGTGATGGTTTTTCCCCGAATATCCGAGCGTATTATCGTAAATGTCTACGGCATAGCCAAGCTGATGCTCGGAACCGCCCGGAACCCCGCAGGAACGATTGACAAGCGCGCAGGCGGTATCGAAATCATAAGCGTACGTTCTGCGGAGCCGCCCGATATAGCTTGTAAAGAGCTGATATTGCCGCTGATAGGTTCGGGAGGCGTCGCTGATATACGGGAGTTTGAGTCCGGCGTTCTTCATCGCGTTCATCATTGTGTCGAAAGCCGCGGCGGCGTCGGCGCGCAGCGTGTACTGGCTATTTAGACCAAGCGGCGCGGAATCAGTCAGTTCAAAATCGGTCGTGACTGGAATCACGTTCGTGCAAATGCGCAGATGTTCGTTTGGAACATCCACTCCAACGAGGTCGCTGTATCGAAAGTATTGATACCCGCCGATCAGCGAGAGCTGATAATTATCCTTGTCCGGATTTTTGCAGTCGCGCAGCATTTCGCAATTTTCTCCAAATACGACTTTGTTATATCTGGCGGCGATGACGTTGGAAGAAGGATTGTTTGCGGTATCAAAGATAAGATTGTCAAATTCCACAGGGCCGGACAGCTTGTAGTGCATATCGCCGTCGAAAATGAATTTTGCCCCGCGCTCCCGATAATCCGTGCCGCCGTAAATCGATGTAACGTATAACGTTCCGCTGTGCGCGGGTTCTTGGAAAACGAGGGGGTCGTCTCCAATTTTATACTTCAGGTTCGCATGGATAGTGCACGCGCCGACAAGAACGACCATGCCTCCGCGCTCGCCCAGCGTTTCCAGCGCCTTTCCATAGTCGCCGAGCGGATAGCTGGGGTGGCTTCCGTCGCCAAATCCGCCGTCCGCGACGAAAACGACTGCGCTCGCTATCTTTTCTGGAAGCTGCGCATTGCCGGCAAATTCAGTCAGCCCGCAGATTTTGCAGGTATGGATCCATTGCTCTCCGCCAAATGAGTTTTCGTACATGTCGCCGAAGTCATGCGCGTTTTTTGCCTCGCAGACCGTTTCTATGCGGTCGAAAAGCGCAAGCTTTGCCAGATAGAGAACACCGTCCGCGACGGTTCGCGGATCATAGGTCAGAATTTTTTTACCGCCGACGGCATAAAGCGGAACCGAATCAAATTCAAAAATATCTCCGCCGTCAATATAAAGATGCGCGTTGCCTGATAGGGTATTTGCGGAAGCGCTGCCCGCAAGATAGACGTTTTCGATTACGGCTGTATCTTTCAGATACAGATTACAGCTTTCGGCGGTAGACGCGTTTTCAACGGCGCCCATAAATAGATAGCGAACGCGCGCATTACCTGCGACGGTTAGGTTGCCGGTTCCAGTATGCCTGCGCGCGCCGCTGTAACGTGAAAATGC
>CATWNM010000011.1 GCA_958352145.1 uncultured Eubacteriales bacterium
AATATGCGCACCAAGACCGAAACCATACTAAACAATACGAGCGCCACAACCTATATCTACGACGGCGCAGGTCGGCTTGTGTCCGAGACTACAGATGGCGATACGATTTCGTATACCTACGATGCCAGAGGCAACCGCGTCCATATGAATAACGCGGGAACGGTCACCACGTATAGCTATGACGCGAACAACCGTTTGCTGAGTGAAACGACGCAGGGAGAAAGCATCGCATACACGTATGACGCAAACGGGAACACGCTGAGTGCGGGGAGCAAGAGCTACACGTACAATAGCAGAGGTCAACAGACGGGCTATACGGACGGGACAACCACGGCAAGCTATGCGTACAACCCAAGCGGACTGCGGAGCGCAAAGACGGTTGGCGGCGCAACGAAGTACTTTGTATACAATGGGATGAATATTGTATATGAGTACAACGCAGGCGGCACGGAGGCAACGGTTTACTACTACGGATTAAATCGCACGCATAACTCTGACGGCGAAATCTATGTATACAACGCGCATGGCGATGTGATACAATTGGTGAAGAACAACGCCGTTGTGGTATGCTATACTTATGATGCGTTCGGGAATATCACAGAGCAAATCGGGACAAGCGAGAATCCGTTCCTCTACTGCGGCGAATATTTTGACGCGGAGACCGAAACCTACTACCTCCGCGCAAGGTATTACAATCCTGCAAACGGACGGTTTTGTAGCGAAGACCCGATAGGAAGTGGTTTGAATTGGTATACGTATTGTAGTAATAATCCTGTTATGTATATTGATCCATGGGGATTAGAAAATGTATCTATTCGCGCAATAATTGAAGCATTAGGAGGCAGTGTTAATTGGGACCCTCAGAAAGGTATAGCAAACGTGCTTTTGGATGGACAAAATGCACAATTTTATGCTAATGATAAGAATGGCAGCTATATAGAGTCTTCTAGAATGTATATTAACGATGCAACACTTTTTGCTGTTCTCTCAAGCACTTTTGACTTGGGCAATGGATGGAGAGGAAGAATTGAAAGAGGAACAAAAGGAAAAGATTACCAAAGGCATGTTCATATTTATAGTGATGGGGAAGAATATTCTCAGAATGAAGATGGATCCCCCCATGATAAAAATAATAACTCCTCTGGAAATCCGCCTAAGAAAGTATTACGAGCATTGCTTCAAAAAAAAGGATGGGATTGGACGAAGAAACAAAATGAATGGATGAATAAAATTGAAATTGGTTTGGGATATGATCAAACAATTATTCATTATCCGAATGGAAGAGTAGTAACCTTATTACAAGATCCAACTGGTCTTGGCTCTCTCCCAGGATGTAGTCAGGAAGATTATTTTAAATATTATTTTGGACCTACTAACATTGATTTGCGAACCACTACTACTGGATTTTATGAAAGTAATGAAACATTTTATATACCTTTTATCAACTCCGGTTCGATAACTATCCCATTTTTTTATACATTGCCCTCTTTAGCGCCTATATTTTAGAGAAAAAATAACTATTTTGGAGGTAATTTGTGTATAGTAATTTTTTATATATAAAAATAGATAAGACAAAAGCAATTTATACAGGTATTTCCTTTCAGGATTTTATATCTTTACAAACTTCTCCGATAAAAAATTTGCTCTTGATAAAATCAGATTATATAGGAGAACACTGCTACAATAAATTTGAAATACTTGAGGGATCAGATGAAATTGCTCAACTGTTGCATAGCAAAGATTATAAATATGGAGATTTTTGTTTTATAGATTATAATTCGCACTCTAATCTATTACAACTTAGTGACAATGATATCGCAGATTTACTGTTTGCAGCACATATGTTCCGCGCCCGTCAGAAGCCCATATTCAATTGCCTAGATAATCGTTTTTTGTATTTATCGCATGACGATACCTTTTATTGTAAAGTATACTATAAAAATGTTTTCGATATTATAGATGTGATATGTGGAAAAATTGTCAAATCATTTCAAAGACAATGTATTCATGTATGTGCGATACCGTCAAATATAAAGGAAAAGATTGCTTGTTTTTCAGCTGACGGATTATGTATTGACTTCAATGGAATAGAAGTTCAGAATGAGCAATTTAGGATTTCAATACGTGGGGTGGATGCTGTAACTGATTTTGATGACATAAGCAACCAATGCTTAAACAATGAACGTTATAAAAAATATTTGATTTATATGAATGGCGAATGGACAATTGAATAATAAAATTTAATTTTTTGGGTGAAAAAATGAAATATCCATAAATAATAATCGTTTACACCTATGATGCGTTCGGGAATATCACGTCCACTGTCGGAGAATCGGACAATGCGTTCCTCTACTGCGGGGAGTACTATGACGCGGAGACCGAAACCTACTACCTCCGCGCAAGGTATTACAATCCTGCAAACGGGAGATTCACCCAGCAGGACGCATGGGGATATATGAATGCATCCGATCCACTGAGTCTCAATCTGTATACGTATTGTTGCAATAACCCCGTTATGTATGTGGATCCAAGTGGGTGCCTAACTATTGCTCAATACCCCAATTTTATATTAAAAGTAGGAATTGAAGGCTTAAAAATTACTGCAGAAAACTTGTCAGCAAGTGCTATATGGAATGTTATCCAAAAAGTAACTAGTTCAGTTTCTGCCATATATACTGTAGGTAAGGCATTAGTTTCAAATGAAATAAGCATTAACAATTTAATTAGTGTTATGGGTCAAAGTGTGTGGGATGGTCTTTCTGGAGATTTACGATACCTAATTAACAATTATACTCTTTTTGACCCAAATACGGAACTAACAGACAGTCAGTTGGATGATTTAGCAACACGGACTGCTGGTGCTTATGAAGAAACAGTGCAATTTGCTACAATACTGCATAGCACTGTAAAATTAGCTAAAAAATTAGTATCTGTTTCAAAGACATATAAATGGGGCAACTCGGACACGTTAATAGATCATTATAATAGACATGGTGCTGACTTTAATGCTAAAAGTTATCAAGACTATGCTAAAAAAGCTAATAGTTTTTATAACAATAGAAGTAAGTATCAAGTAAAAATAGATAATGATGGGATTATAAGAGTATATGACCCTCAAACGAATTCTTTTGGATCATATAATGCAGATGGAACTACAAAAACATTTTTCAAGCCGTCTGGTAGACAATCTTACTTTGATCGGCAACCTGGAAAATAAAAAAGGAGAAATAATAATGCTTTTCAAATGTGAATGCTGTGGATATTATACATTACCGGAGGAGAGTAAAGGTAATTATAATATTTGTCCAGTATGTTTTTGGGAAGATGATATTGTACAACTTGAAGATCCTGATTTTGAAGGAGGAGCAAATGAAGAAAGCTTGAATCAAGCGCGTAGCAATTATGTACATTTTGGAGCTTCACATAAAAAATTTATTGGTAAAGTCAGGAAACCATTTGATTATGAATTTCCCGAAAAGAATGAATAAAGCGTAATCGAAATGTTTACGGCATTTGGGAGTGGAGAAAAAGCGGATATACGCTGACCGTCGGCAATGTGCAGAAGAGCAGCGCTGCATATGAATATGACTGGCTTGACCGGCTGGTGTCGGTGACCGAGGGCGGAGAGACGACGACCTATACGTATGACGCAAACGGGAACCGTACAAGCCAGACGACGGGCGAGGTGACCGTGTCCTATACCTACAATAAGGCGAATCTGGTCACGGGTATGACCAACACCATGACGAACGCGCCGGGAGAAGCGATCGTCATCAGCAGTTTTGGGTATACCTACTATATGGACGGCAAATTTTGTTCCTATCTGGTCAAATGAAGAAGTGACTTTATTGCGAGACATTGTGACAGATGGTTTACATCTTCTTTCGGTTTTTTGATTGACATTTAAGCAGTATGAATTTTTAGGAGAATAAAAATGCAAAAGAAGTATATTTTGATATTCGGCATCATTTTGAGTATATTTGCGCTGATGTGTACCGCGGCGGCAGTGGACGTATACGTCTCCAGCGCAGGAAGTGACACGGCAGCGGGCACGGCGGAAGCGCCTGTGGAAAGTCTGGCGCGGGCATATGCGGTTTTAGGTACGGGCGGTGGTACGATTTATGTGCAGGATGCCGTAACGGTCACTTCTTCGGAAAATGCCTGCTTTGCAGAACCGGTACATACGGGAAAAATTACAATTGCGGGAAACGGCGATGCCGCTGCACTCGTTTTTATCGGAGACGGTGAAGCCCATTATCATCTGCGGGGCAATACGGAATTCCGGCAGATTCAAATCACGGACAACAGCGCCAAAGGCGTGGTTTTTACTGCGGACAACCATACGCTGACTATGGGGGAAGGCATTGAAATCACCGGCTCCGAAAACAGCGTATCTTTTCATGGCGGACATGCTTACAGCGGCGCGCGGGTGCGTCTTGCGGTTTTTTGTCCGTGCGGCACGGTGCAGACACAATGCAGCGCTGCGGGCGGAGAACTTTTTGTGCATTCGGGCGAGTATTGGTCGGTCAGCGCGTGGTATGGCAGCGCAGTGAATGTCACCGGCGGTCACACCAAAATCAATTTAGGCGTAAAAAACAGCGCGGATACGCTCTGGGTGCGCTATCTTTGCCCTGGTTTGTTCGGTGTCAAAGCGGACGAGCCTCTGACGGCTGAAAATTCCACAGTCACCGTGTTTTTGAATGCGGGCTTTAGTACCGCAGAGCCATTTTGGTTTACCCAAAACGCATTTTCAGGCAGCATGACTGTGAACTGGGCGCTGAAGTCGCCTGTAGAGGGAAGCGCCAACGCATTGCTTCCGCAAAGCTGTTTGTCTGAATCCGACGCGGTCTGCACGTTGAATGTGTATGCGGATCAGGCCACCGATGCAAAAGACAGTGCTGTACGGTTTATAAGCGGCGTTTCGGATATATATGCCGGCGCGCATACCGGCAGCGAGCCGCTTTCGGCTTATTGCGCGGTATACGGACACGATATACAGACGCAGAGCAGCGGACGCTTGATTTGTGCGCTGTGCGGCTATGAGCAGTGCCGGCACAGGACGACGGCAAAGACGCAGTTGGCGGTTCCAACCTGCGCGCACGGCGCTTTGATGCGGGTGCGGTGTACGGATCTCTGCGGGCGGGATTTGGGTACGCAGTATGAAACGGTGAAAGATCCAAGCAATCATGAGGGAACTGCCAGATATGGCTACAGTGCGAGCAGTAAGATTTTAACCATGCGCTGCACGGGATGCAATGCCCGTTATCGCGTATATGACACCGACACGCTGAGCGACCGGATCATTGTGAGCAATCTTGGAACTGATTATACGCCGAATAACCCGCCCCCGGTATCGGGTACGTCGCCGCTGCACTTTGCATCGTTTTCAGAAGCGGTTCGGTATGCCACATGGGCGGTGCGTCCGTTGGGTGAAGTGACGATTGAGGTGCGCGGCGCAGTGGTCGTTCCCAATGGATATTCTACGCCCGCTTTCGACGGACATATCATTTTGACCGGCGGCAGCGACGGCGGAACACTCTGCTTTGACGGAAGCATAAAGCGCCTGCGTTTGAATGGGGATATGACGATTGAGCATCTCGGCATTTGCTCGCTCTCTTCAGATGAAAATATTGTAATTTGTGCGCAAAATCACAAGCTGGTGATGGGAGAGGGGATTACGGTTCAGGACTTTGGAACGGTGACGGTTGACGGTGATACGCTGAACTGTACCGATGCCAAGCTGTGTGTGATCGGCGGCTTCCCCGGAGCGAATGCCGAGGGACAGACGATCAACTCGGATATCACGATCCGTTCCGGCAATTACCGCTTTATTGGGGGATGGAATTACAATGCGTCCACCAATGACGGACAGTCCAAAATTACGATCGGTTCACACAATCCGGCTGATATGCTGAATGTTGAATATCTGTCGCCATTCTCGCGCGGCGACGGGTATATTACCCAGCCGGCGGAAGGCACGATCATTGTGGACGGAGAGCTATGGGTTACTTATTTCTATGTGACGACGCTGAACAAAGCGACGGTCGGGATTGACTATATCACCAATGTAGTATTAAAGGGCGATATAGGCGAAGTATTTGATATACACGGCTGTCCGCGGCCATTTCCGAACTGCATCGTGAACGTATATACGGACATGCGCGTTCCCAGCGCGGTCGAGGATTCCTATCAGTTCTTGGGCGGGGATCCGAATGAATATTATGAGCAGGATCCGTCGCTGAATACTTTGAACGCGTCGGTAAACAGCTATACGTATCAGGATTACTGCACGGCAAAACTTGGCGGGCATAGAGATCTTGAGGAAGATGGCATTTGTGACGAGTGCGGATATGAGATGAGCTGAATACAGACAAAATTTTAATCCCGCTTTGCTGAAAGCAAAGCGGGACAACTTTTTTGGCACGGCGCATAGTTCGTTTGCTTGTATTTTAAAATTAAACAGACGCACGAACACAGCAGCCAGGATTGCAATCGGAATTATGATAAGAATTCTAATTTTAAATATTTTTTTGGTGTTTGTATTGCTTTTTTGAAAGTTTTGGTCCGAAAACAAAATCTCCGTGCAGGCGCTCCTATTGCGGAGGGCTGGGGCACGGAGATTGCGTTGTCTGCGGGGCTGTTCGTGGGGTGTGTTAATCCAATTCCAGCGCGCCGGTGTACAATTGATAGTAGGTGCCTTTCAATTTAATAAGGTCTTCGTGGGTGCCGCGCTCAACAATGCGGCCGTGATCCAATACCATGATGGCATTGGCGTTTTGCACGGTGCTTAGACGGTGCGCGATGACAAACACGGTGCGTCCGGTCATCAGCGCGTCCATGCCGCGCTGCACAATGATCTCAGTGCGCGTGTCTATCGAGCTAGTTGCCTCGTCCATGATCATCACAGGCGGGTCAGCCACAGCCGCGCGCGCGATAGCAAGCAGCTGGCGCTGGCCCTGGCTGAGGTTCGCGCCGTTGCCGCGCAGCATTGTGTTGTATCCCTCGGGCAGACGGCGAATGAAGTCGTCCGCGCCGGCGAGCTTTGCCGCAGCGATACATTCTTCGTCATGTGCATTCAGATTGCCGTAGCGGATGTTTTCCATCACTGTGCCGGTGAAAAGGTTCGTGTCCTGCAATACGATGCCCAGGCTGTGGCGCAAATCCGCTTTCTTGATTTTATTGATATTGATGCCGTCATAGCGGATTTTGCCGTCGCTGATGTCATAAAAGCGGTTAATGAGGTTTGTGATCGTGGTTTTGCCAGCGCCGGTAGAGCCGACGAAGGCCACCTTTTGGCCGGGTTTCGCGTATAGGGAGATGTTGTGCAGCACAGTCTTTATCGGCGTGTAGCCAAAATTCACGTCATAGAAGCGCACATCGCCTTGCAGGCGGGTGTAGGTGATGGTGCCGTCGTGGTGTGGATGCTTCCAGGCCCAGACATTGGTGCGCTCCTTGCACTCGCTCATGCTGCCATCGGCGTTCTCCTTGGCATTTACCAAAGTGACATAACCCTCGTCGGTTTCAGGCTGCTCATCCAGCAGCGCGAAGATGCGATGCGCACCCGCAAGGCCCATGATTACCATGTTCACTTGGTTGGACACCTGGCCGATGGCACCGGCGAACTGTTTTGTCATGTTCAGGAACGGCACCACAATGCTGATGCTGAAAGCCATGCCGGAGATGCTGATGTTGGGTACATCGGTCAGCAGCAGCGCGCCGCCCGCCAAGGCTACCACCACGTACATTATGTTGCCTATGTTGCTCAGCAGGGGCATTAGAATGTTGGCAAATCGGTTGCCGTTGCGGGCATTGAAAAAGATCTCGCTATTCACTTTGTCAAAGCTGGCCTTGGCATCTTCCTCATGGCAGAATACCTTGATAACCTTTTGACCGGTCATCATCTCTTCCATAAAGGCTTCAGCCTTAGCCAGAGTGATCTGCTGGCGCAGGAAGTATTTGGAGGAACGGTTCGTGACATAGCGAGCCAAAAAAGCCATGCAGATGATGCCGGCCACCACAATCAGCCCTAAGATCATGCTATAATACATCATAATGCAGAACACTGTCAGCAATGTCACGCCGGAGATCAGCATTTGTGGTAAACTCTGACTGATCATCTGGCGCAGGGTGTCTACGTCGTTGGTGTAATAGCTCATGATGTCACCGCGGCCGTGGGTGTCGAAGTACATGATAGGCAAATTTTGCATGTGACTGAACATTTTTTCACGCAGTTTTTTCAAAGATCCCTGGGTGATAATGGCCATCAGCTGGGTATAGAGCAGGCCGGCGATGAGACTGATAACGTACATTATGATCAAAATGCCCACAAAACCTAGAATCTTGCCGGACACAGAGGACCAATCGCCGGTTTTATAGCTGTCGTCCACGATGGCAATGATATTTTGCATAAATACCGAGGGGACGGAACTGACAACGGCGTTGATGAGGATACACACCAGCGTGATCGGCAGCAGCACGGGATAGAACTCGAACAGGGTGCGCAGCAGCCGACGCAGTACGCCCTTGGGCGCGCGCTGGCCCCGGGCAGTTGAGGTGGGGGCGGTATTGGTTTTATTCTTCGCCATTTTGATTACCTGCCTTATTCTGGGTAGTATATATCTCTTGATAAATCTCGCTGGTTTTCATCAGTTCATCGTGGGTGCCGATGGCGCTGATGCGCCCTCCGTCCATCACGATGATGCGGTCGGCGTCCTGTACGGAGGCGACACGCTGGGCGATGATGATCTTCGTTGTCTCGGGAATAAATTCACGAAACCCCTGACGGATCAGCGTGTCCGTGCGCGTGTCCACGGCGCTGGTAGAATCGTCCAGAATCAGCACCTTGGGCTTTTTCAGCAGCGCGCGTGCGATGCACAAGCGCTGTTTCTGGCCCCCAGAGACGTTGGCGCCGCCCTGTTCAATCCATGTATCGTATTTGTCAGGGAACTGCTGGATGAACTCGTCAGCCTGCGCCAGCCTGCAAGCCTCTTTCATCTCTTCATCGGTGGCGTTAGGATTGCCCCAGCGCAGGTTGTCTTTGATGGTGCCGCTGAACAGCACGTTTTTCTGCAGCACCACAGCCACATTGTTGCGCAAAACCTCCAGATCGTATTTGCGCACGTCCACGCCGCTCACTTTAACGCATCCTTCGGTAACGTCGTACAGGCGGGGGATCAGCTGCACCAGTGTGGATTTGGACGAACCTGTGCCGCCCAGAATGCCAATGACTTCACCGGATTTGATGTGCAGATTTATATCGGCCAGTGCCATACGTTCGGCTTTTTTAGAATACTTGAAATTGACGTTCTCAAAATCGATGGATCCGTCCCTCACCTCAGTAAGGGCGTCCTTGGCGCTGATTAGATTGCTCTCTTCGGACAGAACTTCGACGATACGCTCGGCAGATTCTATTGACATGGTGATCATTACAAACACCATGGACAGGATCATCAGACTCATGAGAATCTGGAAGCTGTAAGTAAGAATGGCGGACATCTGGCCTACGGCGATTTCAACGCCCTGACTGGTGATAACTGCGTAAGAACCGAAGGACAGCACAAATGCCATGCCTGCGTACACGCAGAACTGCATCAAGGGGTTGTTGAAAGCCATAATTCGCTCGGCACGGGTGAAATCCCTGCAAACATCCTCGGCGGCGGCAGCAAATTTCTTTTTTTCATATTCTTCACGCACATAGCTTTTCACCACGCGCATGGCCTGCACATTCTCCTGCACCGAATCATTCAGCGCATCGTACTTGCGGAATACCCTGCGAAAAATCGGCGTAGCCGCGCGGATGATCAGCACCATCCCGATGCTTAACAGCGGGATGGTGACAAGGAAAATCATAGCCAAGCGCCCGCCCATGGCAAAGCCCATGATGAACGAAAAGATTAGCATTAACGGGCCCCGGATGGCCACGCGGATGATCATCATGAAAGACATTTGTACATTCACAACGTCGGTGGTCATACGAGTAACCAGGCTGGATACCGAGAACTTGTCGATATTTTCAAAAGAATAGTCTTGAATATGGTAGAACATATCTTTACGCAGATTACGTGCAAAGCCCGTGGAAGCGGTGGCGCAGGTATTGCCGGCCGCGACGCCGAAAATTAACGACAGAATAGCCGTGATCACCAGTTGGATGCCATATTTGACGATGACATCCATACCACAGCCAGCCTGCATCTGGTTTACCAGATTGGCGATGCTGAACGGGATGATACATTCCAGTATTACTTCGATCGTGACCAGAAGCGGCGTCAGAATGGCCGGCTTTTTGTACTCGCGTATACTGCGAGCAAGGGTTTTTATCATACGTGATATTCCTCCTTCAAATATGACACAACCAACGCGCTCAGGCGCCGTACGTCATGAAAATAATTATGGAAATTTTGAACTGGCGTCGGCTAACTATCCAGATTGTTGGACATACGCGCGGCGGTTTCCAGAAATAACGCGATTTGTGCGTTTGACAAGCCGTGCGTCAGCCACTGCTCGGTCTGATGAAGATACTCGCCAATCTGTGCGTCCAGATGCGCTGCCTTTTCCGTGGGGATCAGACTTTTCAGCCGCGCATCGCTGGCTACGTTTTCGCGCAGGATCAGGCCGTTTTTTTCCATCAACTGCAAAATGCCGGTGGCGGCGGAACGGCTTAGACCAAAGGCACTCTCCACATCGCGCTGAAATACCGGCCCATCGGTGCATTTCACAAAGATATAGTGCATTATGCGGCTCTGCACTCCAGTAATGCCCAGGCTTTGCATGTTGGCGTTCATGCGCTTTTTAAGCTTGTGGGATAGGATATTGATCCATGCTCCACAGTTTTTTTCCATTCTAATCTTTCCTCCTCTCCGTGTGTGAAAGTCACAATACCTTTCAACAATTGTTCGGAACAAAACAGTATTTTAGCATACGAATAAAATATTGTCAATACAACGTTTATCGTTTTTTGTAGGTTAAAACAAAATTTTGTGCAGGCATCGCGTGTTGTGTTTCGTGAAGCGGACGATTGCACAAATTTTGTGCGTAATCGTCCATTGCAAACCGTCTGTTTTGCGTAAGATGGAATTTTCATTGCGTGTCAAGCTGGTAAACGCATAGATTGTTTTGGGAAGATAGGTACTTTGTGAGACGCTGTCAACATAGAGGTATCTTTAAAGAGTCATGCTTTATGCGGGCGGAGGCCCGCACTTTATTTTTCTCAAAGAGTACCGTCTGCTAAGCGAGGGTTCCCGAAGGCTTTTCTGATGGACAATTCTGCCCAGAAAAATAGAAATCAAAGAGAGCAGGAGATGAGCGGCAAGAACATCATTGACATAAAGTCTTGGATGCCGCGGCAGCGGCTCAGGCTAAGCGTATACAGATAGAATTAAAATCCCGCTTGCTCAGCTTCCGGTAAGCGGGACAACTTTTGGGCACGGCGCATAGTTCGTTTGTTTTTATCATAGAATTTAGCAAACAAAAATTTGATAAAAGGAGAATTCTATGAGACCCGAAAACAGCGAGAAAAAGGAATTTGTTCTGTCCGGAAAAAATACGGCGCAGCGTATCCGCAACGGCGGGAGCATCTTGTTCGAGAGCGGCGGAGAATTTATTTTGCCGGATTATATGCCCAAGGTTCAGAAAGTGCTGCGCATGGAAGCGCGCGCACTTCCGCCTGCGCAGTACATCAACGGCACCGAGGCGCAGATGTCGGGCAGCGTATTGCATACGTTGATTTATTTGGGCGAGGACGGCGAGGTCAGCGCTACTGTGCTGCCTTCTAAATATGATTTCAGCGTTCCGCTGGCCGAAGGGCAGGATCCTCAATTGTCGGCGGACGTCGTAGTGGATTCTGTTACGTACCGCCTGAGCGCTCCTAGAAAAATCAACATACGTACCCGTCTGCGTTCACAGCCCTGTATATATACGCGGGAGGATATTTCGGAAGAGCAGCTTCCGGCCGCAGAGATGCCTGGTCTGCATAAACTGTACGGCGAGTTTGACGGCGTGGACACGCTTCTGCTGCGCGCGCAGGATGTGGAGCTTTCAGACTCTATAGAACTCGGCGGAAAAGCGGAAATCAAACCGCTTTGGTGCGGTGCGACTGCGGCGGTGACCGATGCGCGCGCTGCCGACGGCGGCGTCGGCGTGCGCGGCGACGTTTATGCAAAGGTACTTATTTTAGAGGCGGGCGCGCCGAAAATGCTTCAAAAGAAGATTCCTTTTGATGAGTTTTTGGAGGCTGATATTCAAAAGGGAACGACCGCCGCCGCTTCAGCGCGGGTCATTTCTACAGAAGCCGGTGTTTCGTCCGATAATTCCAACCTTATGCTCGAAGTGATTTTAGCGATTGAGGGCAGAGCAGATCAGCCCAGAAAAATTCGTGCAGTGACCGATGCGTTTTCGGAGACGGCGGAGGGAAAAATCGAGTATCGTCCTCTGGAAACCGACCGGCTGCTGTTCTCCCGCTGCGGCGTTTACGATATAGGCGGCAGTGTGGCAAAAAATGCCGCCGGTGCGTCCGACGCGGTTACGGTGCTGGATACTTCAGGCGAAGCAAAGGTGGAAGAGGCCACTGCACGCGACGGAAAAATTTCGGTTTCCGGCCGCTGTGCGATGAATTCTATCTATACGACGGAAAGCGGAGAAACTTCGGGTGAATTTACGGTTCCGTTTAAAATTTCCTTTGATTGTGAGACGCCGGACGGAACGGAAGTTATGGCCGAAGCGACGCTTGTGAATGCGCGCAGCCGCCTTGACGGAGATAATCTGGTGTGCGATGCGGAGATTGCGCTTTGCATGAGCGTACTTCAGCGCAAGGAAGCGCAGATTGTGGGAAAAATCGATTTTTCCGCGCCAAAGCGTTATGAGAAAAATGTGCATCCCGTTTGTTTGATTTATCCAAAAGGCGAAAGCTTATGGACGATTTCCAAACAGTATCACGTTGCGCCGGAGGCGCTGGCTGCGGTAAACGGGCTCAGCATTCCGGAGGAGGATTATACGGATGTTCACGCGCTGGACAGCGCGCACGTCTTGATGCTTGAGTTGAAATAATCAGACGTTAGGTTCAAAAAATATAGGTAAAAATTTCTAACATGTTTTTCTGCCGTTCGGTCAAACTATAGATGAGCGGAAACGCTTGACTCAAAATTTTGAGAAGAGGTAGAAAAAGATGGTCATTGACAGAATAGCGCTTATTCTGGTCATCATTGGCGCGCTCAACTGGGGCGCAATCGGGCTTTTCAGCTTCGATCTGGTGGCTTGGATCTGCGGAGGTCAGGCGGCGATTGTCAGCCGTATCATATATACCTTGGTTGCACTTGCAGGAATTTGGTGCATATCGCTTTTGTTCCGTTCGCGTGAGGAAAGCGTACAGGAATAAAGACCGCAGGGTATATCGCAGAAGTCTGTCGAAAAATTTTCAGACAGCAACAAGATGGGGACGCCGCGAATGTGCGGTGCTGCCCAAACTGAAAACAGCGCAAAGGGCGGGTATGGCTACTCTTTGCGCTGCTTTTTATGAATGGAATTCTATGCGGAACGATTTAAAAAAATTGAAAAATTCTCTTGACAAATCTGTTTACATATGATAAGATAACAATAAATTAAAGAGCACCTTTTAAACCTGTGACGAAGAGTAGTACCTTCTATACAGACGTTTCAGAGAGCCGCAGATGGTGGAATTGCGGTAACGGCGGCGGTTGGAAATGGACTTCCGAGGGCAAACTGAGCCGGATTTCGGTTAGGGGCGACGGCAGCGGCCGTTATACCGCATGTGTATGATTGTACACGGTGAGCGCGCATTTGTGCGAATTTGGGTGGTACCGCAGGTTTGATTTTTCCTGTCCCATTTTATGGGATAGGAATTTTTTATTTGTCAACCTTTAAAAAATAGGTTCCTTTTAAGAGAAGTGTTGCCAATTGAGAACTTCGGTAATTTTATAGAAACATATTGAGCGGAAACGAATTCCATGATAAAATCAGCGCAGCAAATGTACATTTGGAGGAGAAAATCCATGTTTGATAAAGTAATCGTTATCGGCTGTCCGGGTTCGGGAAAAAGTACATTTGCAAGAAAGTTGAAAGATAAAACTTCTCTGCCTTTATATTATCTTGATATGTTATGGCACAAACCTGATAAGACAACAATCAGTAGGGATGAATTTGATCATAGGTTAAAAGAAATTATTTCAAAAGACAAATGGATCATTGATGGAAACTATAGTAGAACGCTTGAAATGCGGCTTCAATCTTGCGATACCGTATTTTTATTGGATTTGCCGGTAGATGAATGTCTTGCGGCGGCAGAATCACGTATAGGAAAACCTCGTGAGGATATGCCATGGGTAGAAACAGAATTTGACGAAGAATTCAGGCAGTGGATTTTGAACTTTCCACAGAATGAAATGCCCGCAGTCTATGAACTAATTGATAGATACCAAAATGAGAAAAGCATTTATATTTTCCGTTCAAGGGATGATATAAAGAACTATTTAGAAAAAACATTTGGCTGACGGCTTTCAGTTTATTGGAAAGTTGTCTGAAAAGACAGTTCCCCCGCTTTCGATGTTTTGACGAATGGTTTTGATAATCAGTACTGAGCAACACGAATCTGAAAAGGGACAAAAATAGACAGTTTTTTATTTTCTTTTGTGGAGGATACCGATATGTACGGCAGAACAAGACGATGGCGTGCGGGCATGCAGCGCGGCGTTTAACACAATTTATATTTATTTAAAAATTTTGCTTTGAAAGAGGAAAAAACAATGAAAAACAGCATAAAAAAATTATCGGTTGTCTTCGCGTTGATTCTTGCATTTGGTTTTTGTTTTACGGGATGCGGCGGAAATTCCGGCGAAAAGAAGGTGGGCATTATTCAGTTCATGCCCCACTCATCGCTGGATAACTGCTGCCAGGGCATAAAGAATGTACTGGAAGTAAAAGGCATCGCATATGAAGTTCAAGTGGGCTCTTCTACGTCCCCGGTTGACGACTGCCAGAGCTATGCGGCGCGTATGGCGTCGAGCGGCGAGTATGATTTGATTATCGCGATTGCGACGCCGGCGGCTACGGCGGCTTATTCGGCGGTGCGTAGCGCCTCGTCCGATATACCGGTGATCTTCTGCGCGGTTTCCGATCCGGTTGCGGCAAAACTGGTGCAGTCGGTCGACGTGCCGGGCAATAACTGTACGGGTACCGCGGATGCGTTTGATATTCCGGCGCAGGTCGCTATGATTCGGGCTTTCCAGCCTGCGCTCACGAAGCTCGGCGTCATTTATACCACGACCGAGCCGAACTCGCTTTCTCAGCTTGAGACGTTGAAAGCAGAGGCAGGGAAAGCTGGGATTGAAATCGTGTCTATGGGCATCAACGATGCGACCGAACTGCCGACCGTTGTCGCCAATCTGCTGCCGGATGTGGAGGCTGTAACCAATCTGACCGACAACAATGTGGTGGATAATATGACGACTCTGCTGGAACAGGCGAAAGCAGCCGGCATTCCGGTATACGGTTCGGAGATTGAACAGGTGAAAAAAGGCTGTATCGCAGCTGCATCTCTCGATTATGTTGCGCTTGGCGAAAAGACGGCCGATATGGCGCTCGCCGTTCGCGGCGGGCAGAGCGCGGCGCAGACGCCCGTGCTGGTTATTGCGGACAGTACGCCTGTCGTCAATACCGATGTGATGGCGCAGCTTGGGATTGCGTTGCCCGCCGCATATGCCTCCGCCGAGCAGGTGACTACGGCCGGCGGCAATTGATTCGAGTTTTATCCGGTGGACTGCAGGGGGGATTTCTCCCCTGCAAGTCTGCTTTTTAAGGAGCGCGTATTGTGGAAATCGTCAATATTTTAAAAATCATTTTGGAAGAGGGCGCGAAATACGCCATCCTTGCCATCGGCGTATATTTGACTTACAGCATTTTGGATTTTCCGGATCTGAGCGTGGACGGCACGCTTCCGCTCGGCGCCATTGTGTCGGCGGTGCTTATTCTGCAGGGCGCGGATCCGTGGCTCAGCTTGCTTGCCGCTTTTGCAGCCGGTTGTGCGGCCGGGGCGGTGACCGGACTTTTGCATGTAAAACTCGGCATACGTCCGCTGCTTTGCGGTATTCTGATGTTTACGGCGCTTTTGTCGGTCAACCTGGTTATTGTCAAACTTGGTACGGGCGGGCAGTCGATCGCTTCCATTTTTGGTATGACGACGATCTTCAGCAGTCCGGCGGTTGCGTTTGTGCCGGAAATGATCGGCGGTATACCTCTGAAAAAGCTGATTATTTTGGTTGTGATCGTCGCTTTGCTGAAATTTGCGGCGGATTGGTATCTGAAAACCAAATCCGGCCTGCTTTTGCGCGCGACAGGCGCCAACGAACAATTTTGTACGATGCTGGCTAGAAATCCCGGCGTGTCTAAAATTTTAGGGCTCGCGCTTGGCAACGGACTGGCCGCGCTTTCGGGCGCGGTCGTCGCGCAGGCAAACGAGTCGGC
The DNA here is from genome assembly GCA_958352145.1 of uncultured Eubacteriales bacterium. Classification (GTDB taxonomy): domain Bacteria; phylum Bacillota; class Clostridia; order Oscillospirales; family CAG-272; genus UMGS902. The sequence continues at coordinate 16,471 of CATWNM010000011.1, forward strand.
GAATACGGCCATGGGTACGGGGATGGTGGTTTTCGGACTTTCCAGCGTCATCATCGGTCTGAGTCTCTTTGGCAGGCTGCGCTGGATGAAACCGACGACCATGGTCATCATCGGCACCGTCCTGTATAAGGGCTGTTTGCAGGTGGCTGTTTCGCTTGGGCTTCCGTCAGATTACAATAAGCTTTTAATGGCGGCGCTGTTTGTCGTTGCGCTGATGCTCAGTGGCTTGCTTAAACGAAAGGGGAGCGGATATGCTGACGCTTGAAAAGATTACGAAAACCTTTAATCCTGGAACCCCGGACGCTTGTACGCTGTTTGATGGTTTTGACCTGACGGTAGAAAGCGGAGAATTTGTTTCGGTCATCGGTTCCAACGGCAGCGGAAAAACCACGCTGCTCAATTTTATCTGCGGAACGCTGCCGCCCGATTCCGGACGAATCCTGTTTGACGGGCGCGACATCACGAAGCTAAGCGAATACCGCCGCGCAAAATGGATTGGGCGGGTATTTCAAGATCCGAAAGCAGGGACCTGCAAAAATTTAACGATTCTCGAAAACATGGCGCTTGCCGACAATAAGCACAAAACTTTCGGGCTCGGACGCGGCATCAATAAAAAGCGTATAGATGTGTATCGCACGCTGCTTGAGGAATGCGGACTCGGCCTTGAAAATCGTATGAATGCGCCGGTCGGCAGTCTCAGCGGCGGCCAGCGGCAGGCGCTGGCGCTGGTGATTGCAAACATGACCGACGTGAAGCTTTTGATTTTGGATGAGCATACGGCAGCGCTGGACCCAAAGTCTTCGGAAATCATCATGCGGCTGACCAACCGGTTTGTAGAAAAAAGCGGAATCACCACGCTCATGGTGACGCATAATCTGCGTTTTGCCGTGGAATACGGGACGCGGCTGATTATGATGCACGTCGGCAAATGCGTCGTAGATATCCGGGGCGAGGAAAAGAAAAATGCGCGCGTGGATGATCTTTTGAAGATATTCAATGAAATCAGCATTGAAAGCGGGAATTGAGCCGATTATCATAAAAAATAAAGTACAGTTTGGAGGAATTGGAATTGGGAGAACTGAAACAAAATTACTATGGCAGTTTATGTACGGAAATGTACGAGATTTTGCATGAAGCTGTTCCAGCAGATGAATTGTATTGCCTATGCTGAAAAGGAAATGAAAATTTTAGAGCCGCTGTGTGAGGGCGCACGATTTTATCAAAGGAAAATTGCTGTAAACAACGAATGTGAATCTCTTATGTGCGAATGTAGCCTTAGTATTCAAAAGCTAAACCATAGAAAATATACAGGAGCATGATGGAACTCAGTCATCATGCTCCTGTATTTTATGGGTGAATTTATTCACTTTCTTTTTGTCATGATTGTTGTTTGCGATTGCTAAGCATTTTAGAAATGGTCATTTGCGGTGCATCAGCGGGATATAGGGCGCATCCGGCTGTACGCTCATATAAGCGGGACGAATGATTTTTCCGTTGTTGATTAGTTCTTCGATCCTATGCGCGCTCCAGCCTGCGATACGCGCTATGGCGAAAATCGGGGTGAACAGTTCCTCCGGAAGATTCAGCATAGAATAAACAAAACCGCTGTAAAAATCAATATTTGCGCAGATAGGTTTGTTCGTCCCGTTGCGGCGGTAAAGCATCTGCGGAGCGATAGCGGCGACGCGGACGTAAAGCTCAAATTCATCTCTCCGGCCTTTTTCAACCGAAAGTTTCTCAACATAGCTTTTGAAAATTTGCGCGCGCGGGTCGGATTTTGTGTACACCGCGTGTCCGATACCGTAAATGAGACCGCTGCGGTCAAAGGCCTCTTTATCGAGGATCCGGGACAAATACGCTTCGATTTCTTCATCGTCGTCCCAGTGCCGGACATGCTCCATGATGTCGGCGAACATATGGACGACTTTAATATTCGCTCCGCCGTGGCGCGGTCCCTTTAGAGAACAGAGCGAGGCGGCCATCGCGGAATACGTGTCGGTGCCCGACGAGGTGACGACATGATTAGTGAAGGTCGAGTTGTTGCCGCCGCCGTGTTCCGCATGCAGGATCAGAGAAATGTCCAGGATCCGCGCTTCGAGTTCGGTATATTTTTTGTCCCGGCGCAGTAGGAGAAGGATGTTTTCGGCCATCGACCGACTGCGGCTGGGCGTATTGATGTATAGGCTGTGTCCCTCTATGAAGTGGTTATAGGAATGATAGGAATATATGGTGATCAGCGGCAGCACGGCAATGAGCTGCAGGCATTGCGCAAGTACATTTGGAATGGAGATGTCGTTGGCCAGTTTATCATAGGAATACAAGGTCAAAACGCTACGGGCGAGGGAGTTCATCAGATCCTGCGAGGGCGCGCGCATAATGACGTCGCGTACAAAGCCGTCCGGCAGCGACCGGTAAGAGGCAAGCAAAGCTGAAAATTCCTTTAACTCGGCTGCGTTCGGTAGTTTGCCCATTAAAAGCAGGAAAACGGTTTCTTCAAAGCCGTATCGCTTTTCCGCAGCGATCCCTTCGGTAAGGTCGTATATGTTGATGCCGCGGTAACGCAGTTCGCCGTCGCAGTATTCTTTGCTGCCTTTTTCCTCTTTGGTTCCATGAACCGAGGAAATTTCAGTCAGTCCGGTCAGAACGCCTTTGCCGTCCGCATCGCGCAGTCCGCGCTTGACGTCATAGGTTTTATAGAGCGATGCGTCGATATTGCTGTTTTCGACACATTGCCGTGCAAGATCTTTTATATAAGCGAATTCGGACACAATGTCATCTCCTTCTCTGTGAAATTTTGCATCCGCATAAAAGCGCGGTTCGCCGTTTCAGAGCGCGGCGAGTGTCTCGAGCAGATAGTCCGCAAATTCGGCACATTTGGCTCCGTCACGGTCGCCGGTGACGCGCAGTGCAGCGGCATCGCCCGTGCAGATGCGCATAGCGGCTGCAAGACGGTCGGCTTCAGGAATATAACCGATATGCCGAAGCAGCATCTCCGCGGCTTTTAAAATACTTGCGGGATTTGCGTATTCGCCGATGCCTTCTTCGATCATACGCGGCGCGGAGCCGTGGACGGCTTCAAACATAGCATAGCGCCCGCCGATGTTCGCGCTGCCCGCGGTGCCTACGCCGCCCTGAATCTGCGCCGCTTCGTCGGTGATGATGTCTCCGTAAAGGTTGGGGAGGACAAACACTTCGAAACGAGAACGAATAGACGGATTGACCAGGTTGGCCGCCATAATATCGATGTACCAGTCTTCAATACAGAGTTCGGGATATTCTCGCTCGGCGATTTCGCGGCAGATGCGCGCGAATTTTCCATCGGTTTTTTTCATGATATTGGCCTTGGTAACGATCGCTATGTTCTTTTTCCCGTTTTGACGCGCAAAATTGTATGCGGCGCGCGCGATCCGCTCGGTGCCGTGGTCGGTCGTAACCTTGAAATCGCAGGCCAGTATGCCTGGGATCTCGACGCCGCGGCTGCCGAGCACATACTCTCCTTCTGTGTTTTCCCGGTAGAAGGTCCAGTCGATACCGAGTTCCGGCACGGATACCGGGCGCACATTCGCAAACAAATCGAGTTCGCGGCGGAGCGCTACGTTCGCGCTTTCGAGTTCCGGCGCGCCTGTACCGCCCTTTGGCGTCGTGGTCGGCCCCTTCAGCAGGACATGGCATTCTTTGATCGCGGCGAGCACGTCGTCTGGTACGCTTTGACCTTTTGCCGTGCGGTTTTCGATCGTCAACCCATCGATGCGGCGCAGTTCTACGCGGCCGGATTTGATTTTGCTGTTTAAGAGGTATTCGAGCGTCCGGGCGGCCTCCCGGCAGATGATGGGGCCGATGCCGTCGCCGTCGCAAACGCCGATGATCAGTTTGTCAAGCGAGGCGTACTCTACCGGGCGTGACAGTTCTTCCATTTTTTTTGTGCGCTGCGTCTGTTCGGCAAGCAGCGTTTTAAAAGCGCTGGCGGCGCTCTCTATGTATTCGGTATATTCGTTCATTTCTTCATTCCTTATCAATCATCTGATGTTATTTTGTCTCTCTGGTGTAGGGCAGCAGACCGCCAGCACGCAGAATATTGATCTGCCGGTCGGTCAGTGCGCAGCACAGCGGAATTTGCGTGCCGTTTGACAAAGATAATATGGCTTCTCCTTTGCGTACCGCGTCAAAAATGTTGTCCAGCACAATTTCGTCTCCCTCGGAGATTTTGTCGTAATCCGCCGGATCGGAAAACGTCAGCGGCAGAATGCCGGCGTTAATCAGGTTGGCCGCATGGATGCGCGCAAAGCTTTTTACAATGACCGCTTTTACGCCCAGATACAGAGGCGCAAGCGCCGCATGTTCTCTGGACGACCCTTGACCGTAGTTTGCGCCGCCTACAATGACGCTGGTTCCGAGCGCTTTGGCGCGGGCAGGGAAGTGTTCGTCGCATACGGCGAAGCAATGCTTGGAAATTTCGGGAATATTGGAACGGAGCGGTAGGATTTTCGCGCCGGCCGGCATGATGTGGTCGGTCGTAATGTTGTCGCCGACCTTCAGCGAACATTTACAGGCGATTCTGTTTTCCAGGGGGTGCGTTTCGGGAAAGGGCTTAATATTCGGTCCGCGGAGAATTTCCACTTTGTCCGCTTCTTCGGGCGATGCGGGCGGCTCGATCATGTTGTCGTTGATGAGAAACTGCGCCGGCAGTTCAAAGACAGGCATTTGGCCGAGTTCGGCCGGATCGGAGAGATGGCCGTTGATCGCGGAGAGCGCCGCCGTTTCGGGGGATACGAGATAGACCTGCGCGTCTTTTGTGCCCGAACGTCCAAGAAAATTGCGGTTAAAGGTGCGCAAAGAAATCCCGCCGGAGTTTGGCGATTGGCCCATTCCGATACAGGGGCCGCAGGCGGATTCCAAAATGCGGGCGCCGGCGGCGATCATCACGGCCAGCGCGCCGTTTTCCGCCAGCATCGTTAAAACCTGTTTTGAACCGGGGGCGATGGAGAGGGATACGTTCGGTGCAACGGTTTTTCCTTTTAAAATATATGCGACTTTCAGCATATCCAGAAGGGAACTGTTTGTACAGGAACCGATGCAGACCTGATCGACCGGCATATTTCCAAGTTTGCGAATCGTTTTGACGTTGTCGGGCGAATGCGGGCAGGCTGCCATGGGTTCGAGCTTTGAGAGGTCGATATGGATTTCTTCATCGTAGACCGCGTCGCTGTCGGCCGAGAGCGGCGTATAGACCTCGGCGCGTCCTTGTGCCGCGAGAAATTCACGGGTGATTTCGTCGGAGGGGAAGATCGAAGTGGTTGCACCGAGTTCCGCGCCCATATTGGTGATGGTGGCACGTTCGGGGACAGAGAGCGTGGCGACGCCTGGGCCTGTATATTCCATGACGCGGCCTACGCCGCCTTTCACAGTCAAAAGGCGGAGCACTTCAAGAATCACGTCTTTTGCCGCCACCCACGGGCGCAGGCGTCCGGTAAGTTCGATTTTGACGATCTTCGGATAGGTGATATAATACGCGCCGCCGCCCATCGCCACGGCGACGTCCAGGCCGCCTGCGCCGATGGCGATCATGCCAAGTCCGCCGCCGGTCGGCGTATGGCTGTCGGAACCGATGAGCGTTTTTCCCGGCGCACCGAAGCGTTCCAAATGAACCTGATGGCAAATTCCGTTGCCGGGACGGCTGAAATAGATGCCGTGCTTTTTGGCAACCGAACCGATGAAACGATGATCGTCCGCATTTTCAAAGCCGCTCTGCAGCGTGTTATGGTCGATATAAGCGACAGAACGTTCGGTGCGTACGCGCGGAATGCCCATTGCTTCAAATTCAAGATAAGCCATCGTGCCCGTGGCGTCCTGCGTCAGCGTCTGGTCAATGCGGAGGCCGATTTCACGGCCTTTTTCAAAAACGCCGTCTACAACATGCGCTTTCAGTATTTTTTCAGTAAGTGTAAGTCCCATGGATACCGTCCCCTCCGATAGAGAATTTAAAGTTGTGCGATTATTCTAACACAATCTGCTGAAAAATGCAAGAAGAATTTAACAAAAGTTCATTTTATGGCAAAAATATCCCAAAATGTTTGGATAAAACAGCTTCAAATTGAACAATTAAAATCCGACTCCTGCATTTTTGTGTGAAAAATATGTAACAATTTCCCAAATATAAATTTTGTATAGTATGCTTGCGTCTTTGTAAAAATGCGCATACAGAGCGGAGTATAGCCGCTCTGTATGCGCATTTTGGATTGGCAGCGCCGCAGGGCGGCGCGCAGTGCGAACTTTTCGATCAAAAGCCAAAGGCTTTTCGATCCGGCTCAAATATTCGCAGCCCGATGGCTGGGCTGCGAATATTTTTATGCCGGTTACTGCGTCAGATCGTCTGTATCCTCGGCGTCGCCATTTTTTTTGCCTTTTATTTTTCGGACTTCCTCTTCAAGCCAAAACGTGCGTTTTTCCAGGTCTTCAATTTTTTTGAGCAGTTCGCTCCCGACAAGGCAGGAAGCACTGGCGAATAAAATCAGCGCAAAGCAGGTCGTCCCCAGCAGTGTATAAAGTCCGGCGGGCGGATTCTGCATATAGAGGAGGAAGGCCAGCGCAGAAAAGAAGAGAAAGAGTCCGATAAACTTTAAAGTTTTCTTCATGAATTATTCCTCCAGCATGGCGGCGCCGATAATCCCCGCATCGTTTCCGCAGCTTGCAATGCGAAGCTGTGTGCGCTTTGCGGGCTCCCTTGCGAACTCTTCCCGCCGGATTCTTGGTTCGAGCAGATCGAGCAGAAACTGCCCTTCGCCAGAAAGGCCGCCGCCGATAATAAAGACCTCCGGCTGAAAAATATTAATCAGTGAAACGATGCCGCAGGACAAGTAACCGATGTAGACGTCGATAACGCGTTTGGCGGCGTCGTCGCCTTTGCGGAATGCCTCGAAAGCCGTACGTCCGTTGATTTTGTCGCCGGACATCGCCGTTTGCTCTCCTTTGGCCGCGCAGCGCTCGATTGCTTCACGCGTCAGCCGTGTCAGCGCTGTAGCGGAGGCGTATGCTTCGAAACAGCCCCGCCGCCCGCAGCCGCAGGCCGCGCCGTCTTTTTCTATGACCATATGCCCGAGTTCGGCGGCCAGTCCGTTAAATCCGGTGTAAATTTTCCCGTGCAGGATTGCGCCGCCGCCGATGCCGGTTCCAAGTGTAATCATCACGGCGCTTTCGGCATCTTTCGCCGCGCCTGCCCGCGCTTCGGCCAGGGCGGCAGCGTTGGCGTCGTTTACAAGCTTTACAGGGATGCCGTCCAGCATATCCGATAGGATCGCACATACATTGATGCCCGAAAACGGGATATTCGGTGTAAACAGGATCCGACCGCTTGCCGGATCAACGCCGCCCGGCACGGCCAGACCGATTAATCGAATGTCCGACAGCGTTTCTCCGCTTTTTTGAAGGATATTGTGGCAAAGAGACGCGATATCCGATAAAATTTCTTCGCGCGGCCGCGCGGCTTTTGTGGGGACAGATTGCTTGATTAAAATGGTTCCGTTTGTATCGACGATGCCTGCGGCGATGTTGGTTCCGCCGAGATCGATTCCGATGCTGTTCATAGCGTTTCCTCCAGAATCAAATTACTTCCTATTATAGATTATGGCTGATAAAATGTCAATTCTCCCAGGATAATAAAATAAAACGAAATAAATATTGGGCTGAGAACAAAGTATATGGGAAACACAATAGAATAAAACGCAACATAAAGAATGGCAATGCGCCGCTTATTAGGAATATTTTTAATATATTAGATTAATTATACATCGATAAATTAAAAAATACACAGAGGCAAATGTTTCAAACTTGATTCGATAAAAAATATTGTGCAATTTGTACATGTGTAGAAATCAATCGTTTTTTTTTGTGATTTTCACACAAAAAAAGAATAGGCCAACGCGCGCGGCAAATGGCAGAAAAAAGCAAGCAAATATGTAAATTTGATTAAACAACAATAAAAATTAAATTCGAATGTTACAAAAAATAAGAAATTATCTGCATAAAAAGGAACGTTTTAGATAATTAAATTATCAAAAAAGCAAATTTGTGCAGGTGGCGTTTTTTTTATAAATTAGGGCTTGTCATGAAAACGGGGGGCTATACAATATAATAGAACGAAAAAACCGAACTTTAAACTGCGAATACGCAAAAACCTTGAAACAACCCCACTTGACAACAATGTGACGGTGTGCTAGAATATATGAGTACATTTATGGGTAATTTTGCACATAACAGTTGAAAAAATTGCAAAAACAGACATTGTTTATAGATGGATTGTGCATTTTGTCCTGCGGGATTGCGCGCTGTTTCGTGCTGCGGCAAATCGGTACGAGAATACGGCTTGCGATTCCGGTTCTTTAATTTAAATGTGCGCGTGCGCGCGTACGCGCGCGCAAATTCAAGCGTCTGCTTCAGGAGGAACAAGATTTATGATGAGAACGAAGTTGTCGAGAGCGTTGGCTCTCTTCTTAGCTCTGATCATGGCGTTCGGCTGTCCGGCGGTGCTGGCTGCCGAGGATCTGCCGGCGGAAACTGCGAATACTTCCGGCGGTCGTACCATGGCGGAGTGGAATGAGATTCTGAATACGATCGACTACGAGACGTACCTTGAAAAACACGCTGCCTCTCCGAAAGGGACAGGCGTGATTGTGATCAACGCTTTGGACTATTTGCCTGAGGCGACGACCGATTCGGGTATCCAGGTGCTGACGGATGTCGGCGGCGACATGGAAAAATCTCTATATACCTCGTCCAGCGGTATGGTGACTTGGAAATTTAATGTGGAACGGGCGGGGCTTTACTGCGTGGAACTCGAGTGCTATGCGGGGGACGCCGCGCGAGATGCGGACAGCCGTGAAAAATCTACGGATATAGAGCGCATTTTGTATGTGAACGGCAAGGTGCCTTTTTCGGAGGCGCGGACGCTTACCATTATGAAACGCTGGGCGCCTTCTTATACGACGCATGAGGACGGCACCGTAGGTTTTCAGAAAGACGTAGGCGGCAATGATATCCGGCCGGATAACATGGCAGCGAATCTATGGCAGACTTATACGGTCAAAGACTCTACCGGATATTACAAAAACGCGCTGCAGTTTTATTTTGAAGCGGGCGAAAACACCATCTCTCTTGAAGCGACGCGCGAGCCTATGAGCATAAAGTCCATTCGCCTATATCCGCAGGAGGATATGATATCGTATGAGGCGTATAAAGCGCAGTACACATACAAACAGGGAAGCGATGTGATCCGTCTTGAAGCGGAATTCCCGACTACGCAGTCGGACGAGTCGATTTATCCGCTGACCGACCGCACAAGCGCAATCACATCTCCGCAGGATCCGACGGCGCAGCTTCTCAATTTTATGGGCGGCAGCGAGAATTTCAAGACCGTCGGCCAATGGGTGGAGTATGAATTTGATGTCAATGACGAAGGCTTTTATGCCATCGCGTTCCGTTTCAAGCAGAATGATCTGTCGGGCATGTTTACTTCCCGGACGATTTATTTGGACGGAGAGGTGCCTTTTGAGGAATGTTATAATCTCCGCTTTGATTATTCCAGCGACTGGAAATGCGAAAACGTCACGGACGGCGAGACTGTTTTTGAATTTTATCTGACCCCGGGACGGCATACCCTGCGCATAGAAGTCGGACTCGGTGATTTTGCGGACATCATTCGTCAAGTAACCTCTTCGCTGAATAATATCAATGATTGTTATATGGAGGTTTTGAAACTGACGGGCGCCGATCCGGATGAATACCGCGACTACGGGTTCTCCCGCTTGATGCCGAATACCATCAAAACCATGCTGATTGAATCCCGCAACCTGTATGCGGTTTCCGATTATATCACGGAACTCTGCGGCGAAAAAGGTTCGCAGACGGCAACGCTTGATAAAGTAGCTTTTCTTCTGCACAGGATGGGCTCGGATGAGGACGAGATCGCGCCGAACCTGACAAATCTGAAGACCTATATCGGTACGCTGGGAACTTGGCTGAATAACGTGCGCTCGCAGCCGCTGCGAATCGATTACATAATGATTCAGCCTGTCTCCGCCGAGATGCCGAAAGCCAACGCTAGTTTTGGTCAGGCCGTGATGTTTGAACTTCGTGCGTTCATCGCAAGCTTCTTTACGGATTACAGCATGATGGGCGCGGTTTCCGCAGAAGCAGCGGATCATACGGTTGAGGTTTGGACGACGCAGGGACGTGACCAGGCGAAAATTTTGAAGAGTCTGGTTTCCAGTGACTTTACGCCGGACAGCAATATAGCCGTCAACGTGAAGCTGGTCGCGGCAGGCACGCTGCTTCCTTCGGTGCTTTCCGGACAGGGGCCGGACGTTTTCCTCGGTGCAAGCGACGTAGATGTTATCAATTATGCGATTCGGAGCGCGGTGCTGCCGCTGAACGATTATGAAGGCTTTGACGAACTGATCAGTGAGTTCAACGCCGAGACGGTCGAGCCGGTGACGCTGTATGGTTCGACTTACGGCATGCCCGAGCGCGCAGGCTTTATGATGATGTTTGTACGCATCGACGTCCTATCGAATCTTGGACTTGAAATCCCAAAGACTTGGGATGATGTGCTGGCGATGCTGCCTGTGCTGCAGGCGAACAACATGTCGATCGGCTTGAACCGGCAGTATGACATGTTCCTGTTCCAGATGGGCGGCGACCGTTTTGCCGACGACGGCCTGCGTTGCGACCTGGATTCCAATGTCGCGCTGGAAGCTTTTGAAAAATATACCCGTTTCTTTACGGACTACTCTTTCCCAAAAAAATTTGACGGTCCGAACCGTTTCAGAACCGGAGAAATGCCGATTTTGATTGCGGATTATTCCACCACATATAACCAGTTGACGGTTTTCGCTACGGAGATCGACGGTCTTTGGGAGATGGTTCCGCTGCCCGGATCGGTACGTGAAGATGGCACGGTGAATTACGATGCGTTCAACAATGTTGCAGCTACGATTTTGCTGCATGGCGCAGAGGATGAGATGAGCGCATGGGAGTTTATCCGGTGGTACTGCGGGCATGAGGCGCAGGCCGCGTACGGCAGCGACCTTGTTACGACGATTGGCCAGGCGGCAAAGTACAACACCGCGAATATGTATGCGTTGGCGGAGATGCCCTGGACTACGCAGGAGTATGAGGCGCTGATGGATCAGTTCAATAATCTCGCGGCATATACCAACTATCCCGGATCGTATATTTTTGACCGCTATATCAACTTTGCTTATCTTGCGGTAATCAACGACGGCAAGGATCCGATTACCGAGCTTCAGAAATATGTGAACACGATTAACAAGGAAATCACGAGAAAGCGCGAAGAGTTTGACCTGCCTACGTTGGCGCTCGGAAGGACTTATGAAAATTCGCCTGAGGTTTATCAGCAGATGCAGGAATACCTTGCCGCGCACGGCGCAAATTAAAAAGCGGACGCTTTTCCGGGGCCTGCAAAATCCGGCTCCCGGGTTTCAAACATTTTCGAATATTATATAAAGGAGAAAAAATTCATGTCAAACAACACGGCAGTAAAGCGTCCGACGGCAAGAAAAGAGATGACGAAAGCGCAGTGGACATGGCGTGAAATGAAGAAGAACAAAGTTGCGTATGCGATGATCGCGCCCTTTATGATCCTGTTCTTTATTTTCACGGTATTCCCGGTTATCTTGTCTGTTGTGCTCAGCTTTACGGATTTCAACCTTTTGGAAATGCCGAGATTCCTCTTTATGGATAACTACATTCGGCTGTTTTTGGACGACGATATCTTTCTGCTGGCGGCGCAGAACACGCTGGTCTTTGCTTGTATTACCGGGCCGGTTTCCTATCTGCTTTCGCTGTTTATCGCATGGTTTATCAATGAGCTTTCGCCGAAGGTGCGTTCGGTTGTAACGCTTGTTTTCTATGCGCCGTCCATTTCTGGTTCGGTGTATCTTGTGTGGCAGACCCTGTTTAGTTCCGACTCTTATGGTTGGGTCAATGGTACGCTCTTAAATTTGGGCATTATTGATGATGCGGTTTTGTGGTTTGAGGATAAAAAGTACACGATGACTTTGTGTATCGTCGTTGCGCTTTGGACATCGCTTGGTACGGCGTTTCTGTCGTTTATTGCAGGTCTGCAGAACGTGCCGCGGCATTTGTATGAGGCGGGGGCGGTCGACGGTGTTCGCAATCGGTGGCAGGAGCTTTGGTATATTACGCTGCCGTATATGCGCCCGCAGCTGATGTTTGGTGCGGTGCTTTCCATAACGCAATCGTTCGGCTTCGGATCTATCGTTACCGCGCTTTGCGGCTTCCCGTCGGTCGAGTATTCCGCGCATACCATCATGCATCATTTGGACGACTATGGCGGGCAGCGTTACGAGATGGGCTATGCTTCGGCGATTGCAGTCATCTTGTTTGTTATCATGGTTGGCGCCAACCTAATTATAAAGAAAGGATTATCGAAGATAGGACAGTAATATGGCTAAATTAAGAACGCGCAAACATAAAGTTGTCCTCAGCCGCAGCGGCGGCGGCGACTTCGGGATTAATCTTTTCCTTGTCCTCATGGGGGCGTTTATGTTCCTGCCGATGTTTTATGTGATTTGTCAGTCACTCAAGCCGCTTGACGAACTCTGGATGTTCCCGCCGCGCTTTTATGTACAGCATCCCACGTTTTCCAATTTCGGAGATTTGTTTACGCTGATGAGCGAAAACTATGTGCCGCTGTCGAGATACATATTTAATACTGTGTTCGTTTCCGTTACCGGTACGTTCGGAAACCTGCTGCTTTCTTCTATGGCGGCGTATGCGCTGGCTAAAATGAATTTTCCGGGAAATAAGTTCTTTTTCAACATGGTTGTGTACTCTTTGATGTTCCATCAGACGGTTACCGCGATTGCAAACTTTTTAACGATGAGTTCGCTGCATTGGCTGGATACGTATCTTGCGCGCATCGTTCCGGCTTTCTGCACGTCGCTTGGCTTGTACCTGATGAAGCAGTTTATGGAAACCGGCGTTTCTACAGAGGTTTTGGAGAGCGCGCGCCTCGACGGCGCAGGTGAATTCAAGACGTTTTGGGTCATTGCGATGCCGATGGTTAAGCCTGCCTGGCTGACGCTGATGATCGAGTCTTTCAAAGGCCTGTGGAACGCGGGCAGTTCAATCTATATTTACAGCGAGCAATTGAAATCATTTAACTATGCGATTAATCAGATTGTTACCGGCGGTATCGCGCGTGCCGGCGTAGGCGCGGCGGCGACGGTGATTATGATGATCGTGCCGATCACCGTATTTATTATCTGTCAGAGCAACATTATTGAAACAATGGGCTCGAGCGGTATGAAGGACTGAGGGGAGGTATTCAATTATGAAAACACTGAAAAAAATACTTCTTCTTTCATTGGCGCTCTTGTTTGCGCTCATGCCGGTAGCCAGTGCGGTAGAGCCGTATGTCACGTATACCTATGGTACCGACGGCTGGCCGCGCACGTCTCCCACGGTATATACGCCGATTTTGAACGTCGATTCCAGCTATATCGGCCTCGACAAGGCAATGGATGATCCCCGCGATCTTTTTGTGGATGATGATGGAAACGTCTATCTTGTGGATGCGGCCAACAATCGTCTGATCGTAACCGATCCAAACTATAAACTGGCGTTTACGATTACGGATTTCATCAACGATCAAGGGATTCCAGACAGCTTTACCAATCCTTCGGGCGTATTTGCAACGGATACAAGTATTTATGTTTGCGATACCGACGCAAACCGAATTGTTGTTTTCAATCGGGACGGCAGCTTTAAAAAGATTCTCGGCAAACCTACAAGCGCTTTGTTTGGAGAGGAAGCCATCTATAAACCGGTCGCCGTTGCGGTTGACCAATATGACCGGATTTTTGTCATTTCTTCTACGACGTATCAAGGCGTAATCGTGCTGACTCAGGATGGTGAATTTACCGGTTTTATCGGGGCGCAGAAGGTTACATACAGCGTCTGGGATATTATCTGGCGCCGGTTCCAGACCGAGGCGCAGAGACAATCCTCGGCGTCGTATATCCCTACAGAGTATAACAATATTACGGTGGATGACGAGGGCTTTATCTATGTGACGTCTTCGTCCATCAGCGCTAGAAACCAATATGCGCAGCTTCGAAACAAATCCGCCCGTTATTCTCCGGTTAAAAAGCTCAATGCAGCCGGTAAAGAGGTTATGAACCGTCTGGCGCGTTTTGCGCCGGCCGGCGAAGTCAATGTCGACTCTTCTTCCGTTTCCCGGCTGATCGACGTTGCGATCGGTCCGGCCGGAACGTGGTCGATCATCGACGAAAAGCGCCAGAAGGTCTATACGTACGATCAGAACGGAAATCTTCTCTTTGCTTTCGGCGACAGCGGCGGACAGCTTGGCAACCTGACCAACATTGAGGCGGTCGCGTATCAGGGCGATTACATGCTTCTGCTCGATAAGAGCGACGATCTCTTTACGGTCTATAAGCGTACGGAGTACGGCGATATTTTGATCTCCGCCGTTGAAAATGAAAAGAACCGCCAGTTTGATAAAGCGATCGAATACTGGCAGGAGATTTTAAAGCGCAATTCCAATTTTGATCTTGCTTATATCGGTATCGGCCGTTCGCTTTATAATTCGGGCGAATACACCGAGGCGATGGAATATTATAAGGCGGCTTATGATACGTCCAATTATTCCGCCGCGTTTCAGGAAGTGCGAAAGCAGTGGATCAACGATTATTTCCTCCTGCTCCCGGTTGGCGTGATCGTGCTAGTATTCTTGTGGAGAAAATTTAGTAAATATACAAAGAAGAAAAATCGGGACACTGCGCTCAAAGTCGGCAAGAAAACCTATTGGGAAGAATTGCTTTACGTTTTCCATCTGATCTATCATCCGTTTGATGGATTTTGGGATTTGAAACATGAAAAGCGCGGCTCAGTGCGCGCGGCGGTGACCATTTTGGCGCTGACGATCCTCACGTTCTATTATAATGCGATTGGACGGGGATATATCGTTCAGCCGACGCCTTACTATACCAACATTTTTTCACAAGCAGTTTCCGTCTTATTGCCGCTCATGCTGTGGGTAATTTCAAACTGGTGCCTGACAACGCTGTTTGAAGGCGAGGGCAGCTTTAAGGATGTTTTTGTGGCCAGCTGCTATGCGCTGTTCCCGCTGGTGCTGACGATACTTCCCGTTACGATCATTTCTAACGTGGTATTGGCCGGAGAGACCAATATCCTGACGCTGCTTACTAACATCGGATTTATTTGGACGGGACTATTGCTTTTCTTTGGCAGTCAAACGACGCATGATTATACTTTAGGCAAAAATGTGGTTATGACGGTGGCGACCATTGTCGGTATGGCGATCGTCATGTTCATTGGCATCCTGTTTACGAGCCTTGTCAGCAATATGGTGTCTTTTGTAACCAATATCGTCGTGGAACTGCAATATAGAATGTAAGTAAAGGAGTGTGAAGAAATGAAAAAAATAATATCGCTTGGTTTGGCGCTCCTGACGCTTGCTGCTTCACTCGCTTTTCTTTCTCTCGGCGTTTTTGCTGCGGATGAAGAAGAGACCGAGGAAGATGTGTTTCCGGATTATACGACCAAAGTTTTCGCTACAGACGCAGATAAGCTTGCCACTATGGAAAAAAAGCTGGATAAATTCGGCTATGAACTGTACATAGAGCCTAAAACTGCGGAAGTTGCGGTTGTCGATAAAGCTTCCGGGCAGGCTCTGTTTACAAATCCGTATAGCGTGGCTGCTTCTAAAGGAACGGAAGCGACGAAGAACAAACTTCTTTCTCAAATTCTGGTCAGCTACAAC
This sequence comes from uncultured Eubacteriales bacterium, assembly GCA_958352145.1. Taxonomy (GTDB): domain Bacteria; phylum Bacillota; class Clostridia; order Oscillospirales; family CAG-272; genus UMGS902. The sequence continues at coordinate 32,312 of CATWNM010000011.1, forward strand.
GACAATGGCACGGCAAAGGAATACAGTTCTTATGCAGATGCGGCTAAGCTTGGGCAGATTGTAATTAAGGACATTAAGAGCGGCGTCCGCGTAGAATATACAATCGGCCGCGCGAATGCAAATTATTTGGTGCCCCGCATGATTTCCAAAGAGCGTCTCGAAGAGGAGATTCTTTCCAATATCGACAGAAATTGGTATTATCAGAAAGTAATCTCTTTCTATGATCTCAAGGATCCTTCGGATACGACGCTGCCGCAGACCGTTCGCGACGAAATGCTGAAATCGTATCCGGCTTCCAAGAACATGGCGATTTATGTGCTGACTTCGGATATTAAAAACCGCGAACTTGCCATGATGGAAAATATCATCAAAACGTATGCGCCTGATTACACCTATGAGGAAATGGAATATGACCATCAGATGACGCAGTATGAGGCGCAGACGCTGGCGACACCGGTATTCCGTATGTCTCTCGAATACACTCTGACTGAAGATGGGCTTGAGGTTACGCTCCCGGCAAACGGCATTCGCTTTGACGAAACGCTGTATAAGCTGCAGAATATTACGCTTTTGCCTTACATGGGTGCGGGAACGTATACCAATGAGGGGTATACCTTTATTCCGGACGGCAGCGGCGCGCTGATGGATTACGCCGAGTTCTCCGGACGCAATACGTCGATTGCCGGAACGGTATACGGAATGGATTTCGCATATCAAACGCTGGAGGGCGCGGCAAATCAGGATGTCATGCGTATGCCCGTTTTCGGAATCTGTGAGGCCGTTCAGAAGATCAAGTATGTAGATTCGCAAAAAGAGATCACAAAGACGGTTACAACGGTCGATCCGGAGACCGGCGAAGAGATTACCGAAGAGGTTACCGAGACGACCACCGTACAGGAAGCGGTTCGTGTAAAGGAGCAGCGCGGTTTCTTAGCGATCATCGAGGAAGGTGACGCGCTGACGAAAATTACCGCAAAGCATGAGAACCAACTGCACAACTATAATTCGGTTCAGATTTCGTTCAATCCGCGTCCCAAGGATTCTTATGTGCTTTCGGATTCCATTTCCGTTGGTTCGAGCAATGCGATCGAAGTGGTTTCCAGCCGCAAGTATGTCGGCAGCTATAAGATCAAATATATCATGCTGACCGATGAAACCGTAGCGGAAGAAAAGGGCATTGAGGATTATTACGAGACCAGCTGGATGGGCATGGCGCGGGCTTACCGTGATTATCTGCTGGAGAATGGCACACTGACCCGCCTGACCGATGAAGACGTCGGAGACGATATTCCGCTGTATATCGAATCGTTTGGCGTCACGCAGACCATTGAAAAGGTTTTGTCTATACCGACGACCGTAGATAAGGCGATGACGACTTTCGCGGATATCAAAACCATGTACGACGAGTTGGCTGCAAACGGAATTACCAATATTGATTTCAAACTGACCGGATTTGCGAACGGCGGCATGTATCCAACGGTTCCGTATAAGCTGAAATGGGAAAAGAAAGCGGGCGGCGCCGATGGTTTTGAGGATTTGATCGCGTATGCCAACGAAAAAGGCTTCGGCGTATATCCTGATTTTGATTTTGCTTATGTGCAGAATCACGAAAATTTTGACGGGCTGCGCTACAGCAAACATATCGTAAAAACCATTGACGATCGTTACTCCAGCCTGCGTGAATACGATGCGTCGCTTCAGTCTTATGTTTCTTATTATAAGCTGTGTATTTCTCCTTCTGTGCTTTCGCACTTCTATGAAACATTCTCGAAGAATTATCTGAAATACGGCAATAGTGCGATTTCCGTTTCTACGATGGGCAGTGCGCTGAATTCTGACTTTGACAGCGATGAGCCGTATAACCGCAACGATTCCAAAGTTTTCGTGGAGAAGTTCTTTGCGCAGTTGGATGCGGATATGTCCAGTGTGATGAGCACGAGCGGCAACATATACACATGGAAATATGTGGATAAAATGCTTGGCGTATCCCTGCAAAGCAGCCGTTCGCTGTATGCAAGCGCTTCTGTGCCGTTTATGGGCGTTGTATTGCATGGCTGCGTTGAATTTACGGGTTCCGCGCTGAACATGGCCGGCGATATAGATTTTGAGATTCTGAGAGCCATTGAAAATGGCGCCGGTTTGTATTTTATCCTCTCCTACGATAATACGGAACTTTTGAAAGACGATTATATGCTCAGCAAGTACTATTCGGTTCGGTATGACATCTGGCGTGATGAATTGGTAGAACGCTACAATCAACTGAACGAATTGCTTCGTGATGTGCAGACTTCTCTGATTGTTGGCCATGAGTTCTTAATCGGAGAGCGTGTGCCTACAGAGGCTGAGGCGGCCGCCGATGCGGCAGCACAAGCGGAAGCGGACAAATTGGCCGAAGAAAAGGCATATGAAGACGCGCGCAAAGATATGATGGCGCAAATGCGCGAAGAGTATTTGGCGGGAACCATCGGCGCCGGCGAGAGTATCGATGACCGTGTTGCAATTGAAAAGGCAGAAACGCCTGAGAAGACCGCCGATGGGTATGTTTATACCAAATATACGACCGACGACGACAGCATTGTGCATGTGACATATGAGAACGGCACGCAGTTTATTCTCAACTACAACAACTATGCGATTACTACGATACTGGACGGCGAAACCTATACCGTAGACAGTTACGGCTATGTGGTTATCAAATAAGGGGGAAGTGCAGATGAATAATACAAAAGCTGTAGGAGGCGTCCGTACTTCCTCTGCCAAAAAGACTAGGCGTCCGGCATCGCTTGACAAGCGAAAGGCGCATGCAGGATGGATCTTCGTTCTGCCGTTTGTCGTTGGATTTGTGCTGATCTATCTGCCGATTATCTTTGATTCGATCAAGTTCAGCTTTCAGGAGATCGATCCGGTTCGTACCGGCGGTTATACCACGACATGGGTAGGTTTTTCCAACTATCAAAAAGCGCTGTTTGAAAATCCGGATTTTGTGAAAACCTTAGTTTCCAGTATCCGGCAGTTGATTCTTGAAATTCCTGCCATCGTCATTTTTTCGCTTTTCATTGCGGTGCTTCTCAACAATAAAATTGTCGGCAGAGCGGCGTTCCGTGCAATTCTGTTCATTCCGGTTATATTGTCTACTGGTCTGATTGAAGCGATCGACGCTCAGAATAACCTGATGGAGTTTATGGATTCTTCTGCCGGGATTGATACCGGTACGGGGCAGAGTACCGCCGCGGTGCTGTCTTCGGCTATTGATCTTGAAGCGCTCTTTTCTAATATGAAAGTGGGAACGGAGCTCGTCTCCTATGTCGCCGCTGCGGTAGACGGCATTTCCAGCATCGTGAATCGTTCCGGTGTGCAGATTTTGATTTTCCTTGCCGGCTTGCAGTCTATTTCCCCCGCGATTTATGAGTCCTGCCGGATAGACGGTGCAACGGCATGGGAAACTTTCTGGAAAATCACGTTCCCAATGATTAGTCCGATGATTTTGGTTAACGCTGTGTATACGATCATAGATTCGTTTACAACCGAATCCAATGTGATGATGCAGTTGATCGACTCGGTATATCCTACGCCCGACGGCAACGTGCTTAGTTCTGCAATGGCTTGGATGTACTTCCTTGTGATTATACTGATACTTGCTGCGGTTTGCGGTATCATGTCGGCGTTTGTGTTTTATCAGAAGAGAGACTGAGAAAGGAGGAGTAGAAAATGAATCAAACACCCGTTATAAAAAAGCAATCAAAGAACAAAATCAAAGTGGATTTTGACAGAACTCCTCTGATCGAACGTCTGAAGGCTCGGTTTGGTCATCTGTCCTTTTTCACAAACATTGTCTGGTATCTGTTTCGCTTCATTATCTTGCTTGGCGTGTCGTACATCGTGCTCTATCCATTTTTTACGAAAATTACCGCCTCGTTTATGAGCCCCGAGGATTTTATCGATGTTACGGTCATGCTGATCCCTAAATATCCGACTTTTGACCAGTATAAGGCGATTTTCTTTGAAAACAATTATATGCAGGCTTTTTTGAATACGTTGTTTTTGTCGCTTACGTCGGCGGTTTTGCAGACCTTTGTTTGCTGCCTTGTCGGCTATGGTTTGGCCAAGTTTAAATTTAAGGGCAACAGCCTGATTATGGGCGCGGTGATTCTGACCATGGTGGTTCCGCACAATACGCTGTATCTGTCCATGTTTATGGAATTCCGCTGGTTCGATCTTTTTGGAATTATCAAGTTGATTAACGGCACCGGCATTCAACTCACCAACTCATATTGGCCGATGGTCATTCTTTCGGTGACGGGGCTTGCGTTTAAGAACGGCTTATACATCTTTATGATGAGGCAGTTCTTCCGCGGCGTGCCGGACGAACTGGAGGAAAGTGCGTATATCGACGGCTCGGGAACGCTCAGAACATTTTTGCAGATCATTCTGCCGCTGTCTGTCCCGATGATGATTACGATTTTCCTGTTTGCGTTTTCTTGGCAGTGGACGGACGATTTTTACACCGAGATGTTTTTCTCTACCAATAAGATTACGCTGATGCCGGATATTGTCGGAATCCCGAAATCTCTGGAAACGACATACGCCGGACAGTCGCTATACTATACTGCGATCAATAACGCTTGCGGCCTGATGATTATTATACCGCTGGTGATTATGTATTTGTTCTGTCAGAGATATTTGGTGCAGGGTATTGAGCGCTCGGGTATCGTAGGTTAAATCATTTGGTTTGTTGTACACGTTCCATATTATGTCGTTAAACAGAAAGACGGATAGCGAAAAGCTATCCGTCTTTCTGTTTAAGAAATCAAACACAAATACAATAAAATTTTGCATAAAGAGAGGCTCTGTGCCGTTTTTTATACGTATAATCGCTTTCGCCGCTCGCCGTCTTACAGCGCACGGCTAAGCGTACTAATCCGTTTTTCCAGCCGATAAACCTTTGGTTTTTCGGTTGGCTTTTTTATAGTTTGACAGACTGGACAGAACTGGAGAGATTGGCCGCGGTAATTGTGGCGCTGCCGTTTTTTTCTATGAAATACTTTATGATATCGCGCCTTGTGATGATGCCTACAAAAGAGTCAAGGTCGTCGATCACAGGCACAAAATTTTGATCCATAGATTTTGTCAGCAGGTCGTCCATTGTGGTGTCGATATGTACCGGCAAAATGCGGCGGCTGACAATGGTATGGAGCGGTTCGTTTTCGGCGTCTCGTATATCGGTATATCCGCCGTCCAGTATTTTCCACAGAAAATCTCCTTGCCGCACGGTTCCTGCGTACAATCCGTCTTTGTCTATTACTGGAATTTCAGCATATCCGCTGTTACGCATTTTTTCAAGTCCCTGCCGGAGCGTACTGTCCAGCGTAAGGTATGTAACATAATTTTTAGGTTTTAAAAAAAATAATAAATTCATCTAATTCCTCCCTGTGTCTTTTAACGCAGTATTTACATTTTTTCGTAGCTTTCAATTTTGACTGTGGCATATACCGCGAAGCTTGCTTTACAGAACTGGCTCCCATATCTATTATACTTGTTTTTTTTGCAAAAGGAAGCGATGCGTGAAAAATTCATAAGAACTTCAAAAAAATCACAAAGTGGTTTAAATTTTTGTACTGAAAAGTCCATCTGATCCTTGAAACCAGGTGTATATTAAGATAAAATGGTACTGTTGAAAAAAGATAATACATGAGGTATGCAAATGAAAAATTTTCAATTTCTGAAAAAGGGAAACCGTTTTGAATTGACTGATGGAAATGTGGTGCTGCTGACAGTTGACACTGCGGCAGGCGCCACAGATTCGTTTGAAAAAATTGAAGACGGTGCATGGAGATGGACGCGGAAGCTTGATCGGCCGGTAGATCAGATGCAGCTTGCCTTTGATACCGGGACGGCGCCTGAATATACGATGGTGCCGGCCGTGAATTACAACGGCAATGGCTGGGGGGACAGCGAGGAATATGTCGGGGATCGGTTTGAAGGCACACCGTGGACTTATGAATGGCATCGTGTTATGATACCGGCTTGCACATATACGGAGATGGCCAGCCGCTATGCGGTCGCTTTGATGGCCGAGCAGGACGATACGCCAAGTTGTTCGCTTTATAAGACGGAAAACGGCATGGAGCGGCATGCGCTTGTGTGGCCGGAACAAGCCGGTCCGAAAATGCTTGGGCGCCATGAGTGGAAACCGCCGTACATGGGCGCGATGGAGCCTCGCAATCTTTTTTGCGGAATTATTTTTGCTTTTCCAATAGACCGCCCGCGGCATTCTGTGCGCCGGTTGCTTGATTTTGCATGGCGGTACTATGGACATCCCATCCCTGCACCGATGCAGCCCGAGGACATGTGGCGATACAGCATCGCTTTTATGAAATCGCTCTGGACGCTCGAAAAGGATGGCTTTGTTGCGTTTAATCGCGGTCTGCAATGGTATAAATCCACCTGCTTTTTTGCAAAACGCGATCAGATTAAATATGAAATCGGCTGGGTTGGTCAGAGTGCTTCCGCTTCTAATGCGCTTCTTTGCGAGTATTTGCGCACCGGCGATGAAGATGCTTATGAAAAGGCCAGCATGTGTTTGGATGCATGGCCGAAATATACGAAGATCGATGGTGTGGAAGGGCTTGTACAGATCAAATTTGATGGCGCGCCGTCGGATCAGACGCGCGACATACCGATCGACGCTTGCAATTTAGGGCAGGGCGCTTTTCAGTATTTTGAGGCGGCCGATCTGATGGAAAAATGCGGTACGCCGCGTCCTGAGTACATTGATTATGCTATGGGGATGGTCAATTTTGCTGTTGACCGGCAGCTTGCGAGCGGCGAATTTGCAAAAAGCTGGAACAAAGACGGCAGTGTACGCCAGCAAAACGGCACAATTGGCGCGTTTTTGATTCCGGCCATTCTTGAGGCATATAAGCGTACCGGTGACGATAGATACTTGCAGAGCGCTGTGCGGGCATTTGACTGTTATTATAAAGAACTGGATGATAATGGATTTACGACAGCCGGTGCGCTGGACACGTATTGCATCGACAAAGAATCTTCTTCGCCGCTGCTTGGCGCTGCGCTCGCACTGTATGATGTGACGCATGAGCAGAAATACGTGGACTGCGCGGAGGATGTGGCTTGGTATATCAGTACGTGGATGATGCATTATACGGCAAAATACCCTGCGGATACGACGCTGGCTAAAATCAAATATGATACGCTTGGAATCACTGCGGTTTCCACCGCGCACAATGCTGTGGACCAGTATTGCCTGCGCGATGTCCGCGCGTTCTTGCAGCTTGCGGAAATTACCGGAAAGAAACAGTGGCATGAGCGCGGCATGGCGCTTTGGTGCGCCGCGTCGCAGTTGATTTCGGATGGAACGCTGTGCATCCGTGGAAAAGTCCGTCCGGCAGGCAGCCAAGACGAGGCGGTCTTTCAGACCCGCTGGGGCAGACCCTTGCTCCCGCCTTTCAATCCGTCCGAATGGCTGGTTATGTGGCCCTGCGCGTTTCGAATGGAGACACTTCGCTATATGGACGATTGGTCGGCGCTCCGTCAAGGCGTAGATTCGATTGAAGGAAAAATATAAATATACGGTACACCGGGGATTCTAGTTTTCCCCGGTGATTTTTTATTTTCAGTCTGCATTTTTTGCAAAAAACTGTTGACAATATATTGGGATTATGGTATACTAATTTTCGCGATGCCTTGAGGGATCGCGATGAGGCGGAATAGCTCAGCTGGCTAGAGCAATCGGTTCATACCCGATAGGTCGTGGGTTCAAGTCCAACTTCCGCTACCAATGGCCCGTTGGTCAAGCGGCTAAGACACCGCCCTTTCACGGCGGTAACGGGAGTTCGATTCTCCCACGGGTCACCAAAAAGCACTTGCGCAAGCAGGTGCTTTTTTAACGATTGCGGTGTTGTCGAAACCGTATACTGGGAATATGGACGAACGAAGCCGGAGAGGAGAAGGTGTGATGCGGATACCTGGGGATGTACAATATGTGCTTTCCAAGCTGGAGACGCATGGTTTTGAAGCATATCTTGTCGGCGGCTGCGTTCGTGACTTCCTGCGCGGGCAGATGCCACACGATTTTGATGCGGCAACGCGCGCACGTCCGGAGGAAATCGCGCAGGTATTCTTTGACGATCGGGTGATCCCGACCGGCGTGCAGCATGGCACGGTTACCGTTCTGCACGGCGGCACCGCTGTAGAAGTGACGACGTTTCGCACGGACGGGAGCTATGGAGACGGGCGTCACCCGGATTTTGTTCGTTTTTCGGATAGCTTGATAGAGGACCTTTCTCGGCGGGATTTTACGGTCAACGCAATGGCAATGGATGTTTCTGCGCATATTCTGGATCCGTATGATGGGCAGCGGGATCTTCATGCGCGCTGCCTGCGTGCGGTCGGCGATCCTATGAAGCGCATGACTGAGGACGCGCTCCGGATTCTGCGTGCGTTTCGGTTTGCTTCCGTTCTTGATTTTGAGATTGAACCGTGCACGCTTGAAGCTGCGTTTGCGCTTGCGCCGCGTTTGTTTTTGGTTTCGAGAGAGCGGATTTTTACGGAATTGGAAAGACTGCTTTGCGGCCGTGCGGCTGCGGGCGTGCTTGGGCAAATATTATCGGGCGGCGTTTTAAACCATATCTTTTCTGCGCCGAAGGTGAATTGCTGCGCGCCAAGTTATATCGAAAAGCTGCCTCTGCGTGCGGATGTTCGCTTTGCGGCTTTGCTGCTTGGCGATTCTAGGGCAAAGGAACATGTCTGCAGTTTGAAACCGCCTTCTGCTTTTTCAAACCGGGTGACGTCTATTTTGAATTGCCCGCCGTTGATTGAACTTTCTGCACCTGCGCTGCGCCGCATTTTAGCCGATGCTGGCCGGGAAGTTGCTTTGGACCGCGCACAGATCGATATGTATGAAAGCGGGAATCAGGAAACTTACCGCCTTTTGCAGAGAATTTTATCTGAGGAAAGCTGTCTTTCTATCCGTGATCTACAAATTGGCGGCCAAGATGTGCTGACGTATACCTCGCTTCGGGGAAAGCAGGTAGGAGAGGCACTGCATGCAGTGTTATACGCGGTGTTTGATGGAAAAATACCAAATACACGTACAGAGGCGCTTGCTTTTTTACAAGCTGTCTATGCAAATGCACCGGATCCAAGTAAAAAAGTTGACAAGCAATGAAAATTATAGTATGATAATCAGTATAAGTATAATAATGGGGAGGTAGCAGTGGTATGGCGGACGATGTAAAATATATCGAATACAAGGGCAGGGCGTTTGTGCGCGAGCATGATACGATTTGCTATGGAAACATGACGGATCCGTGTATTTTGTATATGCTGATTCTGTCTTATAAAAAATTTGCGGATACGGAGATCCCGGATAAAATTCTCATACAGATTCTTTCTACGGATCCCAATAGATCTTTCGCTGAGCGGATTATAAAGCAAGGAGAGAAAAAAGGTCTATACGATGCGCTGGATGTTGGAATCATTTGGCTGGAGCGCGCGCTGGCCTGAACCGGCGATTGAATCGGTGATTTTGAAAACAGATGTTGCAGACTCAAGAGGGTGAAAGCATGGGACATCTGCGCGTAAAACAGCATCAACTGGCAAGCTGAAATCGGGTAACTGCTATGCAGAGGGCAAAAAAGACGGGGAAGAAGCAATTTGTTTCTTCCCCGTCTTTTTCATAATTGCTTTTTCTTCCTTACCAAAGTCTTAATACCGACTGCAATAAAGTAACCGGCCATAATTCCGACAAAGTTCAAGATCAGATCGTCAACGTCAAAGCTGCGTCCAACGATAGGCTGCACCACTTCTACAAGAATCGGGATAGCAACGGAGATTTTCAGAATGCTTCGTATGTTGATTTTTTCTGAAACAAACGGCAGGAAAAAGCCCATGGGTACAAACATGAGAAAATTTCCTGTTAGCATGGTTTGCACCCAACGGCCAACGGTCAATTCTCCTGTAAAAACTTTTATGAGTGTTGGCACAAAGTTAAAGCTGCCGGAAAATAGCGGATATAAATCTGCACCTTTATAGCCGTTTTTCAAGAAAAACCAAATACAGCCCCAAAGATTGCTCGGAACAAGGATAAGATTGATAAGCCCTGTCAGATAGCATACAAAAAGCCAGCGCATGATTTCTGTTCCCCACACAACAGAAAGCTTGTGCTTCTTGATTTTGGCGAAGCGATAAATTGCATAAATAAGTCCCACCAAACAAGTAATTGGTACAACTTCAAGGAACATCCCGATTACGGAGCCAGATTTCATAATCTGATATATAGAATCGAACATAATTCATATTTCCTAGCCACAATATGCGCAGCGTTTTGGTTTGAGTTTTTCAAAAATGCTTTGCAAGTCCCATTTATGGGACTTGCAAAGTGATATAACTAAATTTAGAAAGAAAAAATCAAGCGTTTTCAACGAGCGTAATCAGATCGGAAAAAGAGTCGATCTGATCAAACGGGAGATCAGGCAGCGTAGAATAATCACGCATATGCGCACCGGTATACAGTACAGGATGCATGCCGGCATTATAAGCGCCCTGGATATCCGCCGTGGGATTATCGCCGCAAAACCAGACCTCTTTCGCTGCGAGGCCGGCGCGGCGGAGTGCGATTTCAAATAATATGGTCTCGGGTTTTCGGAAAATGTAGCTGGAACTGGCAATGATAAATTCCAGATGATTGTCAGGAAGATAGCGATCCAGCCTTGTTTTCAGCGCCTTTTGCGAAAAGCAAAGATTGCTGATTACGCCGGTGCGGATGCCTTGTTCATACAGATATGCAAGCGCTTTTGCAGCACCCGGCGAGGCAAAAGAGCCGTGCGTAGCGGTATCCCAAAAAAGAAGATCCGCCTGTTCGTAAGAAATGTCCAGCGTAAGGCCGGCATATTCATACAGAAGCTGCTGAAATTTTACATCATCGATCTCCCGGCAGTCTCTGCACACTTTTTCGGAGAGCAGACAAAACAATTTTTCGGAAAATGCACAGATTTCATCCGGCGTCATATTTGTGTGGCCGGAAGCATGTTGTAAGACTGCGAGATTGGCGCGCTTCGCGTCAAACTGGGGCTCGACAATCAGCGTTTGACCGTAGTCAAACAATATCATTTTCGGTTTCATATTCCTCCTGAACGCGTTTTAAAGCGCGCAGAGCGCCGCTCCGATGACGGTTGAATATTGCGCCCGATTTGGAATTAGAAAATGTACGTCAAACATTTGAGAAAGCGTATGAAAAATTTCTGCCGCCTGTGGAATCTGCGTCAAATTCCCGGTTAAAACAATATCTTTCGTTTTGTGCATTCGGGAGTTAAATACGGCCATCATTCCGACCGTTTCAAAAATCATATTAATCAGTCCGAGTGCAAAATCCTCTTTTGTCGCAAGTTCGCTGACCTTTCCAAAATTTGCGGCGGTCATATTTTCGGGGAGATCGTAACTGGTCATGGTAATGTCTTTGATGCGCAGATCAATATGATCGAGGTTTCCGTTTGCTGCCAGTTCAGAAATATGCTCGGCGGAACCGATATCCAACAATTTTTTTGATAAGCCGACTAATGTGCCGCCGCCGACGCCGGTGCCGCCGAGATATTCGATTTCTCCGTCGCGGCGGGCATGTACTAAGGCCGTGCCGGTACCCATACTCACGACAATGACCTCATCCAGCCCCGATAGATACAGTCCGCCGAGGCCAATGCAGCGAAATTCGGGCACGTTTTCGCAGGGCAGAGAATAGAGTGGTTTGGTAATATATTTGGAGCCGACGCCGGTGATTGAGACTTTTTCAATGTCGGAAAGCTCCAGATTGTTTAAATTGATAAACTTTCCGAACGCGCCGTAAACAGAAGTAATCGGATCTGTGGCTCGGACGGCGATCGGTTCGATCAACCGATGATCATCTCTGGAGGAAAAGCCTACAATTTTTGTAGTACTGCCGCCAATGTCGATGCCGATGGTGACCATGGAATTCTCCCTTCAACAGATAGCAAAGTAAACGCTAGGCCGTTATAGTCCGTATAGATACAAATGGGACATTGCCGGCTAAACGGTAAAAACGTGGATTGAATTTAATTATACCATTAAAGGGAGTGAAAAGCAATATGAGAAAGCAAACCGGATTTATTTTTTTGAGCGCAGGGAACCGAGCACACGTCCGCGACAGGCAAATTCGGAAAAAGCGGGAATCGAAATCGGCGCGTAATTTGGATTTAAGGAGAGCAGACAGTCCCCGCCGAATTTTTTAAAGTATCCTTCGCCGTCGCACACGAAAATACCGAGTTCGCCGGGATTCACCTCGGAAGCGCTGTGAACCAGCAAAATATCGCCGTCCGAAAAACGCGGTTCCATCGAGTCGCCGGAGACGCACAGGGCAAAGTCGGCCTCTTTCGTTTTCTCATTATCGGGAATCCGAATGGCCGAGGCGCTGCTCGATTCCAAATACACGCCGGTCCCGGCGGATACTCGGTCCGCATAAAGCGGTATAATCCGCGTTTTCTCACGGCTTTTGGCTTTTGTACAGCTGCGGAAAATGGATTCGGGAATTTCTGCGCGGACATTTCTCGCGTCTGCACAGCAGCGCATATATTCTTCGTTTAATATATAATCGCAGATACGCAGACCGTGCGTGTCCAGCGTTCGGCGCTTTTCAATCAGTGCGCTTTCTTCCCTGGTGAGGCAGAGCCTGTCATGCCCGGTGGCAAGGTACTCAAGGGCGCATTCGAGCGCGCCGGCTATGGCCACCGCAGTCGAGAGCTTGGGTTCTTCCGTAAACCCGGAAAGCAGCTTCCCGAGCGTTCCCATCGGAATGCCGCTGGCTTCCGCCAGCATTTCATTGGTGATTCCTTTTTCCTTTTTTATAGCTTTGACTCGCTCGGAAAAGTTCATGGACGGCGCTCCTTTTTACAAATTTGGATAAAAAGTCAAATATATTTTTAATTAATTCGATTATAACATTCATTATCCAAAAAGTAAATACATTTTTTGATATTTTTTCTAAACAGATAAAATATTTTTTCAAAACAGGAAATAATTTTAAAAAAATGTATTGACATTTTCCAATAGTGGTGATAAAATAGAGACACAAGAAAAACAAAAATGCAGGAAGGGTGCAAAAATGAACGCATATAACGCTTATACATACAGTGGAAATGTCAGCGCAAAGAAAAACCGGTCGCTTGTGAGAATCCTATGGCTCTATCTTCGTGCGTTTTTTGAGACGGCCTTTCTGCGGCTGCGCGCGCTGGATCTGCGCGTGGCTGCAACGATAGCCAGTTTTGTTGCAGCGCTTGGGATGATCGGCGGCATGGAGTGCGGTGCCGTGCCATTTTATATTGGACTTCCGGTTTGCGCTGCGATTGCAGTCGCGGGCCTTATCGCGCATTTTGATGAGTGATTACCTTGTCCTCCCAAGACAGTGTAATAAAAAGCAGCCGGGAGCCGGTCATATTGACCGGCTCCCGGCTGCTTTGGGCCAAGAAGCGCGTATTTATTCTTCAAGATTGGCTTTATTTTCGGCAATGATTTTCTCGGCCACCGGCGCGGGTACTTCTTCGTAACGTACAAATTTCATATCATACCGTCCGCGTCCCTGCGTCATGGAGCGAAGCGCTACAGTATATTCCAGTAATTCGGCCTGCGGCGCTTCCGCTTCTATAATGGTAGAACCGTGTTTATTTTCATCGGGATTGATCCCGAGCACGCGGCCGCGCCGTTTATTGAGGTCGCCCATGATGTCGCCGACCATAGAGTCGGGAACATATACGCTCAGCGCCATGACCGGTTCCATCAGGACGGGTGCCGCCAGCTTCATGCCCTCTTTATACGCAATAGACGCCGCCATTTTGAAGGCCATTTCAGAGGAGTCGACGTCATGATAAGATCCGTCAAATAAATTGGCTTTCAGGCCGATCATTGGGAATCCGGCCAGCACGCCTTTTTTCATGGCCTCTTCCAGCCCTTTCTGCACGGCGGGGTGGAAGTTTTTCGGCACGCTGCCGCCGAAAATGCTTTCGGTGAACGTCAGCCCCTCGGTATCGCTGGGAGAAAATTCGATTTTGACATGCCCGTATTGTCCGTGCCCGCCGGACTGCTTCTTGTGTTTGCCTTCGACGGAAACTTTCTTTTTGATGGCCTCGCGATAAGCGATTCTTTGCTTTTCGAGCGCAACAGAGATGCCGTAGCGCGCTTTCAGACGGGCGACAGTGACGTCTAAATGCATGTCTCCAAGACCGTAAATCAGCATTTGTTTGGTTTCGGCGTTGTTTTCAAAGCGCAGCGTCAAATCTTCTTCTAACAATTTAGCGATGCCCTGAGAAATTTTATCCTCATCGCCCTTGGCTACCGGGACTATGCCTTTGGCCATATAAGGAACCGGCGAAATCACGTGCGCATATCGAATTTTGCCGGATGTGCTCAGCGTATCGTTGGTATTGGTGTCGTTCAGTTTTGCGGTGACGCCGATATCGCCGCAGCAAAGTGAATTAACCTCCGTCTGCTTTTTGCCGCACACGGTATAGATCTTGTTCAGCTTTTCTTCGCCGCCGCGCGCGTTTTTCAGCGTCATATCGCGGCGCACTTCGCCATTCATCACTTTGAAAAACGTCATTTTCCCCACAAAAGGATCGGCGATGGTCTTGAATACAAACAGAGCGGGTTCGCCGTCTTTTTCGATAGCAATTTCACTTCCGTCTACGGAATGCTCTGCGCCGCGCGCCGTCGGCCGGGGGAAAGAATCGGCGATTACGTCCAGCAGAGGGCCGACGCCCCATACCTTGGCCGCAGAGCCGCAGATCACCGGAACGATCCCGCCGTTTATGATCCCCTGGTGGATCGCTTCCACGGCCTCGTCGCGCGTGATCTCCTCGCCTGCAAAGTATTTTTCCATCAATTCTTCGCTGGTTTCCGCGATGGATTCAAGCAGCATGTTGCGGTATTCATGTGCCGTGCCGACAAAATCGGACGGAATACTGATGCCGTGGGACAAATTGCCTTTGTCATCATATTTGTATACCTTCATGTCAATCAGGTTTAAAAAGCCGCCGACATGGTCTCCTTCGATCATCGGGATGAAAATCGGACAAACCGCAACGCCGTAGCGCTCACGGAGCGCTGAAAACACTTTGGCAAAGCGCGCCTCACCGTCGTCAAAACGGTTGATGAAAAATGATTTGGGAATTTTTGCTTCGGTCGCATAATCCCAGCCTAGATCCGTACCGACCTGTACGCCGGTGCGGCCATCGACTACAATGATCGCCGCGTCGGCGACGCGCGCCGCCTGTTTGGCTTCGCCTTTGAAGCCAAGGTATCCAGGCGTATCAATAACATTGATTTTAATATCGTTGTGTATAAAGTTAATCATGGCGGCCGAAAGCGTAAAGCCGCGCTTGATTTCTTCAGGATCATAATCGCAGACCGTATTTCCGTCGGTTGTTTTTCCGAGTCGGTCGGTCAGCTTTTTGTAAAAGAGCATTGCCTCTGCCAAAGAGGTTTTTCCGGCTGAGCCATGCCCCAAAAGCACAATGTTCCGGATGTTTTTGGTTATCGTGTTCGCCATAATGTTCGCTCCTTTTCTGCAAGTTTAATATAATCATTATACAGCAAAGCGGAAGCACTTTTCAATAGTTTGTTTGAACTTTTTGCAGTATGTTCGTAGAATAAAAGACGGTTTTTTTGTAAATTATGGACAAGTTTTCTCTGCATTTTTCCCTTGCCATAAGTTCTGTGCATATAGGTATTGGTCGAGTGCATTGAGCACGCCGAACTTTTTTCGGCTCCACAACGGCGCTAGCAGCGTCTCAGGCGCGCCGTCACCGGTCACCCGGCCGATAACGATATCAGGGGGAAGGAGCGCAAGCTGCTGGGCCAGCACGCGGATGTAGCGCTCCTGCGTCATCGGCGAATATTCACCGCGGGTATACATTTCGGCCAATACAGTACCGCGCAGCACATGCAGCAGATGAAATTTTATTTGATCCGGATGCAGATTGGCGGCCGCACTGGCTGTATCCAGCATATCACTTTCATTTTCACCCGGCAGGCCATTGATTAAATGCACGCAGATCTGGAGTTTGGAAGAGGCGGCGCGCAGCGCCGCATATCCGGTGCAGAATTCCGCATATGTGTGGCAGCGATTGATCCGCCGTGCGGTTTCGTCGCTGGCGCTCTGCAGGCCCAGTTCTACGGTAAGCGTCGTTTTTTCGGCCAATTCGGAAAGCAGACTGAGCGCCTCGGCGTTTAGACAATCTGCGCGGGTAGCAATATTTATTCCTACCACGCCGGGAAGCGACAGCGCTTCGGTAAATTTTTCGCGCAAAAACGCCGTCGGCGCATACGTATTCGTATGTGCTTGAAAATAGGGGATCGTTCGCACAATTTCCCATTTTGACTTCAGCCTTTCGCAGCCTATCTCATATTGACGGCGTATAGACAACGTTGGCGGCGGCGCAAAATCCCCGCTGCCGCGGCCGGAGCAAAATATGCAGCCGCCATATCCGCGTGTACCGTCGATATTTGGACATGTACAGCCGATATCTATGGGAATCTTGACGCATTTTCCGCCGAAAGTATTGCGCAGATAATAGTTATAGGTATAATATCGTTTGTTGGAGTTCGTGTTTTGAAATGGATTTTGTTGGCGCTGCGTTTGCTTCATTGCCGGTTACCCGTTTTTCTTCATAAAAATTTGAGTTTATTGTACTGTAATTTTCTTGGCTTTTCAATAAAAAGCTTGAAAAAAGGGAAAAATAATTTTTAAAAGCTTGGGTGGATAAAAGTAGCGGCGAAAGTAAGCAGTGCATATTTCAGTTTTTTATGCGAACGCTTAAAAATTTTAAATTTCTACTTGATTTTTGACTTGGCTTATGCTATTATATACAAGCACGCCGATGGTGCGTTTGGAGAAGTCGCCTAGTTGGTCGAGGGCGCGCGACTGGAAATCGCGTAACCCCTAACAGGGTTCGAGAGTTCGAATCTCTCCTTCTCCGCCAAACAAAGAGGAGTCACAATATATTGTGGCTCCTCTTTGTTTTTGAAACTATATGTTGTGTTTTTGGTGGGGTTAAGTACGTGATAGGTACGTACCGAATATTTTCGCTGTGGTTTTACGATGATTTTCGACAAATCAGCGTATATATTTTTTTGAGTGCGTTCCCATATACAGGTTGATAAAATCAAGTTTTACGTGTATATTATTCGTAAAGGGATCAAACGGCTTTCAATCATGCGCCTTGCCGGGGCACTTGCTCCAACTGAATATGCAGCGGGTGCGGCTGTCAAGATGCGATTGAAAATCGTCTGCCCAGCATGAAAAATCGCGTATGAAAAGCGCGTAGAAAAAATGTAACTATACAGTATGTGGCTCCAGCGCGTTTGATCGTCAAAGAAGTATGAGGTGAATGAAAATGGATGAGAAAATTTTAATTGTGGATGATGAAAAGGAAATAGCCGACCTGATCGAACTTTATTTAAAAAATGACGGGTATATTGTCTATAAATTTTATAACGGGACAGACGCCTTGAAATGTATTGAGATGCAGAAACTCGATCTTGCAATTTTAGATGTTATGCTGCCGGATGCAGACGGGTTTCATATATGCCAAAAAATCAGAGAAAAGCATTTTTATCCTGTGATTATGCTGACAGCAAAGGTTGCCGACGGCGATAAGATACAAGGGCTTACGATCGGTGCGGATGATTATATCACCAAGCCGTTTAATCCGCTTGAGGTCGTGGCAAGAGTAAAGACGCAATTGCGGCGTTACATGCGTTATAATGTACCTGTGAAAACTGAAGCGGAACCGCCCCTTGAATTTGACATTCGGGGATTGCTGATTAATAAAAATTCGCATAAATGCTTTTTGTTTGGCAAAGAGGTTCCTTTAACGCCGATAGAATTTTCTGTGCTTTGGTATTTATGCGAGCGCAAAGGCAAAGTCGTTTCTTCCGAGGAGCTTTTTGAAGCTGTCTGGGGAGAAAAGTATCTTAATAATAACAACACCGTAATGGCGCATATCGGCCGGATTCGCGAAAAATTGAAAGAGTCTGCAAAGCAGCCGAAATTTATAAAAACCGTATGGGGGGTGGGCTATACCGTTGAAAAATAGAAATATAAAGGAGTATGGAGCGTATTCCGAACTCCGCACAAAACTGTTCCTAAGAATTGTCCTTATGGCCCTCATTTCTATCGGTATCATTGGGTTTCTTTACATATGTATACTTCAAGGCAGGTTTGCCAATTGGATCGTGGCAATATTTCAAAAATTTTTTCATTTGGATTTTGAGCATGCACGGCAGTATTACTATGCCAATGTCCGCAACTATATAGATTTGTATTTTGCGGCGGCGATTATCATTGCGTTCTTCGTCATTTTCCGTTTTTCACTGAATCAGTTTATCAAGTATTTCCTGCAAATCCACAGAGGCATAGACGCTTTGATTGAGGAAAGTGAAGAAGACGTCCGCCTTAGCTCTGAACTGCGTCCGATTGAAAAAAAGATCAATACAATCAAACATACGCTTGCCAAAAGGAAGCAGGATGCGGCGCTTGCAGAACAGCGAAAAAACGATCTTGTCGTTTATCTTGCCCATGATCTGAAAACGCCGCTGACGTCCGTAATTGGTTATTTGACGCTGATGCGGGATGAGGCGAAAATATCTGAAGAACTCCGAAATAAATATTTATCGATCTCTTTGGAAAAAGCGGAGCGGCTTGAGGAACTTATCGGCGAGCTTTTCGATGTAACAAGATTTAGTCTTTCAAATATTACGCTTGAATATTCGACGGTCAACCTGAGCCGTTTGCTGGAACAGCTTGCTTTTGAATTCGCGCCGATTCTTTCTGAGAAAAATTTGCGATGTGAGTTGGGTTTGCCGCCGAATATTATGATAAATTGCGATGCGGACAAAATTCAGCGCGTATTTGATAATTTGCTGCGCAATGCGGTATTTTACTGTTATAACAACAGCGTGATAAAGATTTATGCTGCGCAGAGCGACCGCAACGTGACGATTCGCTTTATTAACAGCGGCAGCACGATTCCGGAGGAGAAACTCGACCGGTTGTTTGAGCAATTTTACCGTATGGATGCTTCCCGTAGTTCGAACAATGGCGGCGCGGGTCTTGGACTTGCCATTGCAAAAGAGATCATAACGCTACATCAGGGGACGATAACGGCAAAAAGCGAGGATGAGACCATAGAGTTTTGTGTTACGCTGCCGCTTTCGTAGAAAAATCGTGAGAATTTCCGTATGAAAATATAGGAATACCGCAGGGATATTTTCGAAAAAAGCGCGCTTGATTTTGATACAATATTTGTATCGAGATAAGCGCGTTTTTTTATTGAAGACATATGGAGAGATAAACGATTATGGCCGATTTACACGAACGCAGTGCACGCGTGCTGCTGATCTATCCGGATTATACGGATCGCGACTGTACCCGCAAATCGAGCGGCGGCAACTATATGGAGGGGCTTGCGTCGATTTCCGCCGTCCTCAAGCAAGGTGGACACAATGTCAAACTCATGCATCTGCTCTATCTGCACACCGAGGAGGATTTTAAACAGAAGTTCAAAAAGTGCTGGGAGGCCAATGATGGATTTGATGTGATCGGAATCTCAGTGCGCACGACTGCGTTCCCCGATGTGCGGACCTATATTAAGTGGATCAAGCAGGAATACCCGGACAGTTTCATCCTCTGCGGCGGCTATCATTGCACGCTTGTGCCCGATGAGGTGCTCGCCGCAGAGGGGGTCGACTGCGTGTGCGTAGGCGACGGCGAATATCCCGAACTGGAACTATGCAACAGGATGGCCGCCGGCAAAGACTATACGGACATTGAAAGCCTCTATTTTAAGATGTCCGACGGTTCCTTTAAACACAATCCCATCGCGCCGCTTTTTTCCGATCTTGATCGCCTGCCTATTCCCGATTTCGACCTTTTTGACTATGACAATCTCGAATCTTCAAAGGTCAATACCGCTATTGCCGTTGTAAGCCGCGGGTGCTTTTATAACTGTACGTATTGCGGAAACGGAAACTTTCGCAAAGTATATCCAAATCGGAAAATTTATGCGCGCTTCCGCTCGCCCGAAAACGCGATACTTTACCTTAAAACGCTGATCGCCAAACATCCGTATATCAAATTCATAAATTTCCGAGATGCGATTTTTAATATGTTTCCAGACTGGTTCGATAGGTTTATTGAGATGTATAAAAATGAGATTGGGCTTCCGTGCACGGGCAATATTCGGTTTGATATTCTCACCGAAGATACTGTCAGAAAAATGAAAGAAGCCGGATTTTATACGATCGACATGGGACTTGAATCGGGCGATCCCGAAATGCGGTTTAAATATTTGCGGCGCTATCAGACGGACGAAATGATTATCCGGTGTTCGAACTGGTTCCACAAGTACGGCATCGCGCAGCTTACCTATAACATCATCGGACTGCCGTATGAGGATATCCGCCGTGCACTTAAGACGATCAAGCTGAATGCACGTATTCGAAGCGATCGTGTGATTCCGAACATATTTTATCCCTATGAGGGGACGCCGCTCTTTGAAATTTCGAAAGCGGCGGGCTTTATTCCGGCGGGGGATTTCACGAAAAGGCGGGTCCCGCTTGTGCAGCCCCAGTTCCCGGAGGAGCAGGTGCTGTTTATTGAGGGATACTTTATGCATTTCGTTCGCCGGTATAAGTGGGCGTATAAAATGTCTGGGCGCATCGGCAAGGTTTATGAAAAGTGGCTGGATTGCCGCGTCACCGGCAAAAGGGTACCGTACAAATTTCTTGTGCGGTGGCATGATCGCTATGCCGCCGTCCGCAATATGTTCAGGGACTGTCTCGTCAATCATATGCCGAAGCTTTATCTGAAGCTTCGCATGATAAAGCATCATAAGAGAGCGGACAAGAAAGCCTGACGGGAGGATAAGATGAAATATTATATTGACAGAAGCAAATGCATCAGATGCGGAACCTGCGATATGGAATGTTCTTTCGGTGCGATCATGATCAGTGCGGAGGGCGCGTTCTCAATTGATGGCGAGATATGCCGCGGGTGCGGCGCCTGCATAAGGTTTTGTCCAATGGACGCTGTAAAACCGCGCCCGGTTTCATAAGAAAAACGGATGTTTACAGGAATAAAACGACTATAGATATGGTTTTTGTGTGCATAAGCTATGAACGATTATGCAGAATGCTGGATAAGTAAAAAAGCACTTTGGCAGAAGTGCCTTTTAAAAAGGTAGCGCGATTTGGATGTCTATTGTTATGCGAATGAACTCGCGTGGTATGAAAAAGCGTATTTTCATCATTTTTATTGCCGGTTCATTTTATATCATTCAATATTTTTCTACTATATACGAAAAATCACCGCAACTTTTCAGTAAAATTACGGTGATTTGAAATTATATTTTTACAACTTGCCTCTCTTTTTATCCCACCACTGTTTTACATTACGGCAAGTGGATTCACAGCGGCATCGGATACCGCGTTTCTTTATACGGAGAATCCCCCACATGCCAGATTCTACGTCCCACCTTAGCGAGCCGGAGCGATATAGATAATCGCCGGGATCGCATATTGTTTCCGGTTGGATGTTGAAGACGTTGCCGACGCTGACTGCGCCTTGAGCGGAAATCGTACGGGTAAACGGATCTTCAGGCTGCGCCTTCCAGCGATGACCGTGCAGCACAAAGCTGATATTTCTCGGTTTGTCTGCAGGCATCAGCAGACGGATCATGACCCGCTCGCCGGTATAGGATCGTAACAGCGGCGTCGCGGGATCGCCGTGTGTCTTGGAATCGAATATCTTTGCGATGTGTTGATTGCGATTTAGACGGTTTAGAAAGCGTTCCGATCGATAGTTGTAACCTTTTTCGCCGGTATCCTCATGGTCGGGCGCTCCGTGTCCGTTTTCATTGTCTGCAAGCCCTTGTTCGGTTGTTTTGATCAGCGTACCGTCTGTATCAAGAAGGCGGATGCCGTTGTGGGCGAACAGAACAAACTCGCGATATGCGTCCATTCCCGGTGCGGTGATAACAGCTTGTTCTTTGTAATTCTCTTTCATGGGTCGAATGCTGCTATAATATCTTGCTCCCGCAGGTTCAATGATAATAGCGCCGAACAATCCGTGATGCCGGTGATTGCGCAAATCGCCGAAGGAATTTAGCAGAACGGTGCCGTATTCTTTATCTGCGTGCCACAGATATCGAATGCTTTCTCCTGGAGCAGCTGTTTGTTCCGAAGCATTATATCCGACATTGATTCCGGAGGAATATATCGGATCATATTTTAAAAATTGAGGATTCAGCGAAACTCTGTTGCTTGGGACATGGAGCAGATCCAACGGCACAGAGGGATATTCGTTATGCTTGATCGGCGTGTCCTTATCAAACAGATTATGCAGCGTTACCTCAATCCAATCCCCGGCGTTTGCGCGCAGGATCAGCGGTATCGGTTCTTTCTTTCCGCGCAATATATCGTGTGCCTGCTCCATAGGAACAAAAATTAAGCCTTCCGGATCGTGATCGCCGAAACGGTTATAAATAAGGTTTTTCTGAATGGCGGCAATTTCAAATTTGCGTACGACTGCTTCAAGCGGCGGCTGCACAGAAGTGATCGGACGGATGCCGCATAAGGGCGGCAGATCCTTCTGCGGCGTAGAATGAGCGCGTATGATTCCCCACATGCCAAGCCACAAATCGTCTATTCCGCCGGAGTAATACAGATAATCGCCTGCGGGGTAGGGCTCGTCAATATGCAGGTTGAACGCCTCGGAAATGCCGATCGTCTGCGATTGAACCAGCGGAGAAGCGGTATCTGTGATTTCTTTTCGCCATGGCAGTCCGGTGATATTAAAGACATGCTGTTCTTCGTGTGCACCGTCTAGGAGTCGGATGCGTATGGGCTCTCCGGGATAGGTTTCGAGAATCGGTGTGTCGGGATCTCCATATATAAAGGAACTGAAAATATGAGCAGGGTCATTTTCCTTTTTCAGCCGTTCGCGCATCGGCTCACAGCGATAATTGATGCCCATAACGCCCGGGTCATCGTCAGAGCCGGGATGCTCGGGCGGATTCAGCGGATTTCCGTCCTTGTCAAACAGCAGGGCAAAATCATGCAAAAACAGCGCAAACTCCCGATATGACTTGCCGTCGGCAGTGCGGATCACAGCTTTTGTACCACTGGTTGTTTCCTGTCCTGTCTTGGGATCAAGAAAGATCGAACCGGCGGGTTCCACGATTAGGGCGCCGAACATGCCGTGCTGCTGGTGCATGTTGGCAAACAGGTGATCGTGAAAGAACACTGTATTCAGTTCTTCGTTGGCAAAAAAACGCTCGACAATCGTTTCATACTTTCGTGCACCCGCAATATTGTTCCATCCGTTTGCCGCACCGTCGGACACGATGGTGTCGAATTTTACCAAATGGATATGGTACCCGACGATGTCGGTCAGCGTCTTTAACTGAAAGGCGCTGCCCTCAATAAATTCTGGCAAAAGATTTGTCAGTCGTATTTCAATGCAATCGCCTGCGTTGACGCGGATCACTAACGGTTCGGGTCGGATCTCTCCGCACTCTACCTTTTTTAGATAATCATCCAGCGTGCCGGCTTTTTCGATCTCTTCCTTCAATACAAAAAATCGGCCCTGGGGGTCATGCCATCCAAAGCGGTTGTAAATCAGTTTTGCTTGTACCGCTGCAATTTCAAACACCTTAATATTTTCATCCGTACCGCATGGGCAGGTATCCGTATACAGTGCGCCTGGTACAAAGTTTGAGGCAAAATTTGCTTCCTCGGTCGGCGAAGGTTTCGGGCTGTTTCCTTCATCTTCTGCTAGAATTCCGAGCGGCGGCTGCAGCGGTTCTTCGCCGAATTTTCCATTGATAAAATTCGGATATCCGGGGTGCAGTTTATCTTTTTTAGGCGGCAGCGGACGGTCACGAAGCGGCATCAACGCGTCAATTTTCGTTCCGTCCGGATAGAATCCGCTTCCGTCTTGCAGACGGTCAAATATTCTCCACAGCGTCCACATTCCTTCGTGAAAGTGTGGGTAGAGATGGCAGTGGAAGATAGCGTCTCCGATCATGCCGTTAAAGCTGCCCGCGCCGTATAGGATATCCAGCGTATAGCATTCCTGCGGACTGATCGAGATAGAGTCAATGATTGTAGATTTTGGGTCATCCGGCTCCAGCCGCCATTGGTGATTGTGCAGATGGAAGACATGCGTTTCCTGTACTCCGCCGTGGATTAGCCGTATTTTGGAAGGATCTCCGACATACGCTTTTAAAATAGGAGGTGCAGGGTCACCGTACGCCCAGGAACTCATGGAAATATCTTCTGCCGTATCTGTGTGATCGCCGTGGTGGTCTAATGGCAGACGGTTGCGCATTGGCTCTGCGCGATAGCTGATAGCAGTTGTACCGTTTGGGAGTCCTGTATGCGGGTCAATAGGCGGTTGTCCGTCCTTTGTGTTGATTTCTAGCTCGTCATGGAAAAATACAGCATATTCACGAAACGCGGGTTTTGCCGGATGGTAAATGTCTGCAAACAGTCCGCTGTCCAACGGCTTTCCGGATATCGGATCCGACCAAAAAGAGCCTGCCGCTTCCACGATTATGGCACCGAACAGACCGTGCACATTGGTGCCTTGGTCATTGCTTCGGGTATCTGCCATATCCGAAAACAGGTAAACCCCTTCTTTGTCCGCTTTCCAAATATAGCGAATGCGGCGGTCGGTCGTAGTATCGGGATTGAAACCGACATTTGCGCCGTCGGAATTTAGTACATTGTAAGAAAGTCCTTGCACATGGATAGAGGCACGGCGGTTCAATTTGTTTTCAAAATTGATTTGCACCGTGTCGCCCACATTTGCCCGAATGACCAGTGGTTGTACCTCCTCGCAGGGTTGAGGCGTAGGCAGAGCGAACAATTCTCTTGCTTTTTGCTGAATACGCTTCGAGTCTTGTTTGAGGACATACATGAGTCCGTTCGGATCATGGTCACCGAATTTGTTATAGACGATCGGCAGTGAAATCGCCTCGATATCATAAACCCGAACTTGACCGGTATCGGGATAATCAGATAATTCTAACATGAAATCTCTCCTTTCATGATTGATTTCGACAGTATTTGCCACTGTGGATACTGTCTAATGCATTGTATGTTGACAAGTTTACCCGGGTGATTTTTTTCGACAAATAAAACTGCGGCTCAAAAATACAAAAAGCCTAACGCAAATGCGTTAGGCTTTTGGCGGAGGGAAAGGGATTCGAACCCTTGTGGGCTTTCGCCCAAACGGTTTTCAAGACCGCCTCGTTATGACCGCTTCGATATCCCTCCATAGAAATTCCGGCAGACTGTAGAATTTATAGTATCATAAAAATTTTCGTATGTCAAGTCCGGGATGCGGCTGCTTGCAAATTTTTGAACCGGACACCGTTTTGCGCGTAGATGTATGCCGATCATTTCTTTCCGAGATTGCGAAAAGATTGACAAAACAGCGTTAATACAGTAAAATAAAAACAGTGCCAATCTGATTATTTTTATGAAGCGAGGAAAAAACGATGGGTATTATTAAAGCAGCGGCCGGCGCGCTTGGCGGCGCGCTTGGCGACCAGTGGCTGGATGCGATCGAGCCGTATGAGATGAGCGACACGACGGTATTTACCAAAGGCGTTTTGGTGCATAACGGCGCGCGTTCTTCCAACAAGAAGGGTACGGAGGATGTCATCAGCGATGGATCGGTCATCCATGTATATCCCAATCAGTTTATGATGCTGGTAGACGGCGGGAAAATCGTAGATTATACCGCGGAGGAGGGCTATTATAAAGTCGATAACAAGGGTGCGCCGTCGCTCTTTAACGGCCAGTTCGGCGATGCGTTGAAGGATGTATGGCAGCGTTTTAAGTTTGGCGGTACGCCTTCTTATACGCAGAAAGCGTATTTTGTGAATCTTCAGGAAATCAAAGGCATTAAATTTGGCACGCGCGCTGCGGTCAATTATTTTGACAGCTTTTATAACTCCGAATTGTTTCTGCGCGCGCACGGCACGTATTCCGTAAAAATTACCAATCCGATTTTATTCTATAAAGAAGCGATTCCGAAAAACAGCGAGCATGTGGATATCAACGATATCAATGAGCAGTACTTATCGGAGTTTTTAAGTGCGTTTTCGGCTTCAATCAACAAAATGTCCATTGATGGTGTTCGAATTTCTCATGTGGCCTCAAAGTCGGTTGAATTGTCCAGGTATATGGCTGATGAACTGGACGAGGAATGGAAGAAAACACGCGGCTTTGAGGTTGCGGCCGTCGGCGTTGCCAGCATTTCTTATGATGAGGAATCCAAACAATTGATTGAAATGCGCAATAAGGGCGCAATGCTTTCCGATGCGTCTGTACGTGAAGGGTATGTGCAGGGGTCGATTGCGCGCGGTTTTGAAGCGGCCGGCAGCAACGAGAGCGGCAGCGCGCAGGCGTTTATGGGCATGGGTATGGGCATGGGCGCCGCGGGCAATTTTATGGGCGCTGCGACCGAAACGAACCGTGCGCAGATGCAGGAACAGGCGAAAAAGACGATGGCCCAGCCGGCCGCGTCGCCGGATCCCGGGATTTGGAAATGTGCGTGCGGCGCGGAGAACAAAGGCGGAAATTTCTGCTCGCAGTGTGGCTCGAAAAAGCCTGTCCACACTTCATGGAAATGCGCGTGCGGCGCGGAGAACAGCGGAAATTTCTGCACGCAGTGCGGCGCAAAGAAGCCTGTGAAATGGACGTGTGTATGCGGCGCTGAAAATGAAGGAAAGTTTTGCTCCAACTGCGGCAGAAAAAAAGAGGAATAATCGATGTCGGTTGTGACCTACAAATGCCCTTCTTGCGGCGCGGGCATTGCTTTTGATTCGGCTAGTCAGCTTTTTAAGTGCGAATATTGTTTGTCCGAATATACCGAAGAACAGATTCGGGCGCAGGCGGCGGACGGCGCCGCCGCACAAGAAAGCCGGGAAGACGAACAGGAAAACAAGGCATATTGCGATAATCTTCTTTCTTATACCTGTTCAAACTGCGGCGCCGAAGTCTTTGCCGATGAAAATACGGTGGCGGATATTTGTTATTACTGTCATAATCCGGTCGTTTGTTCCGGGCGGCTGACCGGCCAACTCCGCCCGCACAAAATCATACCGTTTGCCTATGATCAAAAAGAGGCCAAATCCCGTTTTCTGGACTTTGCACGCAAGAAATGGTTTGCTCCGCGTGACTTTTTCTCCGAAGCGCATGCGGAGCAGATTCGAGGGGTTTATTTTCCCTTTTGGCTGACCGATGCCGACGTGACCGCGAGCGCTTCCGCCAATGCGACGCGTATTCGGACATGGAAGCGCGGGAATAAATTATACACGGAAACCTCGAATTACCGTCTCTTCCGTCGCGGCGGCATCCATTTTGAAGATATCGCGACCAGCGCCATCAGCGAGGAAAATAAAAAAATGCTGGAGGGGATTTTACCTTTTCCGCCGGAAGCGCTTCAGGAATTTACCATGACGTACTTGTCCGGGTTTTTGGCTAAAAAGCGAAATATAGAGCGTGACCGTGTGGAAGATGAGGTGCGCGGACGGATCAATCGGTATTCGGCCAATTTGCTGAGCAATACGATGACCGGATACACGACGGTTACCGGAGTAAACTGCCAGACGCAGCTTGAAAAATACATTTGGGATTATGCGCTGATGCCGCTTTGGATCCTCACATATCAGAAAAGCGGAAAAACGTATACGTACGCGATGAATGGCCATACGGGCAAAATTTATGGCGAACTGCCGGTCAGCGGCCGCAAGCTGCTCGCCTTATTCTTTTCACTGCTTACAGGCGTTACCGCGCTTTGTATGCTGATCGGGGGTCTGCTGCTGTGAAAATCAGATTCATTGCTGTGCTGTTGTTTTGCGCCGTATGGACGTTTTGCGTTTTTGCAACTGAATATACCTTTGTATATGATTATGCGGAATTGCTGACTGATGCGGAACGTGAAGCGCTGGAAAAGGACTTTGAAGCCGTTATGCAGGAAAGCGGCCTTTTATGCGTGGTCGTGATGCAGTATGGCTCCGGCAATATGTTGACGGCTTTGCCTGATTATGCCGGCGGCGCGGCTGATATGATTTTGCTTGATATTGATATGCAGGCGCGTACGTTCAACTTGTATCAGTATAACCGGGATGTAGGCGAGGCGGCGTTTCAGCTTTCCAACCGTGAGAGCGACGATATTTTGGATACGGTTTTGATTTATATGGCGGACGGGGAATATGCCAAGGCTGCGCAGATATTCTGTTCGCTTGCCTCCGCGTATTTTTCCAATGAAGAGCCGTTTATACCAAGCAAAGATGGATATGGGGATTACGGTTACGCCGATTATACGGAAACACGCAGTATTGGCCGCCGGATGCTTGATGCGCTGCCGTTGTCCGCTTTTATCGGGATTTTTGCCGCTGTTTGCTCTGTTGCCGGCGTATATGCCCGCTATAAGACCAAGCAGCGCGGCGCTGTATATCCGCTGGAAAAATACACCGCGCTCAATCTGACGGAACAAAATGACCGCTTTGTGAATAAAACGGTTGCCGTAACGGTAATCTCCAGCAGCAGCGACA
This sequence comes from uncultured Eubacteriales bacterium, assembly GCA_958352145.1. GTDB lineage: Bacteria > Bacillota > Clostridia > Oscillospirales > CAG-272 > UMGS902. The sequence continues at coordinate 60,964 of CATWNM010000011.1, forward strand.
GTTCGCATAGCGGCAGAAGTTCCGGCGGTGGAAGTTCGGGAGGCGGGCGTTCCGGCGGCGGCGGTCATGCGGGCGGACGTTCTTTTTAGATTTTGCAATTCATGTTAAAAGACTGTCGAAAAACAGAGTTTTTCGACAGAAAAGACCGCGTTCACTCGCGTCTTTGCGCCGCTTACGCGTCACTCGCGCGGCCACAAGGTGTAAAAAAGACGGCAAAGCCGTCTTTTTTACGAAACTTTTATAGTATTTGATTTGTGTAAATACTTTTTTGACACGCTTTTAACTAAGTTTCAAAAATATATTTGAGATTTGCCCGTGGCGCCGCAATCTTTTGATTGCGGCGTCGCTTCCTTTCTTATGATCCAATCGCAGAAATGAAACGAAAATCAAATCCAATCTGTTTTATGCGTTTATGCGGTATGAAGCGGTCATATTTGGTCCCGCAGAGGAATATAGTTTTCTGAGTGCGCATATGCGGGAGGGAAGAGTATGACGAGCAGTGAACGCGCGGCCTTTCGGGCGGCGCTCGGAACTAAATTTGATTATTCGGCGCTGATAGAGTGTGCATGGGTATTGTCAAAAAACTATGAATTCCTTCAATTTTCCTACCTTACCGAGAGCATTATGGGCCGTGCGATTCCGATGTTTCGCGTGGGAGAAGGAGCCAAGGAGTTTTATTATATCGGCGCGCATCACGGCGCGGAAGGGATAACCGGCGCGCTGCTTATGCGGTTTCTCGGGGAGCTTGCCGAATTGGCGGAGCGGCACGGAACACTGATGGGCGTCAATTTGGATTATATTCTTCGGAGCAGGAGTTTATATTTCGTGCCGGTGCTGAATGTGGACGGCGTCGATATTGCCGTCAACGGTGCATCCAGGGATAATCTGATGTATGC
>CATWNM010000012.1 GCA_958352145.1 uncultured Eubacteriales bacterium
CTTTCTCATTCTACCACTCCTTCCCCTCCTTGTCAATACCTTTTTCTCCTTTTTTTATATGGAAATTTTTGTAAAATTATTTTTTCACATCATCTTGTGGACAAGCTTAATAAAGAACACAACAAATTGTGCCGCGGTCAAATAAAAATTTTTTGCCGGGACGAAAAAAAATGAATTTGCGCGTTCCCTCTTGCATTTAAAAAAATTTTCCTGTATACTGAATGTGCAAAAACTGTTAATCCGGCGCGTTTTGAGCTCTCTGCGATCCATTAGAAAGGACGGCTATATAATTATGAAGAAAACTGTCCGGTATCTTTTCATGCTTTTGGTGCTCTGCGCGGCGGCTGTTTTGGCGGCGCACGCCCATGCGGAAATGCCCGGCGGCCGCTGCGGAGAAAACCTCTTTTGGTCTCTTGACACGGACACCGGCGTGCTGACGGTTTCCGGCACGGGCGGGATGGCGGACTACAGCGGATATAAATACAACGGCGTATATTTAGACAGCCCCGCACCCTGGATGGAACACCAGCCGTATATCAAAACCGTTATTATTGAGGATGGCATCACCCGCATCGGCCAAAACGCATTCAACGGCTGTGCCGCGCTGACCGGCATCACAATCCCAAAGAGCGTCACCGTCATCGGGGGGCGGGCGTTCAAAGGCTGCACGTCGCTGACCGAAATCACGCTGTCCAAAGGCGTCACCGCTATTGAGGATTCCGCTTTCCTAAACTGCGGCGCGATCGAGCGCATTGATCTTCCGGACGGCCTGATTTCGATCGGGCAGACCGCATTCTCCAGCTGCAAAGCGCTGACCAGCATTACGATTCCAAACAGCGTCACCGACATCCATTTTGCGGCGTTTGCCGATTGCAGCCGGCTGACAAACGTGACCCTTTCAAACAGCCTTTCAAGCATTGAACCGTCGGTCTTTTCTGACTGTACGTCACTGACCGGTGTCGCCATACCAGAAAGCGTTCTTGTCATCCATGAAAACGCATTCTACAACTGTGCCGCACTGACCGGCATCACCATTCCGGAAAGCGTGACAAACATCGAAGAATGGGCGTTTGCAGGCTGCGGCAGCCTTTCCGGTTTCATGGTCGCAGACGGCAACAGCCATTACGCAAATGATGAAAGCGGTGTTCTTTATAATAAGGAAAAAAGCGAGTTGATCCGATGCCCAAGCACGCATTCGGGTACATATGCGATTCCAAAGAGCGTCACCTCCGTTGGCAGTTCTACATTTGAAAACTGCACCGCACTGACCGGCATCACCATTCCGGAAAGCGTCGCTTCCATCGGACACAGTGCGTTTAAAGGCTGCGCCGCGCTGACGGATATTGTCCTGCCGCCAAGCGTGACAAGCATCGGACGCAGAGCGTTTGCCAATACCGCTTTTTATATGAACAATGCCAACTGGGAACACGGCGCCCTCTACCTTGGTCAAAATCTAATCGAAGTCCGCACGGATATCCCCGGGACGTACAGAATCAAAGCAGGCACCCAAAATATCGCTGACTCTGCATTTGAAAATTGCAGAAAAATAACCGAAATCCTCATGCCGAAGAGCGTAGCCAGCATCGGAGAAAACGCGTTTAAAGACTGTGCCGCGCTAAGCAACATTTACATTCCAAAGGGCGTCGCCAAAATACAATCGGGTACATTCACCGGCTGCAGCGCGCTGACCAGCATCACGATACCGGAGGGCGTGACAAGCATTGGAAGCCATGCGTTTTATTCCTGCAAAGCGCTGACAAATATTCTGCTGCCAAAGAGCGTCGCAGAAATTGAAGAGTACGTCTTCAACGACTGTGGGAATCTGACCGATATCTATTACAGCGGAAGTGACGCGGACTGGAACAAAATCTGCATTGGCAGCACGAACACGGAACTGGAAAGAATCCGGCTGCACTGCGGCTATGCGGATGCGGATACCTACAAAGGCCGCTGCGGGACGGACATATCCTGGTCCCTGAACGCGTCATCCGGCGTGCTGAAAATCACCGGCAGCGGGGAGATGGAGGACTGCACAGACGGCGCGAAATGGAGCGCGTATATATCCTCCATCAAAACCGTAATCGTTGAATACGGCGTGACCGGTATCGGAAGCTGTGCGTTTCGGGACTGCACTGCGCTTACGAGCATTCAAGTTCCGGCCGGCATAATCGCCATTGGCCCAGATGCGTTTGTCAATACCGACTATTATAACAACGCGGCCAACTGGGAAGACGGCGTCCTCTATGTAGACGCGTACTTGATCAAAGCCGATGCATCTATTCACGGCGCCTGTACAACCAAGCCAGGAACAAAAGTGATCGCCGATTATGCATTCGCCGACTGCACCGCGCTTGAAACCGTCATAATTGCCGAAGATGTAGAGTCAATCGGCGTCTACGCTTTCCAAAACTGCTCCGCGCTGAGCAGCGTCGCCGTTCCAAAGAGCGTGACCCAAATCGGCGCGGGCGCATTTTCGGGCTGCGGCGCGCTGCGCGCGTTTTCCGGAGAACCCGGTTCTTACGCCGAAACATGGGCAAATACACACGGCTTTCTGTTTGAGCCGCTTCGCGAATCGCCCGATGCGCCCGGCAGCGCATTTCTCTCCAAAAACGAAACCGTACTGCTGCTTGCCGCCGCCGGGCTGCTGTTTGCCGGACTGGCCGCGTTCTTTGCGCTGCGCAGGAGGAAAAGAAACAAAAATCCATAAGCAAAACGAACAAAAAACGTTCTAAAAAGCCTGTTTTGAATAATTTGCAGGGACGCCCGCGCCAAAAGGCGCGGGCGTCCCTGCAAAAATCAGCCGTTATACGGCTTTTTCCTGTTTTTCTTCCGCGCGCCGGATCAAGATCACGGCGGCGGACATATCATCCCGGCAAAGCGTATGCTGTTTGGCTTCCTCCAGAATTTTTTCGGCGGCATCGGGTGCGTACAGGTCGGCCGACATCAAAAATTCGCAAAGCCAGAGCGGTTCCTCGATATCTTCGGTCACGCCGTCGCTAAGCATGACCACCGCGTCGCCGTCCTCGCAGTCAAACGCGGTTTTTTCGGCGTCCACATCCTCGAGAATGCCGATCGGAAACGTCTTGGAGCGGATCTTGAAAATGCGGTTTCCCCGCTTGACAAAGGAGGGCGCGGCGCCGCTTTTGACAAAGGCGCATTTGCCCGTGATGCAGTCGAGTTCAAACAAATCCACGGTTGTAAACACCTCGCCGCCGCCCGCGCGGGCAAACGCGGAAAGCATCTCGATCGCCGAGGAAACGCTGTTCCCCGCGCGCAGCATCTTTTCGAGAAAAATTCCCGCCGCGCGGCTTTTTTCGGCGGCAGGCGCGCCACTCCCCATCCCGTCGCTGACTAACGCGTAAAAATAGCCGTTTTTGTTGTCAAACGAGAGCACGCGGTCTCCATTTTCGCCGCTGCTCTGCGCCGCGCAGGAGGAAAGGCAAAACGCGGCGGTATACGCGGGCGCGGCGCGGCAGATCATGTTGATGCCGCCGTCCGCAAATTCAAACAAAGGATCCTCCATAGCGCAGCCGAGCGCCGAGGCAAGCGCGCCCTTGAGTGTCTCCGCCTGGCATTTCATCGCGCCGCTTCCCAGCCGGAAAGCGTATACGCTCTTTTTGCGGCTGCCGTACACTCCGATGCTGTCCGCCGAGAACCCGATTTTTTCCAGTGATTCAAGCGCCTTTGCGCGCGCTTCGGAATTCGGCGCGTACTCAGCTTCGTTTTTTTGCAGCGCTTCGTTTAGGATGCGCGCAAACACGGCATAATCCACCGCAAACGCGCGGCTTTTGTCTTCACGCAGAAGATCGCGCAGCATGCGCGTATTTTCCGCCTCAATATCGGCCAAAATACGATCGGCGCTTTTGCAGCGCGCCAGAAATTCAGGCGGCAGATCCTCCCGCCGCACGCGCCCGGTTTTGTACATGCGCGCGCTGATTTTATTGAGCGTATCCAAAGTCACGGCATAGTCCCTTTCCCAGCACAGTTCGCACGCGGCGCAGGTGCGGCAGTGCCGGTCGCACACGCGGTCGCAAAGCTGCCGCATATCGAAAACGCCGATGCGGGTATTTGTATCCGAAAGCTCGAAAAAAGTTTTGGAAAGCGCTTCAAACGACGCGGAAATGTCGGAAAGCGTATCCCGGTTTTCCTTTTCTTTATAAGAAAGAATTTCATTTTCCATCGCTTTGCTCCGCCGGGCGGCGCCAAAAAAGGGAAGCAGCTTTTCAACTGAACCCGTGGGGATGGAGAGCGACAGCAAAACGCCCGTCATATATTCCGGAAAGCTGCCCGCAAAGAGCGGCAGGCCGCCGGTGAAAAAGGTCAGCCCGGCAAACGAAATTGCGCCCGCCGAAACGGCGTACAGCCTTGATTTTGTAAACAAAAGCGCCGCAAGTGCGGCCGAAACGGCAAGCGCAGGCGAGAGCGCGGGCTCTGCCGCAAGGATCGAAAGCAGTGCGAACAGCGCGGTGCTCATCGGATTGGCCTTTCGCGCCATCAGATAGGAGATCAGCGCGGCGGCGAGGGTGGAAACCGAAAATCCGAGCGGCCGAAAGTCCGAGAGCGCGTAGACGAACGAGATAAGCAGCGCAAGCAGGCCAATCTCATACCGAACGCTGCTTTTTTCACCGCCCTGCATACAGCCGGTATACAAATAAGTCAGGCAGGGACAAAAGGCGACCGCAAGACAAGTGCCCACCAAATCGCCGGGTGAAAAACCGCCGCCGACCAGCCGCATCATGCCCATTGTGAACGCGGCGAGCGAAGATACCGCAAGACGCAGCGCGGTTCCCTCATTGAAGCCGGACAAAAAATCCCGGAACGTGCGTTTTTCCTTTTTCAGATTTTCAATGCGCTCAGACAGCCGGATTTTGCGCGACAGGGGACTGTCGGAGGCAAAAAGGCGCGAAAAAGCAAAACGGAGACCGAGGCAGGAAAGAAGGCCGATTCCGAGCGGGATATTTTTGGTAAGCAGCGCGGCGGCGATTCCGCCAAGCGCAAAAAACAGCGTTTCGCCACCGGCCGCCGAGACCAGCGCGATTCCGAGCGGATATGTAAAAAGCGGCATGGCTTTGACCGAGAGCACCGCGCAAAACAGAGCGGGAGAGAGTGCGGCGAAAAATCCGCGGATCCAGCCGGCGATGATTTCTCCGTCGCTCCTTTGATGCAGTTTTTCACGCGCACGCTCAAAAAAGCCGCCGACCGAGGCGGCTGCCCGGCCATAGGGGGTATTTTGAAAGTCCTTCATTTTTCGTGCTCCTTTTTTGTGGTGTCCTTTGATTTTACCCGCCGCGCGCCGAAAGGACTGTCGCTGTGCGCACGTCCAAAAAGCGGTTTTTTTCAGGGCGCGTAGCCGCCGCGCACGGGAAATGAAAAAGCGCGTTATTTCCGGCGAAAAAAAACGGACCGCCTGTCGGGCTCCCGCAAAAAAAGCAGATGAAATTTTCAGAAAAATAATTGTTGACAAAGCGCAAAACTATTGTTATAATAAAAATCGGTTGTTTGTGCTGCTATGGCTCAGTTGGTAGAGCGCATCCTTGGTAAGGATGAGGTCGCCGGTTCAACTCCGGCTAGCAGCTCCAAAACCCCGCCTTTTTCATCTCAAAAGGCGGGGCTTTTTTGTTGACTTTCCGCGCAGGTTCGCCCGGCAATTTCCGCAGGGCGCATCGGTGCTCATTTTTGGCCGCAGACAGAAAAAGGCAGGCGCATCTGGAATCTGCCGTTTCAGATGCGCCTGCCTTTTTATTTTGCTTGTCGTTTGGCGCACACCTTTTTTCTGTATCCTTTTCCGCCGCCCACTCTTCAATCGGATGCTTTCTATGCGGTTTTTACGCTTTCCAAAATTCAATCTTTTCGATTTTTCTGCCTCCGATCTCCGGCAGACAAGGCCAGATGCATAAGCTGGCAGGCCATTATGGTTATCAAGGTGCGCTGAAGATAAAAGGCGGGCACCGAAAAAAAGCGGCCCGCGGCGGGCAGCGCAAAGAGTGTCCGCCACAGTCCGCTCACCGTAAAGCACCAAGCGCCCGCCGCCAGCGTCAGAAAATACAAAAACACATAAGCGTAGGCGAAAAAACTGTCTCTAAGTCCTGTCCACAGCCTTTTCTGAAAAACGTGGGTGTGCAGACCCAAATGGAGCGCTATCAGCACGAAGCACCAGGCGGCGGAGCAGTCGTGGAGCGTCCGGCCTGGTAGCTCGCTAGATACAAAAACAAAGCGTACATCGCCATGTCCACAAGAACTTTCGCCCGCCGCTTCATGCCGTTATCCCTCCGGAATGCCATTTCGCGCCAGCCATTGTGTGATTGCATCTGAAAGACCGCGCCCGCCTGCGTATTCAAATTCCAAACCAAAGCCTATATAGGCGCCGGGAAGATGATTGGCAAAATCATTGTAGCCGCCTCCCCGGTTTACCCGCAGCGAGCCGGACGCCACCCCGGCCGGGTCAGCCGCGGCGGCGTGATCGTAGGCGCCATAATAGTCGAAGCACCACTCCGAAACGTTGCCGTATGCGGATTTTCATCCGCCTGCCGCTGCCGCTCGCTCTCCGGGCTGCCCATTGTGAATGTACCGACCTAAAGCAAAATCAGTTGATCGGCAATCTCCGATACGCCCGACTGAACGCCGGTGTTCGAATGAAACACCGGCGGTGCATCGCTTTCTTTGGGACCGTCATCATCTGCCGGCACTTTGGTGAAAAATGCACACCGGCGGCGCCGGTTAAGAGCAGAATCGCCGCAAGCAGCGTAATCACTTTCCCTTTTTGATTTGATTTCATCGGAATCTCTCCTTTCCATACCCATTTTGCAGCGAAATTTCTTTCTATATTTAATACGCATACTATATATATTTTCATGCTTGACAGGCAAGCCGCCATTCGGTAAAATTAACCTGAATCAAGGAGGAAAACATTTATGGAACTGCGCGTTTTACGGTATTTTCTAGCGGTTGCCCGTTCGGAGAGCATTTCCGGCGCAGCCGAAGTCCTGCATGTGACTCAGCCCACGCTGTCCCGGCAGCTCATGGACTTGGAGAAAGAGGTGGGCAAAACGCTGTTTCTGCGAGGAAAGCGGCGGATCACACTCACCGAGGAAGGCGTTTTGCTGCGGAAACGAGCCGCCGAGATATTGGACCTGGTGGATAAGACAGCCGGGGAACTCGCATTTGCCGATGAAACCATCGCCGGCGACGTCTATATCGGCGCAGGCGAAACTCACGCCGTCCACTACCTCACACGGGCAGCCAAACGTCTCCAAATGCAGTATCCGGACATCCGCTGCCACATCTCCAGCGGAGACCGCGTGGATGTGACCGAACAGCTGGACCGGGGCCTCATTGATTTTGGCCTCCTATTCGGAGAGATCGACACCGGAAAATACAGCGCGCTGGCGCTCCCCACATACGACACCTGGGGGATCGTCCTGCGCCGGGACGATCCCTTGGCTCAAAGGGAGAGCGTCACACTGGCGGATATGCGGGACAAGCCCCTGATCGTCAACCGAAGCAGCGACGAGCCTGGCAGACTGCAGGGAATTTTGGTTTCTCCCCATGTGGTCGCCACATACAGCTTGGCATTCAACGGCTCCCTCATGGTGGAGGACGGGCTGGGCTATATGATCTGTTTGGATAAGATCCTCAATCTCTCCGGGGACAGCTGCCTGTGCTTTCGTCCGTTCGCTCCCACAGTAAAAGCCTCCATGAGCATCGTTTGGAAAAAATATCCCGTATTTTCCAAGCCGGCCGCCAAGTTTTTGGAAAAATTACAGGCGCAAATCCTGGAAAACAGCAGTAAAACAGACGATTGACGCGACAGCGGCCTTCCCTTTGTTCTCTGTGTCCCCGCGATTTTCTTTTACTGTAACTGCCTTACACTTCGGGCGCTTCCAGAGAAAGGATCACGGTCACATCCCCATCCCCGAAGACGGCTTTCATTCCATCTTGCGTCACATTATTCACCCTGCCTAAACGGGTGAAGTTCCATGTATTGGTGTCATAATAGATCACCAGATTGCTGCCCTGGTACAGAATAATATCCCCCGCGCCGGTGGTGATCTGCTGGTTGTCGGCGGGAAGAACCTGCCCGACAGGGCCCACTTTTTCCATATTGCCGTAGTCGTGCATGCGGATGGTGAGCGGCCCTTGGCGCAGCAGTTCCTTTAGAGCTTCGGCAGAGGAATTTTCTTCTAGCGCAGCTGTCCATACGGCATCCTGCGCGCCAAAAACCTGAAGATACATCTGATTTTCCGCCTCCTCATCCACAGCTTCCGTGCCGTCGTCATGATCTGGCAAATCCAGATCGTAAACCCAACTTTCGACGTCGGACAGGCTTGCGCCGGCGCTGAACCGCCGTCCGGAGAGCCAGTTCGCACCGGCAGTCAGGCTGTACAGATTCGTGGCGCTGGAACCGATCGGGCTGCTGCCGGAAGTGCAGAAGGGCACGATGGTTTTGCCCGTAAAGTCATAGCTTTCCAAGAAAGTGCAAATGATCTTCGGCGCCTGACCGTGCCAGATGGGATAGCCAAGGAACACCACATCATAGCCGTCCATACTGGAGACGCTGCCTGAAATGGCGGGCCGGGCGCCGGGATCATTTTGTTCCTGATTGGCGCGGCTGCTGGAAACCGTATAGTTCAGATCGTCGGCGGTGTAAGGCTCTTTTGGAACGATCTCATAGAGGTCCGCGTCCAGAACCGTCTCCAAATGGCCTGCAATGCGACCGGTATTCCCAGTAGCGGAAAAATAGGCCACCAGCGTTTTGCCTCGGTCTCCAGGGGCAGGCGTGGGATCCGCCGCCCAAAGACCATTCATCAGAATGACGGCAGCTTGGGCGCGAGTCAAGCTACTCTTGGGCGCAAAGCGGTTGCCGTCCAATCCAGTCATCACGCCGTTTTCTCTGGCCCATGCCACGGCGTCCAGCGCGTATGCGCTGATGGAATGCTGATCCACATAGGCTTCGGCCGTTTGGCTTGGCGCGGGCCTGCCCGCATACCGCCACAGAATGACGGCTGCCTGCTCACGGGTCACCGGATCACCGGCACCGAACAGGCCGTTGCCATAGCCCGAGATCATGCCTTTTTGGGACGCCCATGCCGCCGCGTTCGAATACCATGCGCCGGCGGGCACATCAGAAAAGGCTGCGGATTCGGCGGCAGGACTGCCCTGCGCACGGTGCAGTACGACGGCAAACATCGCCCGCGTCATCGCAGCGTCAGGGGAAAACGCCGTGGCAGACGTGCCGCTCATCAAATCATTGTCCCGGCAGTACCGAACAGCTCCGGCATACCATGCACCGGCATTCACATCGGAAAAGCCGGTATCTTCTGCCGCGGCAAAAGCCGCCGTCAAAGACGCGGCCATCGCCAAAACCAGCAAGAAGACAAACAAACGCTTAAAATTTCTCATCCTATCCTGATCCTTTTCTCACGGATTTTCTGCCAAACGCCAAAATATGGAAAACTGTAAAAATGTCCAGCAAAAAAGGAAAGAATTTTCACGCAAAAGCACTGAAACTTTTCTTTTTAACGGCGTTTGGTTTTTTCTATATTATAGGCCCTGCGCCGTTCAATATCAAATACTTATATTTCATGCATATTTATGCTCAAAAAGCATGGATATGCCCGGCAAAGGCGGCCGCCGGCTGTAAATAATCCCCTGGCTTTTGACAGCAGGGATTTCAGCCTGCCGAGAAAAGATAGAAAGCAAACCATCGAATAAAAATGCGCATACAGAGCGGACATGCGCCGCTCTGTATGCGCATTTGAATTTGGCAAGCGCCGCTTTTCGGCGCGCGCACCAAACCCTTTCTGTTGAAAAAACAAAGGTTTTTCGACAGGCAAATATTCACCTAAGTTATTTTTCTTTTTCCGTAATCATCACGATCTCGCTCAAGGCGGCGTAATTTTTGCCCTCGCCCATATGTACGGTGATCTTGATGTGCTCGACCGCCGTTTCCTCCGGCAGATTGGAGAGCGTCGCCGTTGCGGGAAACCCTGAACTGCCGACGAATTTTATATCCCGGATCACATAGCTGCCGTTGATTTCCACATCTACAGACGCGGGCGCATAGTCCTGCTGCGTAGACGGATAGATCATGACCGCCGTGAGTTTTTCCGGCGCGCCGAGCGTAATCTCTACCGTACCACCCTCGTCCATCGAATAGATTCCGCTGATCCCGCCTTTGGCAATCCCGTCAAACAAATTGTCCACGTTTGACATGGACACGATCTCCGCCTTTTCGCCCGTACCGCTGTAGGTATATCCGCTATTTACATGGCGGTAGCCGTTGACCCCAGAGGGAAGCGGACGGCGCGTCTGGCTGGGCCCGTCCACGGCGAGTGTGCCGTCATTGCGGATCACCAGCCGGTCGATCGCAAGGCTGCGGCCGTGATCGGTATTCGGCGGAACGGTGTGCACATGGTACACGACAAACAGTTCGCTGCCGTCCGGCGAACGCAGAATGTTGCAGTGGCCGGGACCTGTGACCGTTTCGCCGTTGCCCGAAAGGATGCGGGCATCGCTTGGCTTGTCAAACAGGCGCAGCGGACTGTCGGAGGTCGCGTAGCCCACCGAATAGTGCTCTGATACATAATAATTTGCGCTGTATAAGAGATAGTATGTCCCGTTTTCCTTGAAAACCACCGGCCCCTCGTTCCACAGAACCGAGCCGCTCTTGAGTTCCCATGCCTGTTCGGGCGTGGAAATCAGCACATGCTCGCCGATTGTGCCGGAAAAATCCGACTTTACTTCTACGCCCCAGGTTTGGCTGGTGCGCTTGCCGTTTACCGTATTGGTGGAACAATCTTTGGAATAATACATATAGATGCGCCCGTCGTCGTCAAAAAACAGGCTGCCGTCAATCACGCTGAAATCAGGCGAGTAAAACGGCGAGTCCCCAAGCGGCTTAAATTTGCCGTTTGGCGTATCGCATACCGCGATTTCGATGGAATGGAGGCCGTTATAGCCCTGCGCCGAGAAAATCAGATAAAACTTCCCGTTATACTCGTACATCTCGGGCGCCCATCCCTTTTCCTTCGCCCAGCCGAGGTCGGAAAGCTTTAGGATCGGTTCGCTCTGCGTCTGCCAGACGACGAGATCCTTGGAGGTGCGCACGGTGAATTTCGAGCCGCCTGTGCTGTATAAATAATAGGTGCCGTCGTGTTCTAAAATAAATGGATCCGCAGCGCTGTCGGTCAGATTATTCTCATAATAATATCCGGGCAGCGCGCGGCCGTTTTTGATTTCAGCCGGTATGGTTTCCACCTGTAAATTTCCCGTCTCGGACGGATTTTCGTTTTTGCCGCAGCCGGCAAGAAGCAGCACGGGCAGCAGGATAAGCGCCAATAATTTTTTGAATTTCATACGGGCCTCCTTTTTTATGTTTCTTTTCATTTTATCATAAAAAAAGATATTCTACAACCCTATTTTTTATTGCATTTGTGTAATTTTTTATCCGTCTATAGCGCACGCCCCCTTAAACGAGCGTTTCGGGGAATTTTTTCGGAAAGCGTTCCTTTTTCGCCGCGCACCGGACTGTTTCCATCTCTTCGATTTTGACCGCAGCGCAGTGCGGGATCGGGTCCCAGCGGACTTTTCTGAACGCGGCGGCGCAAATCGAAAGATCGCCGATGACGCTGAAAAGCGGGAAAGTCAGGCAGTACCAGATTTTTTTGTAAAGGCGAAGAGGCCCTATGCGCCCGCGCTCCAGAAAAAAGAGCGCGGCCGCGACCGGAATATTTGCGATATGCTCAAAGACCAGCGCACTGAGCGCAGCTAAAAAAAGTTCTCCCCCGCCGCCGGCCACGCCCGAAAGGCACAGAAAAAACGCCAGCGCCAATTTTGCAGTCTTAAGCGGAATGGATAAAATCGGGCTTGGAAAATTGGTCAGAAGCATGTCATAGGAAACAAATTTTTCCTTCGCATCCTTTTCGGTAAAAATGCGGGAAAAGAGCGCGTCAGATGATTCGGCAAAAGCCTGTAGATGCCCCTTCGACCAACGCAGGCGCTGCCGCCATGCGACGCCGAGAGATACCGGCTGCTCGTCGTAAAACTGAGCTTCGTGCTGATAACTGATATGCACGCCGCGCACGACCGCATCTGCGGAAAAAGCCCGGTCCTCCGTCAAAGAGGTGTAGTTCCAGCCGCCGCTTACGAGCGCGCTCGCAAAGAGGACGCCGGTTCCCTGAATCCGCGTGGAAATCCCACAATACGCGCGCGCACGGTTCTCAAAGCGGGCGGTGCGCAGCCAGTGCAGCGCATAAGACGCGGAAATCCAGTTATCGTCTAAGTTTTTCGTGTTCCGGTACGAGGTGACGATCTGCTCTCCGGCGTCAAACGCATCATTCATCCGGCTGATGTAATCGGATTTCAGGAGATTGTCCGCATCGAGCAGAATATACGCGTCAAACGCGCGTATTCCATAGTCGCGCCCGATCTGCTCGAACAGATACCGGAGCGCATAGCCTTTGGTGCGCCGCTCGGGATCGGTTCGTTCGTAGCAGATGGCGCCGTGCGCGCGCACCTCGGCGGCGGTTTTATCGGTGCAGTTGTCGGCGACGACAAAGACGGTCATTTTCTCATGCGGGTAATCCTGTTTTTCGATGCTGGAGAGCAGATTTCCGATGACCGCTTCCTCATTGCGCGCGGCAATAACGACTGCGTAGCGGTGCAGGGCTCTTGCCGGGGTAAATTTCTTTGTCCTAAAAAGCCCGATTACGGCGAACAGGCCGCGGTATATATATAGGATGCCAATCAGCGACAAAAGTACGCCACAGACGACCATTAAAACATCAAGCATAAAACGGCACTCCCTTTTCATCTTGTTTCCATTCAGTATTGTATCGAATCGCAGATTAAAATTCAACACAGAAAAGTTTAAGATTTGTTTAATCTATTTGCAGTCTTTTTTCTTTAGCGCCGTATATTTTCAAAAAAGCCTTTAAAAACACGGATTTGTGTGCTATACTGTTTGTGTATAAGCAAATTTCAAACTAATTCTGTTTTTTGAAAGCGAGATCAATAGATGAGCAAAACCTGCGAAAAAAACTGCCGCCTCGGCAAAGTGGGCGGTGAAGCGGTTCTCGAGGGCGTCATGATGCGCTGCGGCGACCGCTACAGCCTTGCCTCCCGCCATGAAGACGGCTCCATTTCAGTTTCAAATCATGCGTACGTTTCCGTGCGCAAGAAAAACAAATTTTTCAATCTGCCGCTCGTGCGCGGAATCGTCGCGCTGATCGAATCGTTTAAACTCTCGTTCAAGGTGCTTTCGCTCTCGGCGGAGGCAATCGGCGTGGATTTGGACGAGCCGGAAACCAAATTTGAAAAATGGCTTCAGGAAAAATGCGGCAAAAATCTGATGAACGCCGTCATGACGGTGGCGGGCGTACTCGGCGTCATACTCGGCGTCGGCCTCTTTTTCGTGCTGCCCACGCTCGCCACACAAGGTCTTGATATGCTGCTCGGCATGGCGGGCGCGTCGCTCGGCATCTTTAAAACGCTGTGCGAAGGGCTGATCCGCATTGCTATTTTTGTCGGCTACATCCTGCTTGTATCCCTGATGCCCGACATCCGCCGCACGTTCGAATATCACGGCGCGGAGCATAAAAGCATCGCCTGCTATGAAGCGGGCGCGCCGCTGACCCCCGAAAACGCGAAAAAATATACCCGTTTCCATCCGCGCTGCGGCACAAGCTTCATCTTCATCATGCTGATTTTGAGCGTGCTCGTCTTTTCGTTCGTCACTTGGGAAAATATCTGGCTGCGGCTTGTGCTTAAGCCCCTGCTTCTGCCGCTGATCTGCGGACTTGGCTTTGAGTTTATCCTATACGCGGGCAAGCATGAAAACACATTCACGAAGATCGTTTCCGCGCCCGGCCTCTGGATGCAGCGCATAACGACGCGCGAACCGGACGAAAAGCAGCTTGAAATCGCGATCACGGCGCTCAAATCGGCCATGCCGGAAGAATTTCCGCAAAGCGAAGTGGATGCGGTAATCGCCGCGTCGAAACCGGCAAAGGAGGACAGCAGCAAGGACGAGGAAAAAATACCGGAACAGCCTTTGGACCAATCGCCCGCGCCCGGCCTTGCGGATGAAGAAACACAGGCATGACGCTAAATGAAATCAAAGCGGCGCTGCGCGCTGCCGGGATCGACAACTTTTCGGGCGAAGCGCATATACTGATAAAGGAATTTTTCAAAACGGACGCACCGGATCCAAACGCGGATTTTGACTGTCCTGCGCTTAAAGACGCCGTGCGGCGGCGCACGGCGCGGGAACCACTTCAATATATTCTCGGAAAATGGGGATTTTATAAAGAAGAATATTTCGTCACGCCGGACTGCCTGATTCCGCGTGCCGATACCGAAATTTTGGTGGAAACGCTGATTTGCCGCGCTGCGCGCGGCGACCGCTTTCTCGATCTTTGCACCGGCAGCGGCTGCATCGCGATATCGCTTGCCCGCGCGCGCCCCGACCTTTCGGGCGCGGCGGCCGATCTAAGTTCAGCCGCGCTGGAATTGGCAAAAAAAAACGCCGCGCACAACGGCGTTCAAAACCTTTCGTTTTTTTGCCTGGATGTGACCGCGCCCGGGGATTTTTCCGAGCGGTTTTCCTGCATCTGCGCAAATCCGCCCTACATTTGCACCGGCGCGCTGGACGCGCTTGCGCCTGAGCTTGCCTTTGAACCGAAGATCGCGCTCGACGGCGGCGCGGACGGCTTTTATTTTTATCGGGCGATTCTCGAAAATTTTGAAAAAAATCTGCTGCCGGGCGGTTTTTTCGCCTTTGAATTCGGCTATGACCAAAAGGCGGGCGCGGCCGCGCTAGCAAAGCGGTACGGCTTTTCTTTTGATGCGGTTTTTGACTATGGCGGCAACTTCCGCGCCGCCGTTTTTACAAAGTGAGGTTTTAATTTGATCGGAATTTTTGACAGCGGGCTTGGCGGGCTGACCGCGTACAAGGCGCTGCACGCGCTTTTGCAGCACGAGGATTTTGTCTACTTCGGAGACACGGGGCGTCTGCCTTACGGTTCCCGTTCGCGCGAAATTTTGACGCGGTATGCCCGGCAGGACGTAAATTTTCTGATTTCTAAGGGCGTAGACGCGATTCTCGCCGCCTGCGGCACGATCAGTTCCGTCGTGCTGGACAACATCAAAAATGAATACAACATCCCGATCACCGGCGTCGTAGACGCGTCGGTCGAAGAGGCGCTCGGCGCAACGAAAAACGAGATCGTCGGCGTAATCGGCACGGGTGCGACCATTTCAAGCGGCGCGTTTGAAAAAAAACTTTTGGACGCCGACCCAAACGTCCGGGTCATTTCCGCGGCCTGCCCGCTGTTTGTGCCGCTGGTGGAAAACGGATACATAGACCAAAACTGTACCGTCACAAAGCTCGTCGCGGCGGACTATCTTGAAAAAATACGGAAGAGCGGCGCGGACACGCTGATCCTCGGCTGTACGCATTTTCCCATCATTTCCGGCATTTTGGCCGATTATCTTCCCGGCGTGACGCTGGTCAGTTCGGGAAGCGCGGCGGCGCGGGCGCTCGCCCGGCAGATTTCTCCGCGGCGCGCGGGCGGCATTTCGCAGTTTTACGTCAGTGACAGTCCGGTCAATTTCGACGAACTTGCGCGCGTTTTTCTCGACGGTGAGACCGTTTCGGCCAAACGCGTGGATATCGAGGAATATTGACGCTTTCCACGCACCAAAGCTTATAAAAATAAATTTTTTACACGCGTCAAACAAAATACGATAAAAGTTTTGTAAAAAAGCCGGCTTTGCCGGCTTTTTTACACCTTGCGGCCGCACAAGTGCCGCGTAAGGGGCGCGAAGACGCAAGTAAACGCGGTCAAACTTCGTTTTTCAATAGTCTCAAATGCGCATCAGGAGCTTAACTTCGCCACTCCTGATGCGCATTTTGTTTTTAATTCTTATTTCAAAATATTCTTTAAAAAACAAAATTACTCTGTTTGCTCTCTCTTTTTTGCAATCTTTTTCTCGAGCCATTCCACAAAATAAACCGCCGCGACGCCGCAGAGGATTCCAATGAACACGCCGCCGAGCACATCCGTCGGATAATGGACGCCGACATACAGCCTCGAGAGCGAAATCATCACTGCAAGAACCGCCGCAGGAATAGAGAGCTTCTTTGGCGCGCGCATGACAAGCACAGTCGCGACGGCAAAGGAAGCAGCCGTATGCCCGGACGGAAACGAAAAATCACTCTGCTTCCCGATCAAATTGGTCAGCCCTTCTATCACCTCATACGGCCTTGTTCGCGCAAACAGATTTTTTACAAGAAGATTGACCGACAAAAGATCAAACACGAGCGCCGAGGCGCACATACAGCCAAGGCGCCGCTGCCGGGGGATCAAAAGCAGCATAAGAGAAAGCAAAATCCAAATGAACCCTGCATTTCCAAGATAAGTAATGCACTTTACAAGGGGCGTCAGCCAATCCGCACGCACACAGTTTTGTATCCACAGCAGAATTTCAGCTTCCATAAAAGCCCCTCCTTTCCATTTCCAAAAGAATCCTTTTTTTAAAAAACGCCGTGAAACGGCTTTTTTTTACTTTTATCCATTATAGCGCATCGGAAAGGAAAAAGCAAGCCCCAGGCCCTTTTCCGCTCATACGCAAAAAATCAGCCTGATTTTCCGTTTTCGCAGAATTAAATCGCAATATATGCTTGAAATATCCATAAAATTATGCTATACTATATGTTGAGCTTCTTTTTGGAAAAAATCAAGAAAAGCTATACAAAAACGGATGAAAGGAACCGAAAATGAGTTCAATGGACGAACTGAACAAAATATGGACCGCCGTTTACGACTCCATGCGGGCGGATTTTTCAGAATCCTCTCTCGAACTCTGGTTTGGCAGCGTCCGGCTCTTTTATCTCTCCAACGAGCTTGCGCTCCTTTCGCACAACGTCGATTTCAAATACAATATTATCAAATCAAAATACATAGATCTTCTGAAAGAACACTTTGAAAACTGTCTCGGCTTTGAAATCGAGGTGGATATCGTATTCACAAAGCAGGAGATCCGCACAATCGAAGAAGCAAATGCGCTCGCTGCAAAATATTTTGCGGATAAAAAAATCTCAGACGAAGAAGAAGACCGCCGCGAGCTTGAAGCGGCGATTCGCGTCATCTCTCCGGACACGGCGATCGACGGAAAAAAGTCTACCTCTTATTATACTTTTGAAAATTTCATCTCCGGCGACTCCAATAAATTTGCATACGCCGCGTGCTATGCCATCGCAAACAGCGACGAAGTCGCCTATAACCCTCTTTTCGTTCACGGAAAAAGCGGACTTGGAAAGACGCATCTGATGTACGCTATCGTCAATTCCGTACTTTCGCGCGATCCGAATATGAAGATCGTATACATCCGCGGCGAGGAATTTACAAACAAGCTGGTCGAAGCGATAAAATCGGGCACGACCGAACAGTTTCGTGAAAAATACCGGACTGCCGATATGCTGCTTGTCGACGATATCCAATTTATCGCCGGAAAAAACGCGACGCAGGATGAATTTTTCCACACGTTCAACGCGCTTTACGAAAGCCAAAAACAGATCATCGTCACGTGCGACCGACCCATCAAGGAAATGAAAAACCTTGAGGACCGCATCAAAACTCGGCTGGAATGGGGTCTTTCCGCCGACATCCAGCCTCCCGACACCGAACTGCGCATGGCCATTATCCGGAAAAAAGCCGAAGAAGTCAATTTAAAACTGCCTGAAGAAGTCGTCGAATTTCTGGCAAAACGACTGAGCGACAACGTGCGCAAAATCGAAGGCGGCGTCAAAAAGCTATCCGCTTTCCACTTTCTTTCGGGAGAGGAAATCGACCTGCCGCTTGCGGCACGCGCGGTGAGCGACCTGCTCCCCGCAGACGAACCAAAGAGCGCGCGCATCGAAAAAGTCATTCTCGCCGTATGCGACAAATACAACATTTCAAAAGAGACGATCCTCGGAAAAAAGCGGACGAACAATATCGTCACCGCACGCCATGTCTGCATGTACGCACTCAGGGAAGCTGTCGATATGACTTTCAAAGACATCGGCGAGGTTTTTTCCTGCGATCACACTTCAGTCATGTCCGCTACGCGGAAAATCGAGCGGGAACGCGCAGCCGATCCCGAATTTTCCGCCGAAACCGACGCGCTGATCCGCGAACTGAAAGAAAAAACGCCGTAGATGCATATACCAGTTCCACAAAAAAACGCGGCCGCCGGCGCCTTTTCAAAAAGCGGATTTATCCACAATTTTTTCCACAAACCGCATGTGTGCAAAAATGTGGAAAGCGACCTTCTTTCTTTTCCACATTTTTAAAGAATTTTTTTCACAGCCCTTTTAATTCCGCTTGTCCCGTTTTTTTCCTTTTATAAAAAGCACGGACAGGCTTTCCACCTTTTCCACAGCCCCTATTTCTATTACTACTAAAATGATTTATTTCTTTTTATAGACGGAGAGAAAAATGAAAATCAGATTTGAAAAAAGCAAGATGCTCGAAAAGCTGGTCTGCGCGATGGGCGCAGTCTCACAGAAAAATACGCATCCCTTTACCGAAGGCGTTTTGCTTGAAACGACGGAGGATATGCTGAAGCTTTCCACTTATGATATGGAAAAAAGCGTGCGCGCTTCAGTCGAATGTGAAATTTTGATTTCGGGCGCGTGCGTAATCAACGCGCAGCGCCTACTCAGCATCATTCGAATCATGCCGGAAAATAAGATCACGCTCGACGTTGACGAGGATATGGTCGCTTCAATCAAAAGCGGCCGCTCCTCCTTTTCTCTGCACGCCCTGCCGGCAAAGGACTTTCCGCAGATGCCTGTGATTGTGGGAAAGGAATCCTTTACGATTGAGCAGCGCACGCTTAAAAAGCTGATCGGAAAGGTTCTGCATTCGATTGCGCAGATCGATCAGCGGCCGGTGCTCTGCGGTGCTTACTTCAAAATAGATAAAGATATTGTAAAAGTGGTCAGCTGCGACAGCTATACGCTTTCACTCTGTGAATATACGGCGCCGGTCGTCAGCATAGCGGAAAATTCTTCGCGTTTTTCTTTCATCATTCCCGGAAAGACGATCAATGAGCTTTTAAAAATGCTTTCGGATGAGGAAAACGTGTTTGTCACCGTTGTCGTCACTAATAAAAATATTATCTTCAATATGGAAAATCTGATTTTTTCCTCTCGCCTCGTCGAGGGAGAATACATCGATTACGACCGACTGATTCCGCGCGATCAGCCTATTACCGTGGAGCTTGACGCAAAGGAATTTCTTTCTGCGCTGGAACGTGCGGCGCTGATCTCAGAGGAAAAAATCGCGGGAACCGTACGCAATTATGTAAAACTTTCCTTTATTGGAGACGCGCTTCAGATCACCTCGCGCAGTCTCAGCGGCAATGTATATGAGGATATTCCGATCGCGCATACGGGCGAAGATTTGGAGATCGGATTCAGCTGCCGGTTTTTGATCGACACGATGCGCGCCGTCGGGTCTGAGCGCGTGCGCTTAAAGCTGCTCACGCCCTTTATGAGCATGACCGTCGAACCGGTCGGCGGCGAAGAAGAACGCTGCGTGTACATGGTGCTGCCGCTTCGCATGAAAGAATAAATGCGGCTGCTTTATCTTCAGCTTGAAAATTTTCGGTCGGCAAAATCTGCGGATATGCATTTTTCAAACGGCGTTAACCTGATTTTCGGCAAAAACGCCGAGGGAAAGACGAACGTGCTCGAAGCCATCTATTTTTTTGCCCGGGGTAAAAGCTTTCGGGGCGCAAGGGACACGGATATGGTTCGTTTCGGTGAACGCGGTTTTTCCATGCGGATCGAATTTGAACGTCGAGGAGAATCAAAAACGCTTGAATATCGGTATTTTGACGGAAGCCGGGCGCGCTTTGCAAATGGCGTGAAAATCAGCGCAAAAGAGAGCGTCGGGCACTTCAACGCCGTTCTTTTCTGCCCGGATCATTTGTCTATCGTCAAGGGCGCGCCCGCGCTGCGGCGGGAATTTATGGATATCGCGCTTTCTCAGCTTTACGGAGAATACCTTTCGCAGCTTTCCTTTCAAAAACGCGCGCTTGAACAGAAAAATGCGCTGCTGAAAAGAGAAGACGGCTTCGATCCTTCCCTGCTTGCGGCTTACAATGAAAAGCTCGCTGGATATTTTGCAAAAATCTGCCTGTACCGTCGCGCGTATATAGAGGAGATTTCCCGGTATTTTGCGCGCACGATCTTAGAGATCAGCGAGGGAGCCGAATGTGCGGACGTCGAATATACATGCGGCGTTCCTGCCGAAATATCCGGATTCGAAGCGGTAAAATCCTTTTATACGGATCTGCTTGCGGATTCTTTTAAACGAGAAGCCGCCGCAAAAATGTGCCTTGTGGGCACACAGCGGGATGACCTTTTGTTCAAGGTGAACGCGCGGGACGCGCGGCAATTTGCTTCGCAAGGCCAGCAGCGATCTCTTGCGGTCGCCCTGAAGCTCGCAGAAGGGGACGTTTTGAAGCGCGAAAAAGGGGAATCGCCGGTTTTTTTACTCGACGACGTGCTTGGGGAACTGGATGAGACGCGCCGTACCTATATCCTTTCGAAAATGGGAGACCGGCAGCTGATCGTGACGGCCTGCGAGCGCGGAGAATATGCAAAGCGGCAGGGCGTTTCGATGATTGAGGCGCATGGCGGATGCTACCGGCAAATCTAAGAAGAAAGCAGGCATTTTTTATGTACCTTCATGCGGGCAACAACAAAATCATTCTGACCAAAAGCATTATCGGTCTTTTTGATATGGATAATGCGACAATGGGCGCGGATACGCGAGATTTTCTGCGCGCCGCCCAGCGGGAGGGTTCATTGGAGATTTCCAAGGAAGAACTTCCGAAATCCTTTATTCTGTATGAAAAAGATTACAAAAATAAAAAGGCGGCGGTCTGCATTTCACAGCTTTCTACACTTGCTCTGTGCAGCCGCGTACGCAAAAATGGGAGAATTTAGAAATGGAACAAATTCACGATTCCTATGATGAAAGCCAAATACAGGTGCTCGAGGGGCTGGAAGCGGTCAGAAAACGCCCGGGTATGTATATCGGCACCACGTCGGAAAAAGGTCTTCATCATCTGGTATACGAAATTGTGGACAACTCCATAGATGAAGCGTTGGCCGGAAAATGCGACCGGATCACCGTCGAAATCCATGCGGACGGCAGCGTATCCGTAGAGGACGACGGGCGCGGAATTCCGAGCGGTATCCATCCGAAAATGGGCATTCCCACCCTTGAAGTCGTTTATACCATTCTGCATGCCGGCGGAAAATTCGGCGGAGAAGGATATAAGATTGCAGGCGGCCTGCACGGCGTGGGCGCCTCCGTTGTCAATGCGCTCTCCGAGTGGATGGAGGTGGACAACTGCCACGAAGGGCGGAGGTATACCGAACGGTTTGAGCGCGGCAAAATTGCCCGGCCGTTTGAGGATGTTGGAGAGAGCATGGGCCGTCATGGCGTATACGTTCGATTTAAGCCGGATCCGGAAATTTTTAAAGAGACGACCGAATTCAAATATGAGATTCTTCTCGAACGGCTGCGCGAGCAGGCTTTTCTGAACGCAGGCGTAAATATCGTGCTGCGCGATTTGCGCACCGATCCCACGACGGAAGAAGACCTTTGCTACGAGGGCGGCATCATCAGCTATGTCGAATATCTGAACGAAACGCGCAGCGTATCCCCGATTCACCCTGAGGTCATCTATATCAAAGGGGAAAAAGAAAATTCAATCGCCGAGATCGCCATGCAGTACAACGACAGCTATACCTCGATGATCGTCTCTTTTGCCAACAATATGGCGACGACCGACGGCGGCACGCATGAGACCGGCTTTAAAAATGCACTGCTGCGCTCGATCAACAAATATGCGCGCAAATGCGGCGCACTGAAAGACGCAGATGCAAACCTTTCAGGCGACGACGTGCGCGAGGGGCTCTGCGCGATTATCAGCGTAAAGCTGACCGATGCGCAGTTTGAGAGCCAGACCAAAGCTAAGCTCGGCAACTCCGAAATCCGGACGCTGGTGGAGAACATCGTATCCGCAAAACTTGAGGAATTTTTGGAGGAAAATCCGGCTTCCGGCAAACTGATTTTGGAAAAAGCACTGGCCGCTTCCCGCGCCCGGGAAGCGGCGCGGCGCGCACGGGACCTCACCCGGCGCAAAAACGTGCTCGAGGGAACGACGCTGCCGGGCAAGCTTGCCGACTGTCAGGAGCGGCGCGCCGATCTCACCGAACTGTATTTAGTCGAGGGAGATTCGGCAGGCGGTTCCGCGAAAGACGGCCGGGACAGCCGTTTTCAGGCGATCCTGCCGCTCCGAGGCAAGGTTCTGAACGTGGAAAAAAGCCGGATAGACAAGGTGTATTCCAATCAGCAGCTAACGCCGATCATTCAGGCGCTCGGCTGCGGGATCGGGGACAGCTTCGATATGGAAAAGCTGCGCTACGGCAAAATTATCATCATGGCCGATGCCGATGTGGACGGTTCTCATATTCAAATTCTGCTGCTTACATTTTTCTTCCGCCATATGCGGGAATTGATCGATCAAGGACATGTTTTTCTCGCGATGCCGCCACTTTTCAAGGTGTATGATGGAAAAAAGCAGAAATACGCGTTTTCCGATGAAGAGCGGGACGCGGCGCTTGCGGAATTCGGCGAGCGCGCCAAGGCAGAACGCTATAAAGGTCTAGGTGAAATGGACGCCGAACAGCTTTGGGAAACCACGATGGATCCCGAACGCCGCACGTTGAAGCTGGTGACGATCGAGGACGCTATCGCCTGCGACCGGATTTTTTCAGTCTGCATGGGAGATAAAGTGGAGCCTCGCCGCGAATTCATCGAGCGGAATGCGAAATACGCCGAAAATCTTGATATATAAAGAATATCCGCACAAAATGACCCTCTGCCATGTGGTACGGGCGAAAAAAAGCTTGTTTTTATATTGGAAAATTGGTTTTTCCGAAAGTTATTCACATTTTTAAGACATACTTTTCCACATTGTAAATGTGGAAAAGTGGAAAAAGCCGGATTTTATGAAGCAAAATTTTCAGTGTTTTCGGCGGTGGAAAATCAAAAATAATCTTGGTTTCAAAATAGCAAAGTCCGGCATGCGTTTTTGCCGGAGCAAAGGATAAAGAAGAGATGAATAACACAAATACCGACAATTTGGAGTTTCCGGAGCAGAAAATTATTGACGTCGATATGGAAAAGCAGGTGCGGCAGGCGTTTATCGAATATTCGATGAGTGTCATAACCAGCCGCGCGCTTCCCGACGTGCGCGACGGCATGAAGCCCGGCCAGCGCCGGATCCTGTACGCGATGTACGAGGATCATCTGACCTATGACAAACCGTTCAAAAAGAGCGCCACCACGGTCGGAAACGTGCTCGGCCGGTACCATCCGCACGGCGACGCGGCCGTATACCAGACGATGGTGCGCATGGCGCAGCCCTTTTCCTACCGTTATCCGTTGGTCAGCGGGCATGGAAACTTCGGTAACGTAGACGGAGACGGCGCGGCCGCCTACCGGTATACCGAAGCACGGCTCGCAAAGCTCGCCGACGAAATGATGACCGATATCGAAAAGGACGTCGTCGAATTTGCGCCAAATTTTGACAGTTCGAGAAAAGAGCCCGTCGTTCTGCCCAGCCGGTTTCCAAATCTCCTCGTCAACGGCAGCGTCGGTATTGCGGTCGGCATGGCGACCAATATCCCGCCGCATAATCTTGGCGAGGTGATCGATGGCACGCTTGCCATGATGGAAAATCCCGAGATTACCGTATCGGAACTGATGAACTATATCAAAGGGCCGGATTTTCCGACCTATGCCACGATCTATGGAACGAGGGGCATCTACGACGCGTATTCGACCGGAAGAGGCCGGATCTGTGTGCGGGCTGCCGCCGAGATTGAAGAAGATCACCACCGTATCGTCTTTACCGAGATTCCCTATATGGTCAATAAGAGCATGCTGATCGAAAATATGGCCGATTTGGTCAAGGAAAAACGCATCGAGGGCATTACGGGACTGAGGGACGAGAGCGGGCGCGGCGGTATGCGCATCGTCGTAGAATATAGGCGGGACGCAAATCCGCAGGTGGTCCTCAATCAGCTTTACCGTTTTACACAGCTTCAGGACACCTGCGCCGTGAACATGCTCGCGCTGGTGGACGGCCAGCCGAAAATTTTGAATCTTCGCGAGATTCTGCGCAAGTATATCGACTTTCAGGAGGACATCATCGTCCGCCGCACAAAATTCGATCTTGACCGCGCGCAGCGGGAAATGCATATTTACGAGGGCTACAAAATCGCCATCGATCATATCGACGAAGTGATTGAAATCATCAAAAAGAGCGCGTCGGTCTCGGCGGCGAAAGAAAACCTCATGCAGCGCTTCTCGCTGACCGACGCGCAGGCGCAGGCGATCGTAGATATGACGCTCGGCAAGCTTTCGGGTCTTGAGCGACAAAAGATCGAAGAGCGGCTCGCATTTTTGCAGGCGCGCGTCGAGGAGCTTTTGTCTATTCTCGCCGACGAAAATAAGATCAAAGAAATCGTCCGGGAGGAACTTCTTGAGATCAAGCGGAAATTTTCAGATCCCCGCCGCACAAAGATCATGGAATCGGCCGACGATATTGAACTCGAGGATCTGATTGAGCGGCATACCTGCGTGATTACGCTGACCAACGCGGGCTATATCAAGCGCCTTCCGGCCGATACCTATACCGTGCAGCACCGCGGAGGCAAAGGCGTGATCGGTATGACCACGAAAGAAGAGGATTTCATCGAAAAAGTGCTCGTGGCGTCGAGCCACTCCTATATTTTGTTCTTTACCAGCAGCGGCAAGGTGTTTACGCGCAAAGCCTACCAGATTCCTGAAGCGTCGCGCACCGCCAAGGGTTCTAATATCGTCAATCTCCTGGAAACTGCGCCTGGAGAAAAGATCACCGCCATGATCGAAATTTCTTCGTTTGACGAAGGGCAGTATCTGACGATGGTTACGCGCCGGGGTATCATCAAGCGCACGCTGCTTTCCGAATATGAATATCAGCGCAAGGGCGGCAAAATTGCGCTGACGCTGGATGCAGGCGACGAGCTTCTCTTTGTTAAAAATACGAATGGCGAGGCGGAGATCATCATCGCCACGCATGACGGCAATGCAGTTCGTTTTGAGGAAAAAAATACGCGCGCGATGGGCCGCACGGCGCGCGGCGTGCGCGGGATCCGCGTCGCTGAGAACGATGAAGTCTGTGGTGTGGCACTGGTCGAGCCGGGCAAGAAACTGGTCACGATCACCGAAAACGGATATGGAAAGCTGACTTGTTTTGAAGATTTCCGCACGATGAAGAACCGCGGCGGCAAGGGCGTTTCCGCCCATAATATCACCGAAAAAACGGGGCTTTTGGCCTCGATCGCGTCGGTGGATGACGGGGACGATCTGATGCTGATTACGCAGGACGGTACCATGATCCGCGTTCCCGTATCGGGAATCCCCACCTATTCGCGCACAGCGGGCGGCGTGATCGTCATGCGGCTGTCTGAGGGAGCGAAGATTGTGAATTTTGCGAAAGTGGAAAGCGAGGAACAACTGGCGAAAAAGGCCGGCGCCGCCGCGCTGGAACAGCGTGCCGTCGGGACGGCTGCACCTGAAAAAGCGCCGGCAGAGGATGGCGAGGACGGTGAAAGACAAGCGGAGGCGGACGATGAGATTTAAGCGGCGCGCGGGTATTTTGTTTTTGTGTTTATTCTGCATAGCGGCATTTCTGCCTGGCTGTGCGGAGGACCGCATACAGGAAAGCGACGTCAAAGCGGTGCTGCCCGGGCTGATCGAGGCTTCAAAGCCGCTCAATGAGATTTACTTTGGCTATGGCTTTCCGCCGGCGGCGGAAGCGATGCCCGAGGGCGGATATTATTATGTGGACGGCGCGCATTTTGGCCTGTATTCGATTAGCGAGATCAAGGAGGCGACCGAGCGGGTCTTTACGGCGGAGTACTGCCAGATGCTCTATACGGCCGCCTTTGATGGGGCTGCAACTGAAGAAATGGTCTCGCCCCCGCGGTTTTTTGAGGGGGAACTCGGGCTGATGCAGTCCACTTCTTCGACCACGTATATACTTCCAGAGCGGGAATATGATTACTCGACGATGATTATCAAAAAGCGCGCACGCGATCGTGTGACCTTGCAGATCGATACGCGCGCGGACGGCGAGACGCAGATTGTAGAACTGATTTTGGTACGCATTTCAAATCTGCTGTCGGACGGCACGACGGAGACGCTTTGGCGGCTGGACAGCCCAACTTATTGAAAAGAAGCATCGATAAAAATTTTGCGAAACGCTAAAAACTCTCGTTTTCCGTAGGGAACGCTGTCCTCAGCGTTCCGCAAAAAGGAAGCAATGTGAAAAGTTTACGGAACGTCGGTGACGACGTTCCCTACGGAGGAAAAAATTTGCCTCCGGCGTTCCGCAATTTACCGCTTTGCAAAATTTGTGCACGGAACGCGGAGGACAGCGTTCCCTACGGAAGAAATAATTTGCTTCGGCGTTCCGCAATATACCACTTCGTAAAATTTGTACACGGAACGTCGAGCGATGCTCGCGTTCCGCAAAAAGAGAAGCAAAAATAAAAATTTACGGTAAGCCATAAAAAAAACGCAGGCGCGCAAAGCGGCCTGTGCAGGGGAGAAAACGATGAAATCAACAAAAAAAACCGCGCCGAAAGCGGCGGACTGCACGGAAAATGAGGGCGCCGACAAGCAAAAGGCGTTGGAGACCGCGCTTGCACATATCGAGAAAGGATACGGCAAAGGCGCGATTATGAAGCTTGGCGAGGGACTTGACGCGGAGATCCCCTCCATATCGACCGGCTCACTGACGCTTGACCTTGCGCTCGGTGTCGGCGGTGTCCCACGCGGACGGATTGTGGAGATCTACGGCCCGGAATCATCGGGCAAAACGACGGTCGCCCTGCATATCATCGCCGAGGCGCAAAAAGCGGGCGGCGAGGCCGCGTTTATCGACGCGGAGCACGCGCTCGACCCGCGCTATGCCAAAAAGCTCGGCGTCAATATCAATGATCTTTTGGTTTCTCAGCCCGACTGCGGCGAGGACGCCTTGTCTATAGCCGAGGCGCTTGCGCGCTCGGGCGCGATCGACGTGATTGTGATCGATTCGGTGGCGGCGCTCGTACCCAAGCAGGAAATCGACGGGGAGATGGGTTCCTCGCATGTCGGTCTGCAGGCGCGGCTGATGTCGCAGGCCATGCGCAAGCTGTCCGGGATTATTTCCAAAAACAACTGCATCGTCGTGTTTATCAATCAGCTGCGCGATAAGGTCGGCGTGATGTACGGCAACCCGGAAGTGACTTCAGGCGGAAATGCACTCAAATACTATGCTTCCGTGCGCATTGACGTGCGCAAGCGCGAGCAACTCAAGGCTTCCGGCGGCGAAGTATACGGCAACCGCGTCAAGTGCAAGGTGGTCAAAAACAAGGTTGCGCCGCCTTTCCGCACAGCGGAGTTTGACATTTTGTTCGGCAGGGGAATCTCAAGGATCGGAGAACTGGTTGATCTTGGCGAAGTTTCGGGCGTGATTCAGAAAAGCGGCTCGTGGTATTCCTTTGGCGGCGAACGGATCGGACAGGGAAAGGACAATGTGCGCAAGTTTCTGGAGAGTAATCCGGACATTGCCAAAGAGATCGAACAGAAGGTGCGCGCAACCGCAAATCCGGAACTGCTTGACGAAGAGATCGAAAACAATTTTGACATAGAAGAAGAATTTGACGTACGGGATTTTGATTTAGATGTGTAAAGAAGAAAATTTGCAGATTACCCGCTTTCTTACAGTGGGGGACAGAGAAGGCTTACGGGTCTTCGTCTCGCCAAAAGACAAGTTGCCGCCGGCTTATCGAAAAAAGGGCGAACTGATTATATCGGTGGATGATTTTATCGAACTTTCTTTGAAGCTCGGGCCAATTTCTCCCGAAGGCTTTGATGCGCTCGCTGCCGCTGCGGACCGGTACGGCGCGTGTTGCGCTGCCGTGCGCATGCTGTCCGTGGGGGCATGCAGTCAAAAAAAACTTGCCGAAAAGCTCCGGACAAAGGGTTTTTCGTCTGAGACGGCGGATATGGCCGTATCGTTTGCGGCCACGCGCGGCTATATCGACGAGCGCGCCCAGATCGAAAGCTATCTGCGGCTGTATATCGAAAACAGAAATTACGGTCCGCGCAAAATTTTGCCTGCGCTGCTTTCACGCGGGTATGCGAAGTCGGATATTTCCGACTGCCTGCTTGCATATACTGAAGCAGATTTTGCGCAGGCAAAGGCGCGGTTTCTTTTGCAAAAGTTTAAAAAAGAGACGCCGGATACCCCCGATGAGGCGAAAAAAATGCGCGCCGCTTTGTACAAACAGGGATTTTAGAAGCGAAAGTATTTTGCTTCCGGCGTGCCGCTCGGCGCTTTGCATGTTCTGTGCCGAAGCTGCTTTTATCGAAATGTTGAAATAAACTCACCTTTGTACGAAACATCGAAGACGACGTTCCGTACGGAAAAATAAACAATAAAATTGCGAAAGACATAAAATTTTGCAAATTTTCCAAAGGAATGGTTCAAATGAAAATCGGTTTTGTATCGCTCGGGTGCTCTAAAAATCTGGTCAATACCGAGGTCATGCTGAAAATCCTCTCCGACTGCGGGTATGAGATCACGCCGGACGATACCGAGGCGGACATTGTGGTCATCAATACCTGCGGCTTTATCCAGAGCGCAAAGGAAGAGGCGATCGAGAACATTCTCGACGTGGCTTGGCTCAAAACGCACGGAAAATTGCGGGGCATCGTTGTCTGCGGATGCCTTTCCGAGCGGTATCGTGAAGAAATTTTCAAAGAGATGCCCGAGGTGGACGCCCTGCTTGGAACCGGTTCGTATCACAAGATTGCAGAGGCTGTCGGAGCCGTCGTGCGCGGAGAAAAA
Organism: uncultured Eubacteriales bacterium; assembly: GCA_958352145.1. GTDB lineage: Bacteria > Bacillota > Clostridia > Oscillospirales > CAG-272 > UMGS902. Next base: position 29,014 of record CATWNM010000012.1, read on the forward strand.
TACGCTTCGTTTGAAGAGAAGGAATGCGCGCCGCTTAGCGGCGACCGCGTGCTGACCACGCCTGAATATACCGCGTATCTGAAGGTCGCCGAGGGCTGCGACAACCGGTGTACATACTGCGCGATTCCGCTGATCCGCGGCCGGATGCGCTCGCGCCCGATGGAGGATATCGTCGCCGAAGCAAAGAATCTTGAGGCGCTCGGCGTGAGCGAACTCAATCTGATCGCGCAGGACACCTCGCGCTACGGGCTGGATTTGTACGGAAAGTATAGTCTGCCTGAGCTTGTGCAAAGTATCTGCCGGGAGACTTCGATTCCCTGGATCCGGCTGCTCTATCTCTATCCGGATAAGATCACCGACGAACTGATCGCTGAGATACGGGACAACGAACGCGTGTGTAAATACGTGGATCTGCCGGTACAGCATATCAGCGACCGCGTGCTTCGCGCGATGAACCGGCATGGCGGCGGCGCGCTGATCCGCTCGGTAATTGAAAAACTCCGCCGTGAAATTCCGGACTTGACGCTCCGCACCACGGTGATCGCGGGCTTTCCAGGCGAGACCGAGGAGGAATTCGAAGAGCTTTGCGCTTTTGTCAAAGAAACGAAATTTGACCGTTTCGGCGCGTTTGCCTATTCCGCCGAGGAGGGCACGGCCGCTGCGGCGTTTGAAGGGCAGCTTGACGAACAGCAAAAGCAGGACCGGTGCGATGCGCTGATGCGCATTCAGCTTGCCGTGTCCGAAGAGTTGCTGAAAAAAAAGATCGGTGCAAAGATTGAGGTGCTCTGCGAGGGGTTTGACGCGGCCTCAGGCGTGTATTTTGGCCGAAGCCGCGCAGATGCGCCGGATGTGGACGGAAAAGTTTACTTTACGGCGGAAAAAAAGATTGCCGAGGGACGCTTTGTGCAGGTGGAAGTCACCGAGGCGCTGGATTACGACTTGTTTGGTCGGGCACTGGAGGGCGTACAATGAAACTGAATTTGCCGAATCGTCTGACGCTTTTGCGTTGTCTTTTGGTTCCGGTTTTTCTTCTTGCGATCACATTGCCGCGCGATACGGCGCTAGCCTGCCTGATTTCCGCCGCCGTGTTCGGCGCGGCGTCGTTTACCGATATGCTGGACGGAAAGATCGCGCGACGGCGCGGGCTGATTACCGATTTCGGAAAGTTTATGGATCCGCTGGCGGATAAGCTAATGGTGTTCGGCGCGCTGCTCGGCATTTTGTACCGGTTTGAGGAAATTCGGTTTGTTTTCATTTGGGTGGCGTTTATCGTGATTTTCCGTGAACTTGCGGTCACTTCGATGCGTTTGGTCGTTGCCGGAAAGTCGGGCGAGGTGATCGCGGCGAAATGGATCGGCAAAGTCAAGACGGTCACGCAGATCGCCGCGATCCTGGTGATTTTGCTGGAGCCCGCCCTGCCGCGCATAGAGGCGCTGCCAAACCGCCTGCTTAGCTATATTGCGATGGCGGTCATGACGCTCATGACGGTATGGTCAGGCATCGATTATTTAAAATCTTATTGGATGTATATCAAACCGGGCGAGTGAGGGTTTTTAATGTTGGAAAACGAGAAAAAGATCAAAGCGTCGATTATGGACGAGGCGGCGCTTTCCCGGGCGCTTACAAGAATCGCGCATGAGATTTTGGAGCGGAACCGCGGCGCGGACAACGTGGCGCTGATCGGGATTCGGCGGCGGGGGGTTCCGCTGGCCAGGCGGATCGCCGTGAAAATGGAGCAGATCGAGGGCAAACGTCCGCCCGTCGGGGAACTGGATATCACGTTTTACCGGGATGATCTTCGCCTGCGCAGCGAACAGCCGGTTTTGAGCGAGACGCATGTGGATTTTGATGTGAACGGCGTGAATGTCGTGCTGGTGGACGATGTGATTTTTACGGGACGCACCGTGCGCGCCGCGCTGGAAGCGGTTTTTCATTTGGGCCGTCCGCGCACGGTGCAGCTTGCGGTGCTGGTGGACAGAGGACTTCGGGAACTGCCGTTTCGCCCGGATTTTGTGGGCAAAAATGTGCCGACGCGGCACAGTGAGCAGATTTGCGTCAGTCTTTGCGAGGTGGACGGCGAGGATAATGTGACCATTCGGGAATAAAAGATTTTACTAGTGGACGCTTTTAAAAAAGCGTCCGCTTGCGTTTATCGGGAAAGCTTGGCACACACGCGCCGCTTTAAAAATGCTCCTTCAAAAAATCCGTTTTTTCTTCAGAATTTTTGAAATAATGAATTGATTTCCTTCTATTGAAAATATATACCCTTTTTGATATAATCAATTTATCAAAAAATACAAAAAGAAAGGAAAATTTTTATGAAAAAAACACTCATATTTCTGCTTGCGCTTTGCACGTTGCTCGCGATTTGTGTGTTCGGCGTGTCGGCTGATGACATTGAGACTGATGAAACCCGTGCAAACGGGCTGTATTTTCTGGGACTGATCCAGGGCTACAGCGCGGACGGACAGGATTTTGGCCTTGGCGACGCGCTGACACGCGCGCAGGCAGTCGTGTTGCTGGAGCGCTATCTCGGTGTGCTGAACGCCGCTGAGACCGCATCGATCAAAGCGCCTTTTGACGATGTGCCCGCCTGGGCGGATGCCTATGTCGGCTATGCCTGCGAAAACAAGCTTGTCTCGGGAAAAACGGACGCTTCTGGAAACGCGTATTTTGATCCGGACGCGCCGGTCAGCGAAGCGGAATTTTTGACGCTTTTGTTGCGCGCTATGGAATATGCCGACAAAAACGATGGCACCGGCGATTTTGTTTGGAGCGATCCGTATGCGTTGTCGGATTCGCTTTCGCTGACCGCAGGCAGGGCGGAAGCTTTCTTGCGGGGCGACGCATTTCGTATTTGCTGGTCCGCACTCGGCGCGCGGATCAAAACGGGGGGAACTATGGCGGAAAAGCTGATGATGGCCGATATTTTTGACAGCAGCCGGTATGACTTGGCAAAGCGGATTGCCTCGGGCAAAAAGATCCGCGTCGTCTGCGTCGGAGACAGCATTACGCAGGGCACCGGTGCAAAAAATCAGAGCAACAATTATCCGTCGCGCCTGCAAAAATTGCTTGGCAGCGGCTTTTCGGTTATCAACTGCGGCAAAGCTTCCTCCTATGTGATGTCGCCTGAGAGCGGCTATAACGTAAAAGCGTCGCAGCCCGAACTCTATTATCCCAATACCGCCGTGTACAAGACGGCGATCAGTGCAAGTCCCGACGTCGTTATCCTTGCGCTCGGAACCAACGACGCGCGCAGCATGACCGATCCCGCCGCCCGCGATCAGTGGATCAAGGATTACAAGGCGCTGATTGCGGACTTTGCCGCGCTGGATTCCAAGCCGCAGATTTATCTTTCGGTCTGTCTTCCGGCGGTCAACGCCGCGCTGACCTATGAGGGCACGGTGCGCATTCTGCCCGATCTGATCCGGCAGGTGGGCGAGGAACTGGATCTGCCGGTGCTCGAAACCGGCGCGGATCTGCGCGAGTATTACAAGGCGGTTCTTCCGCTAAACGATAAGGTGCATCCGGACGATACGACCTATGAGGCGCTGGCGGTCTACATGTACAACCATGTGTTTGGAGGCAGCGCCGAGATGCCGTCGGTTCCGGTGGCCAAGGAAGGCGTTGTGTTCGTTTCAGACAGCGGCAAGGCGACCGCCGGCGGTACGTCACCGGCGGACGCCGTAAACAATCTCGCTTATGCGTTCGGGATGCTGCAGGAAAACGGCGGCACGGTCGTTGTTTGCGGCACGGTTTCCAATTCGCAGACGATGCTTCCCGCCGCAAACGGCACGATTACCATAACCAGCGTTTATGACGGCGTGGATTACGCGCAGACGGCAGACGCAAAAGTCGTTGTCAAAGGCGGCTATTTATTCTTCAGCGACGTCGTATTTGAAAATGTGACGATTCATGCGGCGGCAAACGGGCAGGGCTTTTATATGGGCTACAACGACCTGACCATCGGCGACGGTGTCAAAACGACCTGGGACAGCGGCATTACTTCCGTTTTGTCGCTCAATATGGGGCATACGCCGCAGACAAGCGCCACGGAGGCTTCTTATTTTGACTGCGTGAAGGACTGCACGCTGACCGTAAATAGCGGCACCTTTTCGATCGTTCGCGGCGGCAACCGGCGCGGAAATGCTGCTTATGCGGTCGGCAAGGTAGCTGAGGGTGCAAAAATTTCCGTCATTATCAACGGCGGCGAGTTCAACTTTGTCAGCACGACCTCCGTGAACAGCGGCACCGGCATGAACGATCTGTGCGGAGAACTGTATGTGGAGATCAACGGCGGCAGCTTTGCAGGCGACTTCTGCGCCATCGCGAATATCGGAACGAACAACACCGCCTACACGCCGGCCTATACGGGCAGCGCGACCGTCAAGATTACGGGCGGCACGTTTGCGGGGAAGATCAAGGCGTATCAGTCCGATACCACAAAGAAGCTGGCGGGCGGCGTCAAGCTGATTCTCACGGACGACACGAAGGCGCTCGCTTCAAAAGCCTCCGGCTTTGAGATCGAATATGCAAAATAAAGCTTGTTTTGGCGTGTCTGTGTGAATTAAAAAACTCCCCGGCACGGGCAATGAAAATTGCCCGTGCCGGGGAGTTTTACTACGAAAGCGCTTGTGACAGCGTTCCCTACAAGAGCACCGGTTCGCATCGCCTGACGTTTCGTGCTAAAAAAGCACAGCGTGAATTTTTCGGAACGCTAAAAAATTCTCGCTTTCCGTAGGGAACGTCGTCCTCGACGTTCCGAAAAAAAGGAAGCTTTGGCGAAAATGGGCGGAAGCGCTTGCGCAGGCTCCCGACAGGTATAATTGAATATTTCAGATCGCGGATTTCACCGCTTTTTCAACTGCCTTGTTATTTGGCAGCATGTACAGAGCGACGATATTTCCGTAAACCCGAATATACGCGTCGTCCGCATATCCCTCCATCCCGCTCAGTTTTAGCGCGCGGAGGGTTTCTTTGATCCGACGCTCCAAAAAAAGCGTTGCGTCGCCGGCGTCCGAGGACTCGTAGAGCCGGAGCACCGCCAGTTCGCAGAGCGGCGGCTTTAAGGATGAATAGAGCGCCATTTCTTCGATTTTATCCGCAAATGCCGGGTAACCGGAAAGTCCCAGATAATCGGACAAAAAATCATCCGACATGCTGTTTTCGTACGACCGGCCATAGCAGTAGACCTGCCCCGCGGGCAGCGCATCGTCTGCGGCTACGGCGTACAGAACCACGTCGTACAGCCGCCCGCTTTGCGTGCAGGAAAACAGGCAGAACAGCGACAGCGCGAGAAGCAGACACGCGCCAAAACAAAATTTTTTCATATACTCACCCGATAATCAGTATATGTCCCCGCCTGCCTGTTCTATGCCGCGCGCCAAAGAATTTGTCCGGCTCCTGCGCGCAAAAAACGCTTGTGACGGCGTTTCTCCGCGTAAAGCCGCGCGTTTAGCTTTGTGAAGCGCTGCTGTTGACGATAACGCCGTTTTCAAAAACGCCGGTGATCGTTCGGCCGCTGGGCCAGGTATAGGTGCCTTCCCCGGTCAGCTGATTGTCCTTGAAGCCGCCGGTATACGTTTCGCCGTTGGCAAAGGTATAGGTGCCCTGCCCGTTGCGCATATCGTTTTTGTAGTTGCCCTCGTATACGTCGCCATTGGCGAACGTCTGTTTGCCATAGCCCTCCTTGACGTCGTTGACATACGTACCTTCAAAGGAGGAAGCGCCGTTTGTGTACACTCCGGCGCCATTTTTGCGTCCGGCGGCGAACTGCCCTTCATAGGTGCTGCCGTCCGCGTAGGTCAGCTTGCCGGTTCCGCTCGGAAGGCCGTTTTCAAAGTTGCCCTCGTACACGTCTCCGCTGGCATAAGTCAGCTTACCCACGCCGTTGATTTGATCGTCGGCAAATTGTCCCTCGTATACGTCGCCGTTTGCATAGGTCAGCGTGCCCTGGCCCTCTTTTTTGAAATTTTGTATGCTGCCGGTATACACGCTGCCGTCCGAATAGGTGATGGTATTTCCATCCGTCAGCCGGCCGCGCTGGCGCTGTGTATCCGGGCCGGACACGGTAATCCAGCCGTTTTGCGCCTCCTTTTCGCGGACAATTCCGAAAAATTTGACCGTGCGGCCGTCGCTGCATGCGCTTGACGTATAGCGCACACCGCAGAAAAACAGGATGAGGAAAATCAAAAACAGCGCGCCCACGGCCAAAATCGCCGCGCGGAACCGCGGATCCAGCTTTTTGCGCCGGTAGGGGGCGATGCGTCGTTTTTTGGGTTTCGGCGGTTTATAGCCTCCTTTGATGCCGGTATGTACGTAGGCGGGAAATTCGTTTGTATCTCCGCGGCCCTCGGACGCGGCAGGACGGCTTGTCCGCACCGTGCGCGCGGCGCTTGACGGCGCGGCCGCTTTTGAAGCCGGATGTGCTGTCTGCTTTCGGGGCTGTATTTTTGCGGCCGTGTTTGCCGGCGACCGCCGGATCGCGCCGGCGCCGGTGCCGGTATAGGCGGGCGCTCTTGCCGGGTCTTTCAGCACGGCGGAGGCGGCTGCCGGCGCAGTCCGGCTTTGAACCGCCGTACCGGCTTGTCTGGGACTTGCAGAACCAGCGGCCAGCGCTTTTTGCCGTCTGGCTTCGCGTTCACGCGCTTCGGCAAGCGCAGCCCGCTCTTGGGGTGTGGTCGGTGTATATTCGTTTTTCTCCATGGTATTCGCTCCGTCAATTTTTAATCATCGTGATAGCGTTGTCGGCCAGCACCAGCAGTTCCGGGACATAATATAACAAAAGGAAACACAGGATCACGCACAGCGCAAGCGTAATCAACAGCATGGCAAAGCCGCCCTTGACCGGTTTGAACCGCTTGTCCGCAATGTATTTGTCGCTTTCGCGCAGAAAGAAACGCGCGGTGCGCGTCTGGCCGTCGTTTTCGTTTGAATCTTCGGTCACCACGTATTTTGAAAGCACACTCGGCCGACGGAGGTTTTTGCGGATCAGCCGCTTGTCGCACCCGATTTCTCCCAGCGTTTTCGCATTTTCCGGTGCGAATGCGCCCGCTTTATACAGACGGCGCACCGGCCTGCCCAAAAAATCGCTGGAATAATAGGTCGCAATCGCGGCGATAAAGATGCCGCCGCAGATGCCGATGATTAAATAGGGCAAAAAACGTTCTATTTCCGTACCATTAAAGTTTTGCAGGATAGCGAGATCCGGAGAAAAATATTTGTAATAAAAATATTCCCGAATTTCCTCCAGCATCGCTGAAAAATCCGACATGGCTTTTCCTCCTTTGTTCTTAAGACTGCGGCAGCGGCCGAAAACCGGCGGCGCGCGTTGCTTTTTGGGCGCTGCCGGTTTTTTGGACGGCGGACATGGGATCGCGCCGCCCGGACTTTTTTGTCTTATTGTTCAATGATTTCCTCTCCGCAGAGCTTGCGGAGCAGAATTTCCAGATCTTCATCATCTTCAAAGGAGACCTGGACGGATTTTGCGCTTCCTTTGCGGTTGATCCGCACGCGGCGGCCAAGCAAATCCATTGCGCGGCGTTCCAGTTCGGCGTAATAATCGATTTTGAGCCCCAGTTCGGGAACCGGATCTTCTTCTTTTCGGGTCAATAGATTTTCTTTTTTGACCAGTTCCTCTGCGGCGCGGACCGAAAGCCCGCCCGCGGCGATCTTTGCGGCGACGGCTGGTTCTTTTTCGCGGTCCTTTAAAGCGAGCAGCGCGCGCGCGTGCCCGGCGGAGAGTTCCCCTGTTCCGAGCATAGCCAAAACGCCGTCGGACAAATCCAAAAGGCGCAGCGCGTTGGTGATCGTGCTTCTTCCCTTGCCGACCTTTTGCGAAACTTCTTCCTGGGTGAGACCATAACTGCCGATCAGCGCGCGATAGGCCTGTGCTTCTTCGATCGGGTTCAGATTTTCCCGCTGAATATTTTCGATCAGAGAGATTTGCGCGGTTTCCAGATCGCTTTTATCTAAAATAATCACCGGAATTTCGGTCAGACCGGCCATTTTGGAGGCACGGAAACGGCGCTCTCCTGCAATGATCTGATAATGGCCGTCGGCGATTTCCCGTACGAGAATGGGCTGCAATACGCCGTGCGCAGCGATCGAGTCGGCCAGTTCGGCTAGCGCTTCCCCTTCAAAAATTTTTCGCGGCTGGTCCGCTTTTGGCTCGATCAGAGAAAGGCGCAGTTTTGTGAGATTGCCGCGCTCGTCTACTGTATTGTCATAAAATATATTGTCAAATCCTTTGCCAAGGCCGGACGGCTTTTTTGCCATAATATCCCCCTAAGCCCGGCTTATCCATTGTTTTTCGTCCAGCCGGGCGCTGTTTTTTCGTATTTTACTGCTTGTGTTTAAATTCGGTCGATCAGTTCTTTGGCAACTTCCAAATATTCGGCCGCGCCTCTCGAAGTTTTGTCATGATAGTATACGGGCGTGCCAAAGCCTGGCGCTTCGCTGAGCTTGACATTTCGGGAGACCGGCGTTTTAAAGAGTTTATCAGAATAATATTTTTTCAATTCAGAAATCACCTGCATCGTCAAGATCAGGCGGCCGTTGAACATAGTAATCAAAATTCCGCAGATTTCCAGTTCAGGGTTATAAAGCTGCTTGATTTTGCGTATGGTCAGCATCAGCTGAGAAAGGCCCTCGAGCGCATAATATTCGCACTGCATCGGAATAATCACCGCATCTGCGGCTGCCAGCGCATTCACCGTAATCATGCCAAGCGACGGCGGACAGTCTATAAATATGTAGTCATAGCTGTCCTTGAGCGCGGCAAGCTGTTTTTTTAGGCGGTATTCCCTATTATCCAGTTGATACAGGTCAAATTCAGCGCCCGCCAGTGAAATATTGGACGGGATCACCGAGAGATTTTTGAATTCCGTCTGGATCACGGCCTTTTCGGCCTCCACTTCATCGATCAAAATTTCATAAGAAGTGGCTTTCAGATTCTTTTTATTGATGCCCACGCCGCTGGTGGTATTTCCCTGCGGGTCGAGATCGATCAGCAGGACCTTTTTGCCTAAGATTCCCGCGGATGCGGCAATGTTTACAGCCGAGGTGGTTTTGCCCACGCCGCCCTTTTGGTTGGCAAAGGCGATGATTTTTCCCATACTTTCCTCCAAAATGTGCATAAACGAAGCTGTCTAAGGTTTTCCCGGTTGTCGGAGCCGCAAACCAAAATGCTGTCTGCGACCCATATGCTATTATAGCATCAAATCCGTGCTAAGTCAACCGGCAAACAGGCAAAGCGGCGTATTTCACATAAAAAACACATGCGGTTTGAAAATGTTTCACGTGAAACGTCAAGGAGCCCGGTGTCCAAACCCAGAAATCGCAGGCGGATTGTTTCACGTGAAACAATGAAAAGTACAAGATGTTGTTTTAAATTCCGGTCTGTTCAACTATATCTAGTAACAAAGACAAAAAATCGCGAGCACATCACGCGTTTCTGTGCGTGTTGGCTTTCCCCGTTTGCTGTGCAGAGGGATTTGCGGTTTTTTCTGAAGAAGATGCACTGGGATGCGCAATTTTAACTTTGGAAGCTGTGGAAAATTTTGCTGTTCCTAAACAGAAAAAACATATATAATAGGAAGATTTTAGGCAAGGCATTTTTCACCGGCTTCCTTTACGCAGTTTGCGCGAAAAAAGACGAAAATCCGGGATGTCGGCGGGCGCATATATTTAATGTATAGAAACAAATACATAAAACAGGCAGGATAGAATAAGCAGGAACCTCGGCTTTTGTCCGGTGGCCGGTGGTGAAAAAACCTTCGCCTTTGCAGCGGGTGCGCGCCGGACAAAATTTGACTTTTGAAAGTGAAAAAAGCAAGTGACTGCGGTGCTTTTCGCCATTTTGTTTTCCATGCGGCGCGTGCGGAAGTCCTATAAAAAATATGAAAAATTTTCATGCGCGGCGCATAAAAATCGAAAAACCGGGCAATCCTTTTTGCAGCACGGGAGAATATTGACAATGTGAAGATTTGCAAAAAAGTGTTGACAAAGGAGGAAGTGTGTGCTAACATGTAACATGTTTTCGTCAGGGTTTCCGAGAAACGGCTGCTCGCCGCTTTGGAAATCATACAAAATGACAAAACGCTCTGCCCTGCGGCAGAAAAGGAAGGCCCTATATTTTGAAAGGAGATGCAAGATGAATCTATGCAGGAAGGCTGCGCTGCTCTTTACTCTGGCAGCGCTCTCTGTAATGCTGATGTCATTTACTTGCGCGGCCTCGGAAAATACCGGTGATTCCATTGATCTTTATGTGAACAGCGTGCCTGTGGAGGGCGCCATGCTGGTAAATGGTACGGCTTACGCTCCCTATCGCATTCTGATCAGCGCAATTGATCCTGCGGCGGCTTATGATTGGGACGGGTATACCCGCGCGTCAATCGCCTCCGGCGAAGGGATCGAGATCCGCGCCTACGCGGATGAGCATTACATCGAAGCCAACGAAAGAGTATTGTATAACGAAACGGCAAAAAATCTGACAATCGAGGACGTATTGTACATTCCGATCCGTTCTGCGGCGCGCGCCTACTCGCTGAACTGCGAGTGGAGCGCAAAGGAACGCGCCGTTTATCTGAACGGCGAGGCTGAGCCGATTCTCAGCGGCGATGAATACTATGACCAGGATGTTCTCTATTGGCTCTCCCGGATCATTTCGGCTGAAAGCCGCGGTGAGCCCATGCTTGGGCAGATCGCCGTGGGGAATGTCGTTTTGAACCGTACAGAGGACGGTTCTTTCCCGGATACGGTTTACGGCGTCATTTTCGACCGCAAGAACGGGACGCAGTTTTCGCCGGTGTCGAGCGGCACGATCTATAATGATCCGACCGAGGACGCCGTGCGCGCCGCCAAGATCGTGCTGGAAGGCGTCGAGGTCGTGGAAGACGCGCTGTTCTTCTGCGCGAACCGTGTGAACAGCGGAAGCTGGATGGCCCAGAACCGCGAGTATGTCGAGACGATCGGCAATCACGTGTTTTACGCCTGAGCACGCCGGCAATTCCTTCGCCCGCACTTGCTGAATCCTGCGCGCCGCGGCTGCGCGGCTCACCGGTAAATTGCAGGAGAACGGCGTGCGGCGAAGCATCCTCGTGCATATCGTAAAGAGCGCGGCAAAGCGAAATTTTCGCTTTGCCGCGCTTTCTTTGCGGGAAAGCGCCGGCGCGGCTTGCGGTTGACAAGCGCGCCGCGGCGGTGTATAATGGTGCATAAATTCATCCGGTATTGCCGGAAACCGCACGCGCCGCGTGCGGCTTTACAGAACAAAGGAGACTGACATGACTGACAAGACGGAGCCGCGCGCGCTTCAGGGCGCGATGGAACTGCTTCCCAAGGATCAGATTTTATTCAACCGCATGTACGATACCATTCGCAGCGTATACGAACAGTTTGGCTTTTTGCCGCTGGATACGCCGGTGATCGAATATTCCGCCGTGCTGCTCGCCAAAGCGGGCGGCGAGACCGAAAAGCAAATCTACCGCTTTACGAAGGGGGACAGCGATCTTTCGCTCCGCTTTGATCTGACCGTGCCGCTGGCGCGGTATGTCGCGCAGCATAAGGAGGAACTCGTTTTTCCGTTCAAGCGCTATCAGATGGGCAAGTCTTTTCGCGGGGAGCGCCCGCAGAAAGGGCGTTTCCGCGAATTTTATCAATGCGATATCGACGTGATTGGCCCGGGAGAACTCGACCCGATGTATGAGGCGGAGATGCCCGCCGTGATTTATCAGGTGTTCAAAAAGCTGAACCTCGGCCGGTTCGTTATCCGCGTCAACAATCGCCGGATCTTGAACGGATTCTTTGAAACGCTCGGGCTCGAAGACCGGATCGCGGGCATTCTGCGCGCCGTGGACAAGCTGGAGAAGATCGGCGCGGAAAAGGTGCGCGCAGAGCTTCTTGAGTTGTCGGTGTCTGCGGATGCGGCCGGTCGTATCCTTGATTTCGTCGGCATTCGCGGTTGCAGCGGCGCGGTGATCGCCGCGCTGCGCGGGCTCGGAATCGAAAACGAAACGTTCCGCACGGGCGTGGACGAGCTTGAAACCGTTTTAAGATGTGCCGTTTCCTATGGCGTTCCGGAGGAAAATCTGATGGCCGACCTGACCATCGCGCGCGGGCTGGACTATTATACCGGTACGGTGTACGAAACGATGCTGACCGACTATCCGTCGCTCGGCAGCGTTTGCTCGGGCGGCCGCTACGACGATCTGACCGGGTTTTACACGGACGACCGGCTGCCCGGCGTGGGCGTTTCGATCGGCCTTACCCGCCTGTTTTCTCAGATGAAGAGCGAAAATCTGTTTCCGGATCAAAAACCGGCGCTTGTGGACGTGCTGGTCGTTCCAATGGCTGCGGCGCACCGGCCGGCAGCGCTTGCTGCGTCGGCCGCGCTGCGCGCAGCGGGATTGAACGCCGACGTTTATTGGCTGGATCGCGGAATCAAACCCAAAATGAAGTTTGCCAACCGCAGCGGGATCCCGTATGTCGCGCTGATCGGGGACAGCGAAGCGCAAAGCGGGCTGGTCGCGCTGAAAAATATGGAGACTGGGGAACAGATGCTTCTTACGCCTGCGGAGGCTGCGGAGCAGCTTCTGCGTGCGCTTGCGGACAAGCCGCGCTGAGCGGCCTGTCCTGCGGAAACTGTTCGCCCGCCGGCTTCAAAAGTGTTATTAAAGTGAGTTTAATATTACAGTTTACTGACATTTGGAGGAAAAATATTGAAAAGGCCGCGCGTTCGCGCTAAGATAACATCAGGATATACTCCGTGCAAGGGTCGTTTCGGCCTGAAAACGGGATTTTAAGATGATGAAGAGGAGAACGGGAACATGAGAAATTTGAAAAAATTTCTTGCTCTTGTAATGGCCGTGCTGATGCTCTTTGGTATGGCGGCCATTCCGACGGGCGCGGCGGAGGACGCCGATTCGGATTATCTCGAAGCGGCGCAGCAGCTGGCGGCGCTTTCGATCATGAAGGGCGATCAAAACGGCAATTTGAATCTTTCAAACGGCGTGACCCGGTATCAGGCTGCGCTGTTCTTCGTACAGGCCTTGACGGGCAGGACCGAGGTCAGCGTCTGGAATGCGGAGAAAAAGAGTACGATTTTCAGCGACGTTCCGGAATATGGTACGGCGATCGACTATGCATACAGCATCCAGCTGATTCTTGGCCGGGGCGACGGCATTTATGGCTACAACGACCCGATTCTTTATCAGGATATGCTGGTCATGGCCGTCCGCGCGCTCGGCTATGAGACGGCCAATATGGCTTACCCCAATGCGTATATCCTTGCGGCGCAGACACTTGGCCTGACCGAGGACATAGACAACGTCAACTTCAAGGCGCAGCTTACGCGCGGAGAGACGGCGCAGATCATCTGGAACATGCTCAACACTGAGGTTGCGTATATCGACCCGCTGACGAACGAACTGATCTATCCGGGGCAGGAGGATACCTCTCCCTACGGCATGCTGATCGGTGCGGGCAAGATCGAGCGCGTGATTCTGCTTGAAAAGGCGGGTTACGCTAGCGGCAAGATCGAGGCAACCGTCCTTTCGTTCACCGAAGCGAAAGACAAAGACGACATCGATACGGTGGAGATCGAGTACGTCTATAAAAAGGACGGCACGGCCGTTACCGAGACGGTTGAAGTGGCGGCGGCGGATCTTGGCATCGACGCGGACACGCCGAAAATTGAGTATCTTGGACTGCCGCTGACCATTTTTGTCAACTGCGCGATCGACGATTTCGCGTCGAAGTATGACCTTGACGAGGACGACCGCCGGGCGTCAGTTGTCTTCACCAACCGCGAGTCGCTGAGCACGGTGGAAAATTTGGGCGACGCGGGCAACATCCGCTATTTGGACGACAGTTCGGGCTCCGTGCAGCTTTCGGGCACAAAGTACGCGCTGAACAAATACGATCTGTGCGTGTATACGTTCGACGAAGACGGCTGGACGGCCAGTACGTCGGCCAAAAACGATTTTCTCGACAACTTCCTGTATGACAGCAAGAGCGGCTACGAGGATGCTTTGAATTCCTACGGCTCGGTCCGGTATATCGTCCGCGGAGACGGAAAGGACGAGGAAAAGACGCTGCACATCTATTACATGCCTTACGAGTTCGGCCAGTATTTTGTGCGTGAGCTTCGGGACGCCTCGACGCGGAAGGACGCTGATTTCGTGACCATCGGCAGCTACAGCGATACCGCGAAGACCAATCCGGACGGCGTGTCGAGTCATTTTGTGGAAAAGCTGGCCGGAACAAACGTCGATGTGACGAGTTCCACTTCGTCCGTGTCGGCCAAAAACGGCGAAAAGGCGAAGTCCGTTCAGCTTGCGGGCAAATCAATCCGCTCGGGCAATTTCATGTTTTATTATTACAACGAGGCGGACAACATTCTGACGGTCGCCATGAACTGCGGCAGCTTTAAAACCGGCCGGCTCACCGGCACGAGCGCAAGCAGCTATACGCTGAAGATCGACGGAACCAATAAGAACGTCGGCTTCAAGGGCGCGTATGTCAGCGATATGCCGGGCTATGACCGAGTTTTGATCGGCGACATCATCGATTCGCTCGAAACAGGCAAGGACAATGTGCAGTACGTCGAGGTGGACGGCCGGGTGGTTTACTATGAGGAATACTCGGCGGCAAGAAGCGCCTCGGATTATGAATATGCGATCGTTTCGATCGACGACGAACCGCTTGCCGGCCTTTTGAATCTTTCCAAGACGCGGTTTGAACGGGATCTCACCTCCGGTTTGTATATCGGTTCCGACGGCAACGTGGCCATTGCGGTGCTCGATACTGCGACCGGCAAATGGGAGCTTGCGTCGCTGCGCTATATGGAAGCCGGCGGGTATGACAGCCGCGACGACGAATTTGACGTCAAGGGCGAGTTGTCGGTTCTGGCTGAGTATTATGACCTTATGGGTGCAAATTATACCAAGAAGGGCGATTTTGAAACGCTGTATGAGGCGCTTTCGTCCGCTTCGGTATTTGTCGTGCGCGGAGAAAAGAACGGCGTTTACGATCTTGCGGAATGGGATGCAGCCGACGGGCTTTTGACTTATGGCACCGGCAAAAACGGCATCGTGTTCTCCGGCACGGCGAATAAGACCAATCAGATCACGGCGGATGACGACGTAACTGCGGCGCGCGTAACGCTGGACAGCGATACGGTCATCGTCGTTGCGTCCGGCTCCCGTGTAGGCGTGCGCATCGGTAAGCAGAGCGACGCGAGCAGCGTGGAATATGCGGGCAAGTTCCTCTCGGCAAATTCGGATCTGATCGTATTCGTGACCGACAAGACCACGTTCAATCCGGAGACATGGGGACAGGCGATCACCTCGGGCGGGGACGAAACCTGGTATATGGCGACGGTCGATACCGAAGTGGAGACCGACGTTGTGAGCCGGGATTCCTGCAACGTTACGGTTACAAATCTGATCGACCTGCGCACGATGAAGACGGTCAAGCAGATTTCTTATACGGTGGATTCTGTTAAGGATGCGCCGGTCGATCTGGTCAACGGCGACGTCCTCTATATGAGCGCGCGCGGCGAGGCGGAACTTTATGCCGACGGGCTGGAGGATGCGTTTGTGGAAGCGGTCAAGACCAACGGTGTGGACAACCGGCAGACCTTTACGAAGGTAAACGTCGATAAGGTCGAATTTATCGACGACTCCACGATCCGCATTGATGAACTGCGTCTGGACGGCGTATCGGCGGTCGCGGAAATCAACGCAACGGTTTTGACGCTGGATCTGACCGATTATAATACGCGCACCTACGATTACAACAATATGGCGCTCGACATTCCGTTTGACGAGAAAGACAATCTCGGAAACGAGCATGCGTTCGGTGAAAAATACGAGTATGCGCTGGATGGAGATATGGTGGAGGAGATCGCCGAGCCGCGCAGCGGTGTTCTGGACCAGCTGGTTATTGCGTCCAACGGCGAGACGATCCTGATTCCGAAAGCGGATGCGGACGACTTCCGCGGCGCGATGGAAGCGACCGTGCAGATCACCATGCTGGCCGATGTAGACGACAGCGTCGTAACGCTGTACGTCCTGAAGGTGCTGTATCCCGTGGATTGACCGGGATCTGTAAAAACATAAAAGCAAACCAAAGCGGAGGGGAGCCATACCCTCCGCTTTATTTGTCAAAAAAACTTTGTTTTTTTACGTTGAACCCGCGGATGAAAAAGTTTCCTCCGGAAGCACAAAACTGTACATATTGCCTAAAATGTATCAAAATAAATACAAAAAACAGTTGACAATTTTGACAAAATGTGCTAATCTATAGCTAATTTCAGATGGCTTTTATAAAAGGGGGATTGTTATGGAGTTTTGTTTTTTGCTCAAAAGCAAAAGAGAAACTGCTGGATTATCTATTGAAGAATTGGCGCAAAAAACAAATATTTCCGAGACGACTTTGCAAAAATATGAAGACGGAACGTCGCTTCCTACGATAGAGGGACTGGTAAAACTTTGCCATGCGATTGGCGCAACACCAAATGAAATGTTAGAAAACGTATCGTTTTCAGGTCAGCGTAACAATATTCGCGGCACGCCGCCGTCCAAGCGGGAGGCGCTTTTGAGCAAGGAGGAGAAGATAAAATATTTATCTTCCTTAAAAAAAAGCGGCGTACGCCTGTATTCGTCTCTTGTGCAGAGAAAGCTAGGCGTCGGCTATTATGAAGCGTTGGAATTATTAGAGCTTGTTCAGGCAAAGGAATAGCAAATGACGAAACACAGCATAGAAAAATGTAAGTCGGGCGATACGCTTTATAGCTGATAGGAGCGGTATATTTATGAAAAAAACATGGACGAGCCTTTGTTTTATGTTTCGGTATGCATGGTCTCTGGACAAATTGTATTTATTGCTGAGGATACCCATTGTCATCGTGTCCTCGCTCAAACCGTTTATTTTAATCATTTATCCGGCGCGGATCATCGACTGCATCATGAATCAGGCAGAGCCGGGCGCGATCAATCGATATATCGTCGAGATGGCGCTGCTGCAGCTTTTGGCTGGATTTCTTCTGCATCTTTTTAATAAGCTGCTGACAAACCGCTACAATTCTTTTGAACACAAGCACGCGTTGGCGATGGGCAGAAAAATCATGAATGTTTCGTATCCGATAACCGAGGATGCCGAAACGCTGAATTTGGTTTCCAGGATAGAGAAGATCGGCTATATAGAAAAATCATTTGAGTCGATGTTTTCGTTTGTTTCGTGTTTGATTACCATCATGGGGCTTGTCTGGGTATTGGCGAAGGTAAATTTGCTGATTATTATCACCATTGCGGTGGTGCTTGTAATCAATATCGTATTGAACCGAAAATTAAAGATGCAGAACTACCAATGGCAAAAGGATGCGGCGCCGTACAGGCGAAGGAATAGCTATTTATTGAGACTGATGTATGGATTTCAGTATGGCAAAGAAGTCCGGGTCAACGAGATGGAACCTTATTTGACCGGGAAATATCAAGCGTTTTCTGACGAATATTTAGCCAAAATGAAAAAAGTTGGCGATAAATTTTTTGTAATCAAGAATTTGACGTCGCTGGCCGGAACCATACAATTGCTGGTAGTCTATATATCGCTGGCGGGAAGCGCGCTGGCGCAGACCATCACCATCGCGGAATTTACAAAGTTTATCAGCGCAATCAATTCCCTGTCGTCCTCACTGATTAAGCTGTCAAACGGCTTTGTGGACATCCGAAACAATTTCAACTTTGTGGAAGATTTGATGGAATTCTTTTCTTTGGAAGAAGACGTTTTGAAATCGAAGAAACAAGAACTGAGCGGCAAGGCGCTGACCATTGAGTTTCAAAACGTGAGCTTCAAGTACCCGAACACCAACCATTATGCGCTGGAAAATATTTCGGTTACCATTTCGCCAAAATCAAAAGTTACCATTGTAGGGCTGAATGGATCGGGCAAAACGACGTTTATTAAGCTGATGCTGGGCTTGTACAAACCGACGTCCGGGAAAATCTATGTGAACGGCGTAGATACCAGCGAACTAGATTCCAAAGAATATTTGAGGCATTTTTCCTGCGCGTTTCAGGATTTCCGGATGTTTTCCTACCCCATTCGGGAAAACATCATTCTGATGCAGGAATACGATGAAAAAGCGTTGGAAAAAATCATAAATCAATGCGAACTAAAGGACGTTATAGAAAAGCTGCCGCTGAAGTTGGAAACGCCCATTTTCAAATTTTTGGACGACGCGGGCGTGGAATTTTCCGGCGGAGAGACGCAGAAAATTGCGATTGCGCGCGCTGTTTATAAAAAGTCCAGCGTCGTCATTTTAGACGAACCCCTCGCCTCGCTCGATCCGGTTTCCGAATATAACATGTATTACGGCATTGACAAAATGGTAAACGACCGCACCTGCATTTTTGTATCACACAGACTGTCTCTCGCAAGAAGCTGCGATAACATTTTGGTCTTTGACCATGGACATGTGGTCGAATCCGGGACGCATGACGAACTGATGAAAATCCCGGGCGGAAAATATGCGGATATGTATGAGAAACAGTCGTCGTTCTACTTAAACGAGGAAATCAAAAAAAATGCGTGAAGAAAAAATCAACATAGTTATTGTAGACAGCGGTGTTGACTCGTCGCACACGCAGTTCGCCGGAATATCGGTAAAAGGTTTCACATTTCATAGCGGTATTTGCCCTTGGCTTTCCTAACGATATGGATGCATTGGTAGATGTTATAACCGATTTTTTTGCGTGACAAATGATCGCACCATCAAAACGAACGGTGCGCCGGCATATGCCGGCGCACCGTTCGTTTTTAAATTACAACACGTATCGTCATAATCTTGCCTCCGGGCACCGCCCGGAGTTCCGCAAGTTTTGCGCTGAAGCGGCCTTTTATCGAAATGTCAAAACACACTTGCTCTTGTAGGGAACGTCGTCCACGACGTTCCGCGTTTTTTTGCTTCGTGGATTTATACACGGAACGCTGAGGACAGCTGTTCCCTACAAAGTGGCGCAAAATTAATCTCCTTATGTTTTCCATATGATTCAGTGTATATAGGCAGCATTGTAAAACGAATCGTCCTGGTTTATCATCATTTTCTATAAAAATATAACGTCTGCGCTTCTTTACCATACATGATGGTTTTTTCAATTTTGACTATGTTTGTAAATTAAAAAGCAACCCTCGGTTCGGGCGCGCTTTAAAATCACGTTCCCAAAAACACAAAAGTGCAGATTTCTCCATTCCAACAACGGAAAATTTGTACTATAATCAGTGCAGATATGTTTGAAAATTCAGACAAATTTGCTGAAGACCGCTTGAAAAACTCGATTTGGTATATTTTTTTCAAACAAAATACAGTTACATGGAGGATTACGAATGATGAAGAAAGCAGCACGCTTTATTTTGACTTTCGTTTTCGTGGCGGCAATGACCTGTCTGGTTGCGGGCGCGGCGGGAGAAGTGTATGTCAGCGAAAACGGCAATGACGGGAACGGGGGTACGAGCATAGCGGACAGCGTGGCGACGCTGTCCCGCGCCTATGCGCTGCTCGGAGACGATGGCGGGACGATCTATGTTTTGGGCGCGGTGACGGTAGGCGCCAATTCGACAAACGGCCAGGCAAACGTGTTTCTGGAGCCTGCACACAGCGGAAAGATCCGCATAACCGCCGCAGACGCAAATACGCCGGCGGCGCTGACGTTTGGGGATACGCTGCACTGGTATATGTCGGGCGAGGTGGAATTGGATAATCTTCAAGTGATAATAAACTCGAACAACAACTATATATGGGCGGCCAGACATCATCATCTGACGGTCGGCCGAAATATGGTCATGACCGCAGAGGGAAGCGGCGTGATCATACTGCTTGGAGGCTGTAATGCCGGCGGCGAGATCGAGCATACGGCGGCAGACACGCATCTGACGCTGTACAGCGGCACTTTCGGCTATATATACGGCGGCAGCCGAAATAACGTATTGGAAAGCTGCTGCAATGGGAAAACAGAGATCGAAGTGCTTGGCGATATTCACACGCGCATATTCTCGCCGGGCTCGGTCAGCACAAACGTGCGCGAGGCGCTTGTAACGATCGACGGCAGCGTGACGACCGAATCGCACTTTTATTTCGGCGGATACAACCAAACGACGGGAACGGTAGAAAGCGTGACCTTTTTGCTGAAGAGCGGAAGCGTTGACTGCGGCGGTGTGTTCCCGGGCGGGATAAACCGTGTGCAGAAAGTAAACGTCTATTATGCGGAAGCCGCCTCCGATTTGAAAACGAGATTTGAGGAATATCTGACGGCTCCGCTTTCAACATATTGCGCGGAAGCCGCCGGCGGACACGACTATGGTGCAAACGGCTATTGTGCGGTGTGTGGCGCCGCGGGCAGCGCGGCGGTCGGCGTTGAAATCAAAATGACGATCGGCGACGGTAATGGCTATGTCAACGGCGTAGCAAAGCCGCTTGACGCGGCGCCGATCATCCGCCAGAACCGCACGATGCTGCCTGTACGCTTCGTTGCAGAGGCGCTCGGCGCGACCGTAGTCTGGGACAGCGCGACCAGCACGGCGACGCTCACAAGCGATGCAACCGAGATCAAAATCACGATAGGTGCCGCCACAGCTACGGTTAACGGCGAGGAAAGGACGCTGGACGCGCCCGCATTTATTGAGAACTCAAGAACCTATCTGCCGGTGCGCTTCGTCGCGGAGGCGCTCGGTGCGACCGTAGCCTGGAACGGCGCGACCAGCACGGCGACCATTACAAAATAATCGATACGAAGAAAAGACAAACCGGAGCGGGTCTCATGCATGGACCCGCTCCGGTTTGTTCGTGCGCTTCGCCGCGGCAGACGGACATTGCAGCCGAAGCGCACGCGTATTACGGCAGGGAACCCGTCGCGCCGCCGCATTGCGATGCGGGCCTTACAGGAAGCCCGCGCGGAAGGAAGAACCCGCGGATATAATTTGGGGTTTCTTTTGTTTTCCGGCTTCCGGCAACGGCTGTTCCCGGGCGGCAAGCGGCCGGTACCGGCGCGGGATAAGCTGCGGATTTTAGCGCGGGGACAGACTCGCCCGGGACAGGCCCCGCATTCGGGTGCGGCAAAGCAGGCGCTCTGTCAATGCGTATCGCCGGAGGGGTCCGCCGCGCCGTCTGCCGGTTCCGGATCGGGGGTTGCAGCCGGGGACGCGGGAGCGCCGGATTGACGTTTGGTGATGCGTAGCCCGTCCACCACGCGCCGTCCTCGGCCTCGGCCGGAATATTTGGTGTAAAAGAATCCAATGATCGAAAAGACCACCGCGCCCACAAAATTGACCAGCAGATCTTTCATCGTGTCGTAGAGGCCGATGTCCAGATACCCGCTGATCCCGAGACTTTGCCCGTTGACCGCTGTATCGGTGATATTTTTGATCTGCACGGCGCGGTTGACGTTCTCCGGATTTAGGTAAACCGAGGAAATATGCGTGACTACGGCGTCTTTCTGCATGTCGGTTAGAAAAAAGTAGTCCATGCCGAATTCAAAAAATTCCCAAAGTACGCCGATGGTCATGGAAAAGCAGAAGGACGTGAGCGCGACGAACAGCGGGGAGAGACTTAGCTGCACCCGTTCGCTTTTGTTCAGAATGTCGATCAGAGAAAGGCCGACCGCGGCTGCAAGAAAACCGTTGGCTGTGTGCAGCATCGTGTCCCAAAACGCGTATTTGACATAATAATCGTTGATTTCGCCCAAAATTTCGGCGGCAAAAATAAAGAACAACACGATAATTTCAAGCGCGGACGGCAGTTCGACGCGGAACGTCGCCTGCACGAACGCGGGGATCAGAAAGAGCAGCAGTGTAAACACGCAGAGCATCGCGTTTTCGTAGTTCCCGTTTAAAAACTGAAGAACTGCGATCAAAATGACGAGCGTGCGCAGCGTGATATAAATGATGAACGTGGACTTGTCTTTGTGGAATTCCTCGAGCAGATTCCGGTAAAAGCTGCGGATCCGCCCTTGCTTTTTTGTTTTCATGACGGCGCTCTCCTTTTTTTGATGATCTTAGTATACCATATCCGGAAAAATTGTGCAACGGCGAAAAAATCAAAGTTTGGACCAAAGAAGACGGATGCGCCGCGGATTGCTTGTACGCGGCCGGAAATTGTCTTTATGTTGTTTTTGCGCAAGCGGAGAGGGCCGGCCGTTCGCCGCGCGCGTTGCCGGACGTTTTCACCGTTTTTCGCTTGATTTTTGCTCAAAGCCGGCGCTTTTAAAAGCCCAAACTGCCCAAATCCGGGGAAGTGCGCGCTTTTTGGGGAACCGGAACCCGCGGCATTTTTCAGACGTCGGCGCTTTTCTGAAAAAGCGAACCGCATGAATCAAATTTAGCTTTGTTTGTGTTTTTTCACAATTTTGTGCAAAACAGAGAAAAAGAAATTTTCAAAAAAGAATAAAAAGTTTACAAACAATTTACAATTTGTGCAATTAATATAAATGGATGCCCGCAAACGCATATTTTTCACTCAAACCAAATAAGTTTTTGAGCAAAACTAACAAATTTCATTTTTTGTACACCTTTCACATTTTCCCCTAGCGATTTTGATGAAATCTTGACAATTTTTTAAACCGCGTTTATAATAGAAGATACAAAGTTTTCCACAGTAAAATTTTTGCTTTGGCCGCCTGAAAAGGCGTTTGTTTTTACGCCGGGCGCGGATTTTAAGGAGGAAAACACGAATTTATACATAAGGAGAAAGAAACATGCGAAAAAAGATTCTTAGCATTGTGCTGACGCTCTGCATGCTGCTTGGTCTGTTCCCGTTTGCGCTCGGGACGGCGGCGTACAGCACGGTCGAGAATAGCGGGGAGACATGGAATCAGATCTCCACGCCGGATGATCTGATCGCGCTTATGAACGATTCCTCCCTGTGGACGCAGAACTATGTCCTGACGCAGGATATTGATTTGTCTACATATACGGGAGATCTTTCTCAAAAGCCGATCGGCGACAACACTCAGCATTTCAAGGGTAAATTTAACGGTGCAGATTTTGAGATCAAAGGCGTCAATTTAGTGGACAATTCCACGGCGGAGGCGCGCTTTGGCTTTTTTGGCTATATTGAAAACGCGGAGATCAAAAATCTGACGATCTCCGGCACGATCACGTCGAGCGGTACCAATTATGTTGGCGGCCTGGTCGGCCTGACCTGGAGCAGCGCAACGATCGAAAACTGCGTGAACAACTGCGATGTGACCGCGGAAAATGCGGCTCGCGTGGGCGGCATTATTGGTCTTGTGAATGTGTCGGAAGCATCGAACACGGTTGCGATCACCGTGCGCGGCTGCACAAACAACGGCGACATCTCGGGCAAAGAAATGGTCGGCGGCATTATCGGGCGCATTGAAGTGCCTTCTGAAAACGATAATTTGTCCGTGACGGTCGAGGACTGCGAAAACAACGGCAGCGTGACCGGCAGCGCAACTTATGTGGGCGGCATCATCGGAATTTCGAATATCGGCACGTCGGGCAAAGCCGCCGCCGCGACGTCGGTGATCACCGGCTGCCGGAATACCGGTGCGGTGAGCGGCAAGCAGAATGTCGCCGGTATCTGCGGGTATCTGCGCGCTTATGTCGCGGACCGTCAGACGGTTTCGTACTGCGCGAACTACGGCGAGATCAGCGCCCAGAGGTATCTCGGCGGCATTACAGGCTATACAAATTCGCCGGTCGGCGGGCAGACGGTCACCGAGTGCATGAATGCCGGTACGATTATCGGTACGGTTTCGAGTGCGCCCTCCGATGCGGGCGGCATTACGGGCATCGCATGGCAGCTGCATGTGACCAACTGCCTGAACACCGGCGAAATCCGGGGCTATGCGAATTCCTCCGGCATCGTCGGACGCGTCAATGGCAACACCTATTCGTATACCATCGCCTCGAATTACACTTCGGGCACATGGTCGGTACCGGACGAAACGGCCAACGCCGCGGCGATCGTCGGAGAGACGGTCACCGCTTCCAAGGCGATGGTTGCTGAAAACAATTATTACAGCGCGGGCGCGGAGGATGTAAACGGAACCTACGTCGCACCGGCTGCGGTTGCGCTCGCGGCCAGCTTCCCGGGGCTTTCCACTGAAAGCTGGATCTTTACGACAAACGGCCCCGAACTCCGCGCGTTCCATGAGCACACTGCCGACGCGCGAGCCGTTTCGATCAGCGACACGCAGCATCAGTATACGTGCACCTGCAACGAATATACCGGGGGCACGGTAGAGAACCATGCTTTCAATGACCAGAACACCTGCACGGTCTGCGGGTATTTCAAGACTGACTGCACGCATGCGAACACCAAGGACGTCGTTACATTGGCGGCAACCTGCACCGCGACGGGCTTAAAGAACGTCGTGTGCGCAACCTGCAACTATACGGTGAAGACAAACGAAACCGTAGCCATTGATCCGAACAACCATGCAGGCAAGACGCTCAGCATCAAGTACAATTCGGACAGCGGAAAGATCGAGTATGTCTGCGACGGTTGCGGCGCGGCCGTTTATTCGGTCGTTTCGCCCGCTGCGGACGTGTATGTGAAGGCCGACAGCGCCGATCCCTCCGGCGATCAGCTGCCGGCAGAGACAACCGGAACGTCCGAAGCAGCGGCTTTCGGTACCTTTGATATGGCGATGGCCTATGCCGCGGCGTCGGTTGAAGCCGGCAATGAGAATGTGACGCTTCACCTTGTGGGCACGGTTCCCCTCGGTGCGAAATATGCGACGCCCGCGTACAGCGGCGGCACGGTCACGATCACAGGCGGCACGCTGCATTTCAGCACGACCGGCTCTGACCGCCGCTTCTTCATGAACGGCGACGTCACGTTTGAAAACATGACCTTTACCGCCGCGGCGACAGCAGGCGCATTCATCTTTGCGCAGAACCATACGCTCGTCCTCGGCGAGGGCATCGTGATGGGGAATACCGAGACGTTGACCACTGCTTCCGGTTTTCCGAGCGTCAACGGCGTCAAACTGTATGTTTGCGGCGGCTTTGAGAGCACCATTCCGGACGGCGTGACGGCTTTGGATACCAACGTGACGATCCGTTCGGGCGACTACTGGTTCGTCGGCGGCTGGAACCGCAACGTATCAAGCGAGAACGTAGGCTCTTCCAAGCTGACCATCGGCAAGACTAACCCGGATGATTATCTGTTCATCAATATCTTTACGCCCTATTCTACAGGCAATGGGCTGATTTCCGCGGCGTCCGACGCGACGGTCATCTTTGATGGCGACGTCGATACCCGGCTGCTTTTCGTGACAACGCAGAACACCGGAACCGCAAACGTCCCCTATACCACAAACTTCGTTTTGAAGGGCGATATCGGGGCGACGATGCCGACGATCAACAACGGACTTGGCATGGATCTTTCGGCGACCACGACGGTCAAGCAACAGATTATAAATGTGTATGTCGACGAGCGGGTGGATACGGCGGTGGTCGATTCCTATGCGTTCTTCGGCGACGGGGGCACGATCGCGGCCGATTCGACGCTGACTACTATCGGCGCAACGGTCAACCGGTATACGTATGCCCAGTACTGCACGACGGCGCTTGGCGGGCATTTTGATACGGACAACGACAATTTGTGTGACGAATGCGGCGCGAGCACGCTCTGCACGCATTCGGATACGGAACTGGTTGTGGTGACCCCCTCGACCTGCACGACAGCGGGGACGCAGAATCGTGTCTGCAAGACCTGCTTTAAGACGGTCGAGGAAAATATCGCAATGGAACTGGACCCGAGCAATCACGAGGGGCATGCCTGGCGGTACGATGCGGCGTCTGCCTCGTATAAGGATGTCTGCACGGGCTGCTCCACCGTATTGGCTGAGCAGCAGACCGCGCCGGTTCTGTATGTGGACGCCGCTACGACGGTTTCCGCGCTGACTGGCAAGGACACGAACGACGGCCTGACGGCCGATACGCCGCTGCTTACGATCGACGAAGCGGTCAAACGTCTTGCCGTCACCGGCGGCACGGTCATGCTTGCGGACCGCTATGTGATTGCCAGCAATGTGAACCTGCCCGCATATAGAAGCGAGATTACCTTTACTGCTATAGAGAATGCAAACGGCACCGTAGGCACCGGTTTTGTGTTTTCCACGCACGGCGTCGTCTTCAATCTGAACGGACCGACGAAGTTCGAGCGGATTATTTTCAATGGAGTGTCTTCTTCCAAGAACTCTTCTGACAGCAACTACTACAACATTCCGGTTTTTGCGGCGCATTGGAACAACGTCACGTTCGGAGAACGGCTCAGCACGTTCGGCGCGATTTATTTTGTCGCTGGCGCCAATAACCCCGAAGCGTCTGACGATATCCAAAGAAACGTGACGCTGACCTTTGGACCGACGGTCGCGCAAAACGTAAAGCTGTCGGATGAATCGAGCGCGCCGGTCACCTTCTTTGATCGCATTTTCCTTGGTGACCGTAACGGCGTGGGCACGGCGGCAAACAAGAACGTCACGCTCAATCTGAGCGGCACGGCGGCGTCGATTTGGACGTCAACGACCAGCGGCGCCATTGCGAACGCGCAGACCGCGAACTGCGAAACGACGGTTAACCTGACCGGTTCGGCAAAGGTTCAGTATATCCGGTCGGGCGACGCAAACACAAACGAGCGGACGGCGTTTATCGACAATGTGACGCTGAATCTGAAAGATAATTCCACGATTCTCTCTGCGATCGCGCTGAGAAACGTCAAGCATGCCGCGCTGAATATTTCGACGGCGGCCGAGGGACGTACGGAAGCGATCTCGAAACAGATCCTGATCGCCGTTTCTGCAAATTATAGCGCGGATGGAACCGAGACGGCTTCGCTTACCTACGGCTCGCACAGCCTGAGCGCAGCCACGCCGCTGAGCATTGCGGATATTTACGAAAAGACCGAAGATATCATCGACGAATGCGATTGGGATGCGGGCGTGGTGACGACACAGCCGACGCGCGAAGAGCCGGGCGTGCGCACTTACACCTGTACGACCTGCAGCCGGACGAAGACGGAGGAAGAGCCGTACGTCTGCACGGACCATACGTATATTGCCAAAGCGGACGGCACATATTACTGCTCGTACTGCGGCGAGACGGCGACGGAGGTCGTGTCTGCGCCCGTGGTTGTTTCGATCGCGCCTGTAAACGCCGCGGTTGACGAGACCGCTGAGGTCAAGGTGACGGTTTCGTCTACGCAGCCGTTCAATTGTCTGCATTTTGAGGTGGACGCGCCCGAGGGCTTTACGCTGCAAAGCGCCGTCTCCACATTGGACGATCCTGCGGTGAGCGGCGGCGAGAACTTCTCTTACATTGGTTCGGAGGATTTGACGCTGCCCTATTATAACGGTGTGGCAATAAAAATGCCCGGAGACGGCGAGGGGCCGTCCGACGCGCTGCTCAACGGCGTCGTCGTGACGCTGACCTTTGCGGTCGACGAGGGTCTGGAACTCGGTACTTATCCGATCTCGCTGATTGTCAAAGAATGCCTGAGCGCGGAAGAAGTGCCGGGCGAGGGCATTGGAACCGCGGTCGCGGCTGCGGGTATTGGCGCTGAGGTGAGGCTCCTCGCGGGCGGACACCATATGGACGAAGGCGTGATCACGACGCCGGCGACCTGCACGGAGCCGGGCGTGAAGACCTATACCTGCACGGACGAACCGTGTGTGGATGACCCGCCGTATTCGTATACGGAGCCGATCGCACCGCTCGGCCATGATCTGGTCGAGGTCGA
>CATWNM010000013.1 GCA_958352145.1 uncultured Eubacteriales bacterium
AGCGATTTATCCATTTACGCCCGCATTTTTCAATGTCAGCCGATGATCGAGCGCGCTGTATGCCGTGATGACGGCCACAATAAAAATGCCACCCGCAACGGCAAACGGCCCCGGCGTCTCTCCGCCGAACAGCGCCACCCATACCGGGTTCAGCACCGGCTCAATCGCCGCAATGATCGAACAGGTCACCGCGCTGCAGCGGTTCGTTGCCAGCGCATACAGGATGTACGGAATGCCAAGCTGCACGATGCCAAGGATCAGCAAAAAAGAAAATCCGCGCAGATCAAACGTGTTCTCGGTAAACGCCGCGGCGGGCACACCAACCGCCGCGCACAAAAGATGCCCCAAAAGAATACCACTCATCTTCTCCTCGCCGCGCGTATTTCCAACCGCGACAAACATGCCGCCCATAAACACCCCAGCCAACAGCCCCAAGACATTGCCGAGCAGCCGGCCGCCGTCCATCTCGTTCAAAAAGAACACCGCAACGCCGGCAAGCGTCAAAAGCACCGCAGCTACATCCAGCGGCCGCGGCCGCTTTTTCAGAAATACAAAAGAAAAAAGCAAAATAAACACCGGCGCAGTATATTGCAGGACGATCGCATTGGCCGCAGTGGTATTTTTGGTCGCGCCGACAAAGCAATGGAAAGTCAGACAAAGCAAAATACCGCTGATCCAGGTGTTCTTTTTTAAAACGAACCGCTGCCGCGACACCGCCATATACACGATCACCGCCGCAGCCGCAAACAGTGATCGAAACCCGGCAATGACAAATGGATTCATATCAATCAGCTTGATAAAAATTCCAGCGATGCTCCAAAGCACCGCGCAGATCGTCATTTGAATAATCCCAATTTTCCGCATATGTACGTTTTCCATAGACTTCTCCAGAATAATTTTGCAGGCGCGCACCTTGCCGCGCCTGCAACCGTTTACGAAATTTATTATAAAAGAAACTGAAAAACAAGTCAATAGATATCGAAAATAACGCGCTTTTAACGCCGGTTTTAAAATCCCATTCTTTTTTGTGAAAAACCGGATTGCGAAAAGGCGAAACGCATGCTATAATTGAATGCGGAAAAACGATATACAACGAAAAATACTTGAGAGCGGGACATACATATGACGGAAAAACTATATTACACGGACGCGTTTTGGCGGGAATTTGAAGCCACGGCACTTTCTTGCGAAAGAGTCGGCGATCACTTTGAAATCGTCCTCGACCGAACCGCTTTTTTCCCTGAAGGCGGCGGACAGGCCGGAGACTCCGGCAAAATTGGAGAAGCCGAAATTTATGATACGAAAGAATGCGGCGGCGAAATCCGCCACTGGTCAAAAACCGCGGTAAACTGCGGAACATCCTTAAGCTGCCGTCTGGATTTTGAAAAGCGTTTCGAAAGAATGCAGTGCCACAGCGGCGAACATATCGTTTCCGGCCTTTTTCACAAACTGTATGGGCTAAACAACGTCGGATTTCATCTCGGCGACGACGATGTCACAATCGACCTCGACGGCATCCCCGGCGAAATGGACATCCGCAAAATAGAATGGCTGGCAAACGAGACAGTCGCAAAGAATATTCCAATCCGCGCATTTTTCCCGTCTAAAGAAGAAGCGTCTGCGATCGAATACCGAAGCAAACTGGAAATTGCCAAGGGGCTGCGTCTGGTTGAGATTCCGGGCGCGGATATCTGCGCCTGCTGCGCGCCGCATGTCGGATATACCGGACAGATCGGACAGATTAAGCTGCTCGATTATGCCAAATACAAAGGCGGGCTGCGTCTGTACATGCTTGCAGGCGTGCGCGCGCTCCGTGATTATCAGGAAAAATATGCATCCGTTCTGAAAATATCCAATCTTTTATCGGCAAAACAGCGCGAAGTTGCCGAAGCAGTAGAGCGCCTGCTGCTTGAATGCGGCAAACGAAAGAAAAACGAAACTGCACTACGCCGCGCGCTGGTCGGCGCGCGGCTGGCCTCTCTTGAACCCAGCGATAAAAATCTCGTCTTATTTGAACCGCTGTGCGATCCGGCCGCGCTGCGCGCGCTGGCAGACGGCGCGGCAGAAAAATGCAGGCTCTGCGCCGCATTTTCCGGCAGCGACAAAGACGGCTACAGCTACGTGGTCGCCAGCCGTACGGAAGATTTGCGCGCGCAGGCCCGCGCGCTGAACGACGCGCTTTGCGGCCGGGGCGGCGGCAGTCCGCAAATGATCTGCGGCAGCGTGCATACAACGCGCCAAAAAATCGAAGAATATTTCAGATAAACGCCCAAAATTACGCTCCGGAGGTGATCAACATGAAAAAAGACCTGCTCAATGAAATCAAACAACTCTGGGAAATCAAAAACCTATCGGCAATCCGATCGCTGCTGCTGGAGGAAAACCCGGTGGACATCGCCGAAACATTTGAGGAACTGGGCGAAAAAGTTCTGCCGACGATTTACAGGCTGCTTCCCAAAGAACTCGCCGCCGAAGTCTTTGTCGAACTGGACGGCGACGCGGAGGAACGTCTGATCCACGCGCTGAGCGATAAGGAGCTTTCCGAAACGCTCTCCGAGCTTTTTTACGACGATACCGCCGACCTGATCGAAGAAATGCCCGCCGGCGTAGTCAAGCGGATTTTAAAGAACAGTTCGCCTTCCGACCGCGCCGAGATCAACAAACTGCTGAAATTTAAAGACGACAGCGCCGGCAGCATCATGACGACCGAATTTGTAGGTCTGAAAAAGGAAATGACCGTTGGTCAGGCGCTGGATTACATCCGGCGGGTCGCCCTAGACAAGGAAACGATCTACAACTGTTATGTAACCGATGAAACGCGGCGCCTCGAAGGGCTGATCACCGCGCGGGTTCTGCTGACCTCGCCGACCGATCATGTCATCGGCGATCTGATGGAAACGAATGTCATATCCGTCAAGACAACCGACGACAAAGAAGAAGTCGGACGCATGCTCGCAAAATACGACTTTCTTGCGCTTCCCGTCGTGGACAGCGAAGAGCGGCTGGTCGGCATCGTGACCTACGACGACGCCATGGACGTCATTAGCGAGGAAACCGAGGAAGACTTCGCAATCATGGCCGCCATCACGCCAAGCGAAACGCCTTATCTGAAAACGCCGGTACTCCGAATTTTCAAGACCCGCATCCCATGGCTGATGCTTCTGATGCTCACCTCCACCGTGACCGGCATGATCATTTCTTCATTTGAAAGCGCGCTGGCGGCAAAAGTCATTTTGACCATGTTTATCCCCATGCTGATGGATACGGGCGGGAACTGCGGCTCGCAAAGTTCGATCACCGTAATTCGCGCGCTCTCGCTGGGCGAGGTCGGCTTTGCAGACACGCTGCGAGTATTATTCAAAGAAATGCGCGTAGCCCTTCTTTGCAGCGCCTGCCTGGCAGCAGCGGAATTTGTAAAAATCATGACGGTAGACCGACTCATCAACGGAAGCGAGATTACCATACTGGTCGCCGCAGCGGTTTCCCTTACGCTGATCGTGACTGTGTTTATCGCCAAACTGATCGGTGCGGCGCTCCCGCTGGCCGCCAGCCGTATCGGACTGGATCCGGCGGTAGTCGCAAGTCCGTTTATCACGACGCTCGTCGACACCATTTCGCTGATCGTTTATTTCATGATGGCCTCGTCTCTTTTGGGCCTTTGATTTTCCCATATACGCTGCGATATATAAAAACCGGCGTCCGGATTAAAAAAATAATCCGGACGCCGGTTTTTATACGTCATGCAGAAACGGTCCTGCAATTTATCCGGTCATGCGCCCGCGCGCTCGCTTGGTTCATACTGCCCGAGCAAAAAAGGCAGCATATCTTCCTTTTCCATATCAAAAACGAGGGTCAATTCCTCAAAAAGCAGCTTTTCGACGTCTTTCAAAAAACGATCATCCGCCGCGCGAAGCTTTTTTCCGGCCTTGGCTAACCGCTCCTGCTGCATCAGCAGCGCTTTCATCGCACGCATAAGATGCTCCGTACCGCCGCCGTCTACCACCTGCTTCAGTCTGTTCTGCCGCATCCGGTCGTCGTCGATCCATTCTACCGTGCTTTCGCGGCACTGCCGCACCAGAGTGCGGATCTCATCCGCGCTTTTGATGTGCCGCATTTTTGCAATCAGCGTTTCACTGTCGATCGGAACGTAAAACGTAGAGCTCCCCGAATACGACGGATGCAGCACATAATACGCCCGGCTTTCTCCACCAAAATCCTTTTCGGCTATTTCCACAAGCGTACAAACGCCGTGGCCGCCATACATTACCGTATCGTTAAGCCCAAACTTTTTGTCCATTCTTTTCCCCCGTACAAACGCAGCGCCTCCCGCTGCCAGAATCTCAGGCCGTTTTGCCTAAAATTACATATATAGTATACCACAAAATGGATCGAAAAGAACATGGTCAAATTTCACAAAATATTCCCCGCATATTTTAGCAAAAGCACCCTCATTCTACGCTTTCGTCCTCTTTCTCCAACAACAGCACTACCTCATGCTCGCCATAAATACGGATATTCTCCCGGCGAAGCAAATCCGCCGTAACGCCGTATCCATCTTTCAACACGCCTGAAAAACTGCCGTCATAAATTCTTCCGCTGCCGCAGGACGGACTGTTTTCCTTCAGCAGCGCCGCACGGCATCCAAACAACCGCGCAAACTTCAGCGTTTCGGCCGCACCTTTCTCATAAAAGGCGGTCATATCCGCTCCTGCGCGCGTAAGAACTTTGCCGCCAACCAATTCGCAGGGCGGACGGGGCGTGGACATGCCGCCAAAAATCTCCGGACAGACCGGTATCAGAATATGCCGCGCCATCAGTTTCTGAATCTCTGGCATTGGTTTTGCACAGCCGTCATACCGGCAGGCAGCGCCGAGCAAGCAGGCGCTTACAAGCAGCTTCATTTTCCGCCTCCTTTGACAAGCGGGGGCGAAAATCCTTTTGCAGCTTTCTGCGCCGTTTTTTTCTGCGGCGCGCGCTCCTCGCGCGCCACGCGCATCCCCTCGCGGAGCAAAAGCTTTCCCATAGAAAAAATAACGTTGCGTGTCTTCTCATCCAATTTGCCCAGAGACTTGATAAAATCAAGTTTATCAGCGGCAATGTCTGAAAGCGTTTCGGCATGGTTGACAGTAAACGCTTTGTAAAGCGCTTCTACGAGATCGCGCCGCTCCGCACAACTCATCTCAGCTACCCATGCGCGCAAAGTCTTTTCGATACGGCGGCTTTCAGGCGTCAGCCCCTCCGCCGCAAGAAATTCCCGCCCCATCAGCTGCCATGTAAATGGATCATGCTGCCAAAGCCCGCTGCCAGTGCTTTTGACGACACGGTTCACCTCGCCGTGTTCCAGCAAAAGACCAACGACAGAAAACTGCGGAACGATGGTCAGAATCCGCTCGCGTACAGCCGAATACCCCTCAGAATCCATAATACTTTTGGAAAAACCTGGGCCATCGTTGTTGTACACGCATAAGATTCGCTTCTGCACACGGCGCGAAGCGTGCGCAGCCGCATAAATCGCCAAATTTCCCCCCTTGGAGTGCCCGCCGATCCGAATAGCGCCGCGCAGTTTTTTCGCCGCGGCTTCCAGATACGCGCGCGCATGCTCCTGCGCGGGCACCTGTTCCATAAATCCCATATTCAGATCTTCTTTCCATCCGATCAGCGTATCGTCCGTCCCGCGGTAGGAAATATAGAAGCTGCCGTCGCCAAGCAAAATACAAAGCGCGGCAAACTGCGTCTGCACGGTTTTGTCCATGACGCTGTCAAACCGCACAAGCCCCATATCACGAAAGCGCCGGCTCTCAGCCGCACGGCGCAAGAGTTCGGGCACTTCGTCCGGGATCAGGGCACCTCGGCTTTTTAAGCGCCGGCCTTCGTTTTCAAAATACCGTTCTACCGCCGCAGACAGCGGTACGCTTTCCCGGCGATCCGCACCGTCCGCAATGCCGTCAAGATCCGCAAAGGAAAGCTGCGTCAGGATAAGATTATCCACTTCGCAAAACGGAGACGCATCTAACGTAAGATCGCCGCGCCAATCCAAATAATCAAGAATGTTGCTCATGAGCCCTCCTTTCCGCCGCACTTTTGGAATACACGCAGCCGCAGTAATTCTGACGGTACAGGTGATATTCTTTCGAGAGCGCGATCGAACGCTGATAGCCGCCCTTTTTCTTGAAATCCGAAAATAAATACCGAACGCCGTATTGCTCAGCCAATTCGCCGCCGATCTCATTCAGCGCGCCGGCATCCTTGTAAGGACTGATCGAGAGCGTCGTGCAGAAATAGTCAAAACGCGCGTTTGCCGCGGCGCGCGCCGTCTCCTTCAGCCGCAGATAATAGCATTTCTTACACCGCGCGCCGCCCTCAGCCTCCGCCTCCAGCCCCCGCGCCATTTCAAAAAAAGGGGCAGCGTCATATTCGGCTGTCAACAATCGCACATCTTGGGCAAAAGAGGCGCTTCTCACAAACCGCGCAAGTTCGGCAGCGCGATGCATATACTCGCGCTCGGGTGAAATATTGGGATTATAGAAAAAAAGCGTAATATCAAAGTACTCTGCCAAATACTCAAGCGTATAGCTGGAACAAGGCGCACAGCAGGCATGCAGCAAAAGCCGCGGACGCAGGCCTGCCGCATGAATCCGCTCAAGCTCCATATCCAGTTCCCGCGCGTAATTTTTCATACGGCCATCCCCCTTTGCTTTCAAGCGGCAAAAACACGCCTGCATCGGTTTTTTTACTATCTTCATTATACCTTCCTACGTTCCAAATAGCAATACAATTTAAAAAACACGTTTTCAAATCGATTCTGCCATCAGAAATTTAAAATCGCCTTTACTTCCGGCAAATCCTATGCTACAATCAATGCATATGCAACCACACAGGAGGAAAGCCATGTCTATAGAAAAAGTAAAAGCCTACCTTGACAAATTCAGCGCAGGTGGCCGGATCCGTCAGTTTCCCGTTTCAAGCGCAACTGTTCCAGAGGCCGCCGCCGCGCTTCACTGCGACGAGGCACGGATCGCCAAAACCATGTCCTTTGCGGCGCCGGACGGCGCGATCCTCGTCGTAACGGCAGGCGATATGAAAATTGACAACCGTAAGTTTAAAGATACGTTTCACATAAAAGCGGCCATGCTGCCGCACAGCGATGTGGAAGAGAAAACCGGCCATGCGATCGGCGGCGTTTGTCCGTTCGCCGTCAACGAAGGGGTCAGCGTTTATCTCGATCAATCGCTTCGCCGCTTTGAGACCGTCTTTCCTGCATGCGGTTCTTCCAACAGCGCAATTGAATTGACAATACCGGAACTCGAGCAATTTTCCGGTTATACGGCTTGGGTAGACGTATGCAAAAAACAAGGTGAAGCTATATAAAACGGCGATGCGAGCCGCCAAAGCGGCGCGTACCAAGTAATCAGACGCATAAAGAGCGGCACTCATAAAACAGTAATTGTTCTTCATGGTTATCAACACAGGCAATCGTCAATCTCATATGGAATGGAAACAGGCGATAAAGGTAATTGTTTATGAAAAAATCTTTGTAGAAAACAAAGCGACATATCGGAATTTGAAAGGGTGAGATTATGGGACCAAATCCTAATTATATATATCCAAATGAAAGCATTAAGCAAGTCGTATATATTAAGAATGTAATTACCAAGCCTAATATTATTGTTGGAGAATATACTTACTATGATGATGTGAACGGAGCAGAAAAATTTGAAGAGCATGTTACTCATCATTATGAGTTTATTGGGGATAAACTGATTATTGGAAAGTTTTGTTCTATTGCAAAGGGCATTGAGTTTGTCATGAATGGTGCAAATCATAGAATGAACAGCGTTACGACTTACCCTTTTAACATCATGGGCGGAGGTTGGGAACAGTTTACCCCCAGCCTCGAAGACCTTCCCCTAAAAGGAGATACTGTTGTAGGCAATGATGTTTGGATTGGACAGAATGTGACTGTAATGCCCGGTGTTCATATTGGAGATGGTGCAATCATAGCAGCCAATTCTGTTGTCACAAAGGATATTCCACCATATAGCATCGCGGGTGGAAACCCATGCAGAGTGATTCGCAAGCGGTTTGACGAAGATTTGATTGCATATTTGCTTGACCTTAAATGGTGGGATTGGGACGCAGATAAAATATTCAGAAACATGAATGCACTGTGTAGTGGAGATTTGCGGCGAATCAAGCATATATCCAATTGACAACTTCGGTTTGTTAAGCAACAGCAAAGACAGAAAAAGCCGTCAAGGATAAAACGTACGCTTTCTCTGCCTTTACTGTGAAGCCGCCAAGAGAGCGCACCCGGATAAACAGCTTACGCTCTCAATCCATTATGGATTGAGAGCGTAAAGGGAAAAAGCACTCGTTTCTCACTCGTCTTTCTCCGCACCCTGTATGACAGCTACCCTATTTCAGTTTGTCGGTTGCTACTGTTTTATGAGTAGCTACCATTTATGTGCTCTTATATTCTAGTTTGACGCGTATACGTTCCGGCAGTCCGGGCGTACGTCGCGTTTCACAGCGTTACGCCCGCGATCTCGCGAACGACCTCTCCCGCGATCACCATCCCGCAGACGTTTGGTACAAACGAGATACTGCCGACCATCTTTTTCCCCGCTTCGGCAGCCACAGCGGCGTCCTCCATGATCAAGAGACGCGGCGGCTCATCCGACCAAACAACTTTCAAATTTAAAATTCCCGCCTCGCGGCAAAGCTTCCGCATGGTTTTAGCCAGCGGGCAAACAGATGTTTCGTAAATATCACCGACCAAAAAGCGCGTCGGATCCAGTTTGTTGCCCGCGCCCATGGAGGAAATTACCGGCGTCCCGCATGCCTGCGCGCGGCGGATAATTTCCAATTTCGCCGCGGTGTCGTCCACAGCGTCGATGACAAAAGCATACTGCGAAAAATCAATTTCTGCCGCATTGCCGGCTGTAAAGAAAGTCTCGACGGCCAAAACACGGCAATCGGGCCGAATACGAAGCAGTTCCCGGCGCACGACCGCCACTTTGCTCTCCCCAACGGTATCCGCCGCAGAAAAATTCTGCCTGTTTAAATTGCTCTCGCAATAGACGTCGCCGTCCACCAGCGTAAGCGCGCCGACGCCCGCGCGCACAAGCGCCTCGGCGCAGCTGCCGCCCACGCCGCCGACGCCAAACAACAAAACGTGCGCGGCCTGCAGCCGGGCGACGCCTGCGCGCCCGATCAAAAGCCGGGTCCTCGTATCAAAATCCACCATTTTGTTTCCATCCGTTCAAAAGTATCGTTTTTGCGCAAAACGCTCTTGCAAAGCAGTCAAAATCCGCTAAAATCCCGCAAAATACACGCGCACGTTCCCAAAATATTCTATTTTGCCATATCGCGGTAGAGGAACGTCACAATCTGTCCTCTTGTGCAGATGGCATCGGGAGAGAACGCCGTACTGCCGGCGCCTTTTGTAATGCCCCATTCCACCGCCCAGAGAACTGCGTCATGGTAATATGCCGCCGCGTCGACATCTGTGAACGGGTTGGTCTGGTCTGTAGGCGCCTGCGTTTTCTCGGTTCTGTGCAGGAAGGTTACAATCTGTCCTCTTGTACATAGCGCGTCAGGGGAGAAGGCGGTCGCGCTAGTTCCGTTGGTGATTCCGTTTTCCACGGCCCACAAGACGGCTTTGTAATAATAAGCGCCTTCTTTTACATCCGTA
Source organism: uncultured Eubacteriales bacterium (assembly GCA_958352145.1). Taxonomy (GTDB): domain Bacteria; phylum Bacillota; class Clostridia; order Oscillospirales; family CAG-272; genus UMGS902. Next base: position 9,695 of record CATWNM010000013.1, read on the forward strand.
AACGGGTTGAGTGCGCTCTTCGGCTCCGGTTTGCCCATGGCGCGCCAGAGGAAAGTGACGGCCTGACTTCTGGTGCAGCCAGCGTCTGGAGTAAACGATGTGCCATCGGTGCCATTGGTAATCTGGGGCGCATGATTGACAGCCCAGAAGACGGCATCATAAAAATAGTCCGTTGTCCGCACATCGGTGAACGGCATGAGGTCAACAACCGTCACCGACACACTGCCCGCGCTGGCCGTCCCCGCGTAGGTCATGACGTCTTCAAAACACGCTGAGAGGACATCGCCGTCTTTAAAAGTCTGCCCGTTGGCAAGCTTGAAGCGGAAAGTGGTAGCGCAGAACTCGCCGTCTGCCGCTGCGGCGGGATCCACCGGAACCAACGCGCCAGCCAATGTTATACCGCCGCAGCTGATCTGTACGCGCTGCACCGTAACGGAATTCAGGCGTACCGGCCGGTCGAACCGCAAAACAGCGAAATCGTCCCCTGCCTCGCCGGAGAGCGTCAGTTTGGCCGCTGTCTTGGAAACCAGTCCCACGTTAACATCAGTCTGGACCGGCGGCACCGGTAGCCAGTCGCTGTACGCCGTCTCATAGCCGGCTTTCTCATACTTCACCTGCCACCAACCGTCAGGCACCATCCACAGATACTGCCCCAAAACATCGGTGGTTAGAGGATTGCTCTGCTCGAACTTGGATGCGTCCCATTTCTGCGCTTCGGTAGCGTTGGCGATGGGCTTGGTCTTGCTGTCGCTATAGTAGAGCGTGGCAGTCACGCCGGAAAGCCGGTTCGATTCAAACCCTTCATAAACGTGTCCGGAGGGATCTTCAATGACGATTATGGGTTTATTTTGGGTGGATGACCACTCCGGGTGCTTTCTCTTCTCTTTCCATATCTTGATCGGCGATGTCAAAAAATATCTAACAGGATCCTCTATACAATCTATAAACTCAAACAGCGGGGCAAGAAGATCAGCCAGATCCTGAAACGGCGATCCTTCCCCGATCCAGTAATAGATTACCGGTCCAACCGGTGTTTTGCTGATCTGCTCGCCAACCCACGCAGCGCTGTTTGTAAGAGGATTATCCGGCCATTTTTCTACAATATATTCTCCAATCCCCCAGCCGATATCAAACGCGATCTGTTTGGGGTCGATTTTGAAAGGAAACTTCCTTGCAGGATTCAGAATAGGCGGGTTGGGCTGAACATGAACGGGAGCCGGGGATACTTTCGGCGTTGCTCTGGGCATAGCGCCTTGGGAATAGGCTCGGTTTCCGTATCGATTGACACGTCCTTTTTGAATTCGAGCGTTATATTGGCCGGGAATTCTGCGAATGGCGCCCCGAGCTCTGTTTCCGTCAAGATCGATCATGTTGACCGCGTTGTTCTCCAAAAGGCGATATACATGGATATCCGCGTCTTGCCCGCTCGGATCCATGCTGATAAAACTGTCGGTAGCAGCAGAAATATAACGCGCACGGTCGTAGATCAGACCGTTGCCGTCGCTGACGATGCCATAGATTCCCATATAGGAATAGTGGTTGACGATCCCCTCGGTTTTACTTAGAACACTGCCCTCCTGATCGTAGGTATACCGGTTTACCACCGTTCCATCGGCGCCGGTAATTTCAGTGACCGACCCCAGATGATCGGCATTATAAAAATACGTGATTCCATCGATCCATGCGGCGGCAATGCCGTCAGACACGGCATAATGCGTCTCGCAGCCATCCTGATAGGATGCCACAGTATAGCCGCATCCTGTGGGATCATTGAGATAGCTTGTCGTTACACCGTTCACCGTCACACGGTTCCGAAGGCCGAAAGCGTCATATCCATATTCGTAAACGGTTCCGTCAAAATCAGTATAGCGGACAAGCCTTCCGCGAATGTCCCAGGAATAGCGTGCGGTTCTGCCGTCTTTGGTCTCGGTAAGCAGATTGCCATTGGCGTCATACGTCCGGGAAGCGGCGCCATAGACCGCGTATTGGTTCATCGCGTTCGCCGTATAGCTGGTTATTTGTCCATTTACCGTGACCTGCGTCCGGTTTCCGGCAGCATCATAGGCATATTGTGTAATCTCACCTGAAGGAGAAACAGATTCAATAAGTTGATCTTTTCCGTCATAACGATACCGCCAAGTGCCGGAAGCTTCCGTCATGGCGCTGATCAGACCCAAATCGTTATTGACATACGCAAAGGAGGAAATAAGCGTGTCGGCGGCGTCATAATTTTGGATAGAAGTCAGTATCCCTTCTTCGTCATAGGTGAAATCCGTATAGGTCCCGTTGGCATTTTGCTGTTTTGCAAGAAAACCATCTGCATCATAAGTATACGTGATTAAGATCGATGTTCCATCGGAAACCGTGAGGATTTGATCCAGATCGTTGTATGTGTATCCGGTAGTATATGTCCCATCAAAAACAGATGTTTGACGCCCCTGCGCGTCATAGGAATATATTACGCTTCGGCCGTCGGGATAGACGATCTTCGTCACATCGCCGCCGGCATTGTACTCAAGCGAGGTTATCTGGCCGTTTTCGTTGATGGAGGTCAGGTTTTGATCCGCATCGTAAGTATAGGATACCGACTCTCCGTTTTCATATATCGCTTTAATCAAATTCCCGCTGCTATCATAAGAATACTTTGTCTCGTCACCGGCACGGTTCGTATAACGATTGAGATGATTTTCGGCGTCATAACTATAGTGCTCGATTTTTCCATCAGGGTACCGGATCACTGTGCCGCCGCTCGGATCATCCCGCTTGTACTCGGTTGTATTCCCGTTGGCATCCGTTATCCCGGTCAGCGCACCGGAATCGTCATAGGCGTATCGTATTATACCGTCACAGTCAGAAATACTGGTTATATTGCCCGACGAGCCGCAGGTAAAAACGAACGCGCTGCCGTCAGGGCGAACCATCCGGATCATATTGCCGCCATCCGATGCATCGCTCAGCGTGCAAATTACGGTTCCGGCGCCGTCATTCACCGTCACTTCATAGGGTTCATAACAAAAATCAATCACATATGCGCCCAAGGTGATTTGGGTTAGATTGCCGCTTTCATCATATGAGTAGTTGATCGCCGTACCGTCCGGAGACTCCATGCCGGAAAGATTTCCCGCATCGTCAAAGTCAAAAATCGCAATCTCGCCGGAACTGTCACTGACAATGGCTGTACAGGGATCATAACTGTAGGAAATGCTTGTTTCTCCGTCGGTCGCGCGGATCATTCTTCCCTGCTCGTCGTAAATTTGACGGGAAACCGTACCATCGGAATAGGTGATTTTAAAAGTTCCAACACCTTCATATTCAACCGTACTAAATTGACCGTTTTCTTCAACGAGTACGGTGTTGTTCTTGTCTGCATAGATATACTCCGCACCGTCCTGATTCAGTCCCGCTTCGCCGGGCAAAAACTCTACCCGGAACTTATACGGCACGCTGCTTTCGTCAAAGTCGTAACTGCCCGTCCAGGCGTCTTCAACCGCCTTATAGCGCAGCGGAATGCGCGTCTCTTTTCCCAGCCGGTCGGTCGTAATCACAGCGACGCGGCTCTGCGCGGAAGAATCCTTTACAAAATCCACTCGGAAAGCGAGGGTAGGCAGATCAGCCCAAAAAGCATAGTAATCGGCGCTGTCGTTTCCCGTCGCATAATCTATAACAAGAGAGGATTCGACCGGAGGATCAGCCGTTGTCCGGCCGTGGACGTAATTGCTTACCGTCAGGGTTTTGACCTCGTCCGTTTCCGGCTCGTAGGCAATTACATGATTGTCACTGCAAAAGCTGCCGCCGTCCGGAAACGTGACAATTGCGTAAACTGTATGATCGCCGGCAACCTCAGGCAGCGTAACGGTACCTGACCAAGTGCCCAAGGCGTTGGATTTCGCATTACCTAAGACGCTGTCTCCCTCATAAAAGGCAATGGCGCTGCCGGGGATGGCGGTGCCCGATACGGGCAATTTTATCCTGGAAGTACGGTTTGGCAGGGATAGATCAAAAGAGTGCACCGCAAAGTCCAAAGTCTCCTGATGACGCTCGCCGTCTGCCATAATATTAGCGGTCAGGGTCTGATCTCCTGTGATGTTGGCTATGGCGCTGAATCGGATCACGCCACCGTCCTGCAGAGACACCGTCAGCGGATTTGCACTCATTTCGGAAACTGCTTTGCTGTCTACAGTCAGGCTTCCCGGCACATAGGTCACGCCGGCAGGCAGAGAGAATGTTGCCTGACCCTCTTTCGCGCCCAGGGACACAACGGCCCGAACCGTAAACTTTGCGCCCTGCGTAACCTTGCCGCTGGGAATGCTGAGATCACAGGAGTAGTCACCGCAGGATTTTTCGCCCGAAATCGTAACGGATGAACCGAGATACCGGGTCTCACCGCTTACATCGAGTTCAATCTCCTCGCCGGTATCATCATTCACCGCATGCATACCGCCTCCAATGATAACAGGGTTATCGCCCGACGCGGTCATAACGGCGGCGGAACCCTCCTTGTATAAGTGTACGGTGCCGCCGAACAGGTTGATATGACCGCCCAGCGCACACATTAGAGGCACGCTCTGGGGAATACAGCTTTCAATGGAGACCGTCCCACCCAGCACGGACAAGTTGCCGTCGGCCTGGACAGACAAGCCGTCTCCACCGGTACCCATGATTTTCGCATATCCTCCGTTGACGGTGAGGATGCCCGCGTCCAAGGAGATGCCCCACTTACCGGTAAAGCTGGCTGAGCCCCCTTTCAGAATTACCTCGGAGCCATTGCGGATACCCAGCGCAGGACAATTTCCAGAGGTCTCCACAGTCAGCGTCCCCCCAGACTGAAGGAGCGTCCCGCCCTCGGTAACCCCGACGCCGTGCGCACCGGTGACAACGGCATTCAAAGTGCCGCTGCGCAATTCAAACAGCGAGCCGTCACCTGTAACGCCGAAGCACGCGCCCTGTCCTTCGGGGGTAGCAGCGGTGTCTATGGTGATCTCGCCGCCGTCAAGAATGAATTGGCTGCCGCCGCCTACTCGAAAGACCGAACCCGCCCGGCCGAATTCATCCGTTGGGGTAGAGATCAAATTGATCTTTGCTCCGGCTTCCACCATGACCCAAGGAGCCGCGGCAGACAAGGAGGCATCCACCACAAGACGGTTAGCCGTGATGGCACAGTCGGCAAACCGATGTACCGATGCGCTCTGGCGGGAAGCATTCCCACGCAGGCTGAGTCCCCCAAGACCATAAACATTTAAGACCGCGCCGCCGTCCACAGTGAGGCCGCCGGATACGACTTCAAAGGTACCATGCGCCCCCTCAAAAACGTTTCGGACAGTCACAGCAGCACCTTCCGTGATAGACACGTCCGCATAATCTACGACGAAAGTACGGAAAATATCTGTACCGCTGGAGTCCACTTCCAAGCTGCCCGGTCCCTTGATGGTGACAGTTGTCTCATCAACCGTAAATGGAATCTGTAGAGAACCGTCTTCCATTCGGAAGCTGCCGTCGTTGCGAACGGTGGAGTGCTCCTTTAAAACCACGGTCAGTTCCCCGCCGCCGTAGATATGGACCGGTCCAAGGGATGCGCCGTTCAAGGTCAGAATTTGCGTACGTTCGCTGTAACTTACGCCGGAGGGAATTTCGTTTGAAATCGCCTTTCCATCTTCGACCAAATGCAGGTCGTTGATGACAATAGTAGGGCCGCCTCCCGCCGCCCAAGCCGCGGTGGGAAAAAGAGGCAAAAGCATTGCCAAAGTTAACAGCAGCGTGATCATGCGATTTTTCATTTGACTTTCTCCATTTTCGTACAAAATTTTTCTTCAGTCCTGCTTTTCAACTGAAGAAAAAAGAACAACGCCGAGCAAAATTTTTCTATCCGGGCATGCAAAGCCGCAGGGAACATCATCTTACAGTTGGTCCTCACTTTCTCACGCCAACATGCTGCCCCTGTGCCATATTGCGCGCCTGCGTTTGTATATTTGTTCACATTATACCATATCATGCCGGGAAAGTAAACGGAACCTGTCCCATTTTCTGCAAAAAGAGCTTGACAAAAAAACAAACCTGTGCTAGCATAAAGACAGCGTTGATGGGAATAGTAAGCGTTTCAATTACTTCAGAGAGGAGCCGGCCGGTGCGAGACTCCGATAAAAAACGCCGAACCCGCCCCGGAGCACCGCGGCGAAGAGCCGTGCGGCAGCCGTCCGTTACAGCGGCATAGAGAGCGGAGTCTTGGTTCCGAATTCGGGTGGTAACACGGAAATTTTTCGTCCCGGCTACAGCCGGGACTTTTTATTTTGGAGGTATCCATGAAACTCAGCCAACTTGTCGGCGACCGATTTAAAGAGCGTCCTGCCGGCGCGGTGATCGACAGCCACGCGTTGATGCTGCGCGGCGGCTATATGAAATTTGTAGCCAGCGGTATTTTTTCACAATTTCCCCCGCTGGTACGGACATGCAAAAAAATCGAAGCCATTATTCGCGAGGAAATGAACGCCATCGACGGACAGGAGGTGCTCTTCCCCGTAACCATGCCCGCCTCGCTCTGGGAGGAATCGGGCAGATACGATTCCATCGCATCCGAACTGCTCCGCTTCAAGGATCGCAACGACGTTCCCATGGTGCTCGGCATGACACATGAAGAAGCAGCGGTGCATCTGGTACGCGAATACGGCGCAAGCTATTCAAAATACCCCTTTATGATCTATCAGTTGCAAACGAAATTCCGGGATGAAGCGCGCCCGCGCGCAGGGATGATCCGCGTGCGAGAATTTACCATGAAGGACGCCTATTCCTTTCACACCTCTATGCCGGATCTGGAAGCGTATTATGCCCGTTGTCACCGTGCTTACGAACGTATCTTCGAACGTGCGGGCGTTCCCGAAGTCGTCTCCGTACAGTCGGACTCCGGAATGATGGGCGGCAGCATTTCACATGAATTCATGCTGCTGACACCGGTCGGCGAAGATACGATCGTCACCTGCACCGCTTGCGGATACAGCGCCAATATGGAGGCGGCCGCATGCATCACGGAACCGGCCGTGGCGGAAAACTGCGAAGAACTGAAGCTTGTTCATACGCCGAACGCGCATACGATTGAAGCGCTTTGCGAATTGCTCTCCATCCCCGCACGCAAAACGGCGAAAGCCGTCGTATATCAGGAGAACCAGACAGACGACTATATCATTGTTTTCACGCGCGGCGATCTTGACATCAACGAAACGAAGCTCCGCAATTATTTGGGAAAAGAAATTCATCCCGCAGTCATCACCGAAGCGTCCGGCATCGTAGCGGGTTTTATCGGCGCGGTAAACTTCACGGGAAAAGCGAGGCTCTTGTTCGACCGTTCGCTCAAAGGGCAAAAAAATCTGGTCTGCGGCGGAAACCGCGTCGATTATCATTACACCGGCTTCAACACCGAACGCGACTACGGCGATGTGGAATATCACGATTTTTCGAAAGCTTACGCCGGCGGTATCTGCCCATGCTGCAAAAAAAGTGCCCTTGACGTAAGCAACGGCATCGAAGTCGGCAATATTTTCCAACTCGGCACAAAATATACTGCCAGCATGGGGATGACGTATCTCGACGAAAACGGCGAGAGCAAAAATCCCATCATGGGATGTTACGGCATCGGCGTCGGACGCCTTGCAGCCTCGGTATGCGAAGCACACCATGACGAATATGGGCCGATCTGGCCGATTTCCATCGCCCCTTGGCAGCTTCACCTTTGCTGCGTGCGCGCCGACGACGCAAATTGCCGCGCATTTGCCGGCAATTTGTACAGCGAACTGCAAGACGCCGGCATCGAAGTTATTTATGACGACCGCGACGTGCGGGCAGGCGTCATGTTTTCGGATGCCGATCTGCTTGGCACGCCGGTGCGCGCCGTCGTCAGTCCCCGCAATATGAGCGAGGGCGTCGTCGAAATCTCGACCCGCGACAAACAGGTTCAATTGAAAGTGCCGCTCGAGCATGCCGTCTCAAAGATACGGCAGATCATAGACGGCTTGTACGCTGCAATCGATGAAAAGGTCCACAGCCGGTTATAATCTGAAGCAGCATATGGCGGTTGACGATCTACTCGAAGTATTCGGCGGCAGGCGCCGCATGATGCAATATCAAAACAAAAACGCTTCCGCCAAGATACGCTTATGCGGAAGCGTTTTTTATAAAACGAATAAATCGCGTACAGAGTCTCGATTATTTCAAATACGCAACGGCTTCGATTTCACACAGTGCGCCGCTGGGCAAAGAACGAACAGCGACACAACTTCTTGCCGGACGGCGGTTTGAAAAATATTTTGCATATACTGCATTGAATACGGCAAAATCAGCCATGTTCACCAAATAACAGGTTGTTTTCACAACCGCCTCATAGGTTGCGCCCGCCGCCTCCAGAATCGAACCGATGTTAATGAGCGCCTGTTCGGCCTCCACCTCGATGCCGCCTTTCACCAGCTGACCATCCGCCGGGCAAATACCGCACTGCCCGGAAGTAAAAAGAAAATCTCCGCATACCACGCCCTGCGCATAAGGACCGATCGCCGCTGGCGCGTTGTTGGTTTGAATCTCGCTCATTGCCCCCGATCTCCTTTCCATATTTTAACCTGCGATAAAATAATGCCGCCAAAAATCAACGCACAGCCCATATAACCGCGCCAGCCTAAATTCTCGTCCAGCAGCAGCCAGCCGCCTATAGCGGCAAACACTGACTCCGTACAGAGGATAATCGAAGCCAGCGCGGGTTCTGTCCCACGTTGCCCGATTACCTGAAAGGTATATGCAACGCCAACGGACATAACACCGCAATACAAAATTGGAATTTTCGCTTCGATTACCGCCGCCATATGAATTTCTTCGGTAAACAGAGCGCAGAATATGCAGAGCGCACCGCAAACGATAAACTGAACCATTGAAAATTTGAGGGGACTTACTTCTGCGGCATACCGATCAATCACCACGATATGCGCCGTCCAAAAAAACGCACCAATGACCAGAACCAAATCTCCAAAGCCTACCGGTTCTATACCGTTCGCAAAACTTACAAAATACAAGCCGATCACCGCGATTATGGCGCCAATCCATGCTTCCGGCCGGATTTTTTTATGCATGAATATGCCGCACAGCGGTACAAATACCATGTACAGTCCGGTGATAAACCCCGCTTTTCCTGCGCTGTCTGTCAAAAGAATCCCATACTGCTGAAGCGAAGACGCGGCAAATAAAATCACGCCGCAAAGCGCGCCGGTCCCCACGTTTTTTTTTCGCTCTGCATTGCTCATTTTATTCCGTTCAAAAATCAGCACAACCGGAATCAACGAAAGAACGCCGACAAAAAATCGAATCCCGTTAAACCAAAACGCGCCCAAAGAATTGCCGCCGATGTTTTGAAACGCAAAGGCAAATCCCCAAATCAAAGCGGTTAAAAACAAAACACAGATATATTTAGGATGATTCTCTTTCATCATTGTCACCATTCTGCAACCAAATATACCTTATTCTATCCCATCCGCACTCTTTTGTCAATCCGCCGCCTTCACTTTTGTAGACAGCTACAGCCTTTTTGCCAACCGATTGGAGATTTTTTAGCAATTTTGTAAAAAAACAGCACAGGCATATGGTGCCGTAACATTCAACTTGCTTTACGTCTATTGGTCATTTCATCATCCTGTGATAAACGGCAGTAAAGAGCGGTGATTTTGTTCTGTTCTGATTGTCTGCTATTCAAAGTTTGCTCCTTTCCGACAATCGAATACAGTATATTGCTGTAAGCATTATACCATATTCAACCGTCCAATTCAACGCTTTAGTGTGATAAATTAAATTATTCTTCATGGAACTTATAACCTAGCTTACGGGTCATAGTGTCGATTAGAAACTCTTTACCGTCCGGATTAAAGTGTCCCATAACCTCGTATTCGGTGTTGCCGTCTTTTTCGGCAAAGTCCAGATCTGGCGGAATACGGTTCAGAGGTTTCCGTTCTCTACCCGCATCAATAACCGCAGGCCTGTTCAGTATCCTTTCAATTTTGGGATGCTCTTTCTCTAACTTTGTAATTAGTTCCTCTAACCGTTTGTTTCTTTCTGATACTTCTTTGTCCTCCTTACCGATTCAGTGGAATAAGTGATATGTACCGGCAAGCATCGCCTTTGGTCTACCACGGCACTTGTCAGGACTATTCCTGAAACCTTTAAGGGCATGGGATTATCCAACAAATCTGCCTTTTTGTCCCCAAAAGGCGATGCTTGCTGGTATAGTGCCTTCCCATTTCCCTCCGTGTGCAAAACTGCAAACAAAAAAAGCCGTTACACAGACATCAAAGATCGGCGGAGCATTGCTCTCGCTTCAAAATGATGTTCCATGTAACGGCTTTAAATTTCAAAGCACTTTATTTACTTGTTGCTTTAATTATACTTTCTCTTGGTTGCACAGTCAAGATTTTTCGTATCGTGAGTAAATATTTTTTCTATAAGACTTGCACATATCGAGGAAATATGCTATAATATACAAAATTGAATTCGAAAGCGAGGTGGACAAAATGACAACTAATAAACTGATAAAATCAAATGTCGTTTTGTCCATACTGTAAAGATACTTTCTAATGGATATAATCGTCGCTCCTGATTTTATCAGGAGCGATTTTTATATTTATTTAGAAAGAGGTAACTTATGAACAGACTAACATTCGTTCAGCTATACGCTGAAGACAAAGAAAACTGTGCAACTTTTGAACAGCTTATGTGGCAGTATGCCAAAGAACTTGACGAACATCAAAGCCGAATTACACCCACAAATTTCATTGAAAAGTGGATTAAAAGTATTATACAAATACAGGGCGATAATGATCGACATTTGGAACTTTGTTATGATGATAAAACGCTGATTGGTTTTTTGTACGGCAAGATTGACCGTCCCGAGCATAAAGGCTTCATAAAGGTCGGATACGGATATATAATGGAATTTTTTGTATTGCCCGAGTATCGCCGTAACGGGTATGGAAAAGAAATGTATTTACGCTTAGAAAAACTATTCAAACAAGACGGCGCAAAGCGAATGTATCTTACTTCCGATCCTATTACAGGCAAGCCCTTTTGGGAGTCCTTGGGGTTCGTAAATACTGGTGAAAAGTCACCCGAAAATGATCAAGAAATCTACGAAAAGCAAATATTTGCAGACAAAAACAGAAAAGTAAACATCATCAAATATCCTGATAATATTATGCTGTATTCTATCGCAAAACGACACGGTGAAATCGCTAACAAAGTCATTAAAGAATTGACTAATGTAATATCTACTGCACATTATTGTTCTGACTTCTTTTGCACAATTATGTATAACGACAATGGCGAAATCATTGGATGTGCGAATTTTATTCAAAGCAGTTCTGAATCCTCAAAATGGTTTTACACCGATTTATGGATTGCTCCGGAATATAAACGCCAAGGTTGTGCAACAGAAATCATCAACACTGGACGGCAGTATTTGTCAGAACTTAATGCAAAGACACTGTTATGTACGGTTGAGCCACATAATGAAGCATCATTGAATTTGCAAAGGTCTTTGGGATTTGAGCAAATTGAAACTCAACCCTTTGAAAATTTTGAAGTGGATGGCTTGATAATGTTCAAAATGAATATTACAACGAACTTCAACATAGTCTGTCTGGCAGATGATTTCAATCATTTGGTATTCATTTGCGATTTACTTACCAATCCGTCGAATGTTTCGGCACTACATTTGAAGAGGAAACTTGATAACGAATACCGTCAATTCTATAAAGAAATGAGAGAAGCGTTAATCTTTGGTACAGCAGATGATGAATTGAACTATATAATAAGAAAAGGTGTAGTACCGATTGCTTGGTTAAAGTTAAATGGATTAAGCAATGATAGCCTGTGGATTAGTATGCTTATAGTTCACGAGAAATATAGAAATTTGGGTGTGGGTATGTTTGCCTTGAATTTTGTTGAAGAATTCGCTTTATCAACTCAACGCAATCATATCTACATAAATACTACATCAGACAATTTAATTGCGCAGTCACTTTATAAAAAAGCCGGCTATATTGTAGTGGGAGAGACAAATCATCAAAATGAGGATAAAACCGAATTAGTTAGATATACATTGCATAAAGAAATTTTCTTTAATTAAAACCGTGAGGCAGGGAAATCATTCCCTGCCTCACTTCATTTAGGTATAAATCAAATCTGTGTTTATTGCTTCTATGGCTCTGCTGCGGATATTATTCATCCGAGCAATCCACTCCATCTGATTTTTTGCTTTGAGTTCTTCGGTGATACCCTCACGCTCTGCCATTTCTTTTACAAGCCGAAAAAACATATCCTCTGCCTGCTTGTCGAGGTCAGCGGGATAGCCGCTCAGTTTACTACTCGTTAGCAAGTTGGTGTATAACACCTTTCTGTGCCGCTTAATATACCGTAAGTGTCGCTGTCCCCATAAGCCGATTTCCGTTTCTTTTTCGGCGAGTAAGGTCAGATTAGGAATTAGATAACCATTTTCCTCGTGATACGTGCCACCCATTTGTTCAAATAATGATTTTATTGCAGTTTCCTCCAAATATAAGTTTTAGATTTTTCTGCAATATACCGTACCGATTGTCTTTGCCACTTGTTTTCAAAACCATCGTTACGGCACCTCATCATACTAATACTGTGCTGTTTTTTTATCGAACTTACTCTGCTGCGGCTTCTGCTGCGGGCGCTTGGGTTTCGGCAGCAACCGTCTCAGCGGCAGACGCTTCGACTGCGGGCGCCGTATTGGATTTCTCAGCAGCCTTTTTGGCAGTTGTCTTTTTTGTAGCCGCTTTCTTTGTCGGCTTTTCCGGCTCAGCAGGCGCAGACGCAGGAATCAAACGGATGATCGCCATCTCGGCCGCATCTCCTCTGCGGGGGCCGATCTTGAAAATCTGCGTATAGCCGCCGTTTCGATCAGCATATTCCGGCGCGATCGTGTCAAACAATTTCTTCACAACACTCTCTTTGGTAATAAAAGCGAGTGCCTGACGGCGGGATGCCAGCGTATTTTTCTTTCCGAGCGTAATCATCTTTTCGGCAAGCGGCCTGACCTCCTTTGCTCTGGTCAGCGTCGTCTCAACCGAACCGTTTTCGAGCAGATATGTTACCATTCCTCTGAGCATAGCTTTTCTATGATCAGTAGGCCTGCCAAGTTTTCTAGTTCCGGGCATTGTAAAATTCCCTCCTTATCGTATTTGCGCACAGTTGCGCTGGGGTTTACTCTTCCTCGCTCTTGAGTTCGAGGCCGAGCGCCTGAAGCTTATGAATGACTTCCTCAAGCGATTTCTTTCCAAGATTTTTTACCTTAATCATTTCACTCTCGGTCCGGTTGGTCAGATCCTCCACCGTATTGATGCCGGCGCGCTTCAGGCAATTGAAACTGCGCACAGACAAGTCAAGATCTTCAATGGTCATCTCAAGGACTCTGTCCCTCTTGGTCTCTTCACGCTCGACCATGATCTCCGCTTTTCTAGCCTCGTCTGACATATCGACAAACAAGTTGAGATGCTCGTTGAGTATCTTGGCGCCGAGAGAAACCGCTTCTTTGGCAGAAATCGTTCCGTTCGTCTTCAATTTTAGCGTTAATTTATCATAATCGGTAATATTGCCGACGCGCGTATACTCCACATTATACTGCACTCTGTATACAGGCGTAAATATGGAATCCGTAAAAATCAAGCCGATCGGAGCACTGGTCTGCGACGAAGCATTATAAATCTGCTTGTTTTTTTCCTGTGAAACATAGCCTCTGCCATGATCGAAGGTCAGTTCCATATAAAAACGCGAATTTTCTACCACGGTCGCAATATGATGATCCGGATTCAGGATTTCAATATCCGCATCTGAAGCGATGTCTCCGGCCGTAACCTCACACGCACCAGTCACATCGATAACAACTGTTTTAGGCGAAGCACTATAAAGCTTAGCGACTATTCCCTTCACGTTGAGTACGATCTCCGTTACGTCCTCTTTGACGCCTGGCACAGTCGAAATCTCATGAAGCACGCCGTCAATTTTTATGCTGCATACCGCAACTCCGGGGAGCGAATTGAGAAGCACCCTGCGCAGCGAATTTCCAAGCGTTGTACCATAGCCCCGCTCAAGAGGCTCGACAACAAACGTACCCTCGCTGCCGTCTTCGCTGATATCAACAAGATTTATGTTGGGCTTTTCTATTTCAATCATTTCGTACCCTCCTTGAAATCAAATCATGCAATCTGTCATTTCGTTGTCCCACTGGGGATAAGATTTTGCATTTTTGCCGCGCATACCGCCGCCAAGCCGCACTCCAGAGGCCGTATGCCGGCAGGAGGCGGTATTACTTAGAATAGAACTCAACGATCAACTGCTCGTTAATATCAAAATCGATATCGTCTCTTGCAGGAAGCGCCACAACCTTCGCCGACCCGTTTTCCGCGTTTACATCCAGCCACTTCGGCGTATGCTTGCCTGCACTTTCTTCCAAGAGGGCTTTGATCTTTGCGCTGTCCGCGCTGCTCTCATTGACGGTAATCACATCGCCAGCCTTGACGCGGATCGAAGGAATGTTCGCCTTCTTGCCATTGATTCTGAAATGATTGTGCAAAACGAGCTGTCTTGCTTCCGCACGGCTGCTCGCCATCCCCATTCTATAGACGACATTGTCCAAACGGGTTTCCAGAAGTACAAGCAGATTTTCGCCCGTCATACCCTCTTTAGCGTCCGCAATCTCGAAATAGTTCTTAAACTGCTTCTCCTGCAGGCCGTAATATCTTCTGGCCTTCTGCTTCTCGCGCAGATGCATGCCATACTCGCCGATCTTTTTGCGCGCGTCGCCATGCTGCCCCGGAACTTTGTTTCTGCGGTCAATCGCGCATTTGCCGGAAGTGCAGCGCTCGCCTTTGAGATACAGCTTTACACCCTCTCTGCGGCATAGTCTGCAAACAGGACCTGTATATCTTGCCATTTTGTTTTACCTCCTTAAAATTACACGCGTCTGCGCTTAGGCGGACGGCAGCCGTTGTGCGGGATCGGGGTGACATCTTTAATCATTGTGATGTCAAGACCGACAGTCTGAAGCGCGCGAATCGCCGATTCGCGTCCCGAACCGGGCCCTTTCACATACACTTCCACAGTTTTCATGCCATGATCCACAGCAATTTTTCCAGCCTGCTCCGCTGCGGTCTGCGCGGCAAAAGGAGTAGACTTTCTGGAGCCTTTAAAGCCGAGTTCCCCGGCGGAGGCCCAGGACACTGCGTTCCCCTCAGTATCGGTGATCGTGATGATGGTGTTGTTAAAGGTAGACTGGATATGTGCGGCGCCTTTTTCAACATTTTTGCGCTCGCGGCGCTTTTTGATAACCTTCTTTACTGCCTTAGCCATCTTTATGTTGTCACTCCTTTACTTCTTCTTATTTGCGATGGTCTTTGCGGGACCTTTGCGCGTTCTGGCGTTCGTCTTGGTGCGCTGACCTCTTACCGGCAGCCCTTTTCTGTGACGAATACCACGGTAGCAGTTAATTTCTACCATATTTTTAATATTGAGCGCAACGTCGCGGCGCAGATCGCCCTCAACGGTATAATGCGCGTCAATCTCGTCGCGGAGTTTGGCCACATCCGCTTCGCTGAGGTCTTTTGCGCGCGTGTCGGGATTGATACCGGTTTTTTCCAGGATATCCCGCGCGCTTTTCTGACCGATGCCGTAGATGTATGTCAGCGCGATCTCCACACGCTTTTGATTTGGAATATCAACACCAGCTATACGAGCCATTTGTGTAATCCACCCTTTCTTTGGTTTCTGTCATAAACAGTTCTCTGGTCTAATGGGATTTGCTCAGCCCTGCTTCTGTTTGTGCTTGGGATTCTCGCAAATAACCATTACTTTACCTTTTCTCTTGATGATCTTGCACTTTTCGCAGATCTTCTTGACGGAAGGCTTAACTTTCATTGTTTATCTTCCTTTCATAATGGTTTGGTTTATTTCATGCGCCAGGTGATACGTCCCTTTGTCAGATCGTATACGGATACCTCGATGGTCACCCTGTCACCGGGCAATATTCTGATATAATTCATCCGGAGCTTGCCTGAAATATGCGCGTTGACGATATGCCCATTCGGCAGTTTTACTTTAAAATTGGCATTCGGCAGCGCTTCAACAACGACGCCTTCAAACTCCATCACATCATCTTTCGGCAGAATAATCCCTCCTGTTCACCGCAAATTCATATTCTGATATGCGTTTATACAGTCCGTTGTTACTGAGCGGAAGCGCAAGCGGTTCCGCATCCGTAAAGGACAAATGCTTCAGCCGTTTTTTCTTCGGCTTTTCCATGCGTCTGAGTCTGCCGTCAGCAATCAGGACAAAATCTTCGTCCAGTACGCCGATCACGCAAAACAGTCTTTTTTTGTCCCTGCCGCATTTGGAATACGCGAGCAGTCCTATACAATTGTCCTTCATTTTATATCCGTAAGCAGCAACGGGCCGTCGTCCAGAATAGCGACCGTATGCTCATAATGTGCCGACAGCTTGCCGTCCGCCGTTTTTACCGTCCAGCCATCCGCCATCTCGCGCACTTCGCATACGCCTTCATTGACCATCGGTTCAATCGCAATAACCATGCCGGCGTAAAGCCGCGCGCCCCGGCCAGGCGTACCGAAGTTCGGCACTTCCGGCGCTTCATGCAGTTCATGGCCCACGCCATGGCCGACATACCGGCGAACGACGCTATAACCATATTGACGCGCGCAGGCATCTACCGCAGCGCCGATATCCCCGATTCTGTATCCGACCAGCGTCTGCGAAAGCCCGCGATAGAAGCTCTCTTTTGTCGCTTCAATCAGCCGCCGCGCGTTTTCGCTTACGCTGCCGACGGGGAACGTGCGGGCGCTGTCCCCGTGAAATCCGCCGATAAACGCGCCCACGTCAACTTTGACGATATCCCCTTCCTCCAAAATACGCTTCTTTGAAGGAATACCGTGAATCACCTCATCATTGACGCTGATGCAGGCGCTACCGGGAAACCCGGAATAACCGAGAAAAGACGGGGTAGCGCCGCATTTCACGATATACTGGTGGATCGCACGATCCAGTTCCCAGGTCGAAACGCCAGGACGCACATGTTCTTCCGCCACAAGAAGCGCCTCACCAGTGATTCTGCCCGCGCGTTTCATCTGCTCGATCTGCGCAGAATTTTTAAGTTGAATCATGGTCACACCCCGATGGCCTTCAAGGTCAGCGCCGTCGTATCCTCCAGCCTTTCCTGGCCAGCGACGTTTTTCAGAATTCCCTTTTTCGCATAATACGCTTCGAGCGGCTCTGTCTCGGTATGATAAACCGTCAGACGCTCCCGAACCACTTCAGGACGATCGTCCTGCCGGACAGCCAATTCTGCACCGCAACGTCCGCACGCTTCGCCTTTTTCCGAAGGATTGAAACGAACATGGTAGGTCGCGCCGCAGGACGGACATACGCGCCGTCCGCTCATACGCTCCACGATCGTATCGTCTTCGACGCTGATATTGAGAACCAGATCGATGCCGACGCCCATCTTGTCCAGCGCCTCGGCCTGTGCGATCGTTCTTGGAAAGCCGTCCAGAATGAATCCCTTTTGGCAGTCCGGTTCCGCTAAGCGCTCCCGAATAATGCCGATCACGATGTCATCCGGAACCAATTTTCCGGCCTCGGTATAAGCCTTCGCAGCCAGCCCCATTTCAGTGCCTTCATGCAAAGCGCTGCGAATGATAGCGCCGGTCGAAATCGTGGGAATACCAAGTCTTTCCGACACAATCTCCGCCTGTGTGCCTTTTCCCGCGCCGGGGGCGCCTAAAAATATGATTTTCATGCATATACCTCTGCTGCCTGCCGCCATTATTCAAGGAAGCCCTTGTAATGACGCATCGTCATCTGCGCTTCGATCTCTCTGGAAGTCTCCAGCGCGACGCCGACCACGATCAACAGTGAAGAACCGCCAAATGCAATACCGGCAAACGTATCGCTGGATATCATGTTCAAAATCATGGGGAAAATTGCAATCACGCCAAGGAAAATAGCGCCGATAAGCGTAATTTTAGACAAAATTTTGGAAATATAATCAGACGTGGGTTTGCCGGGACGGATTCCTGGAATAAAACCGCCGTTTTTCTTAAGATTATTGGCTACTTCAACCGGATTGAACGAAATCGCGATATAAAAATACGCAAACGCGATAATCAGAATGAAGTAGATGATAATATAGACCGGCGAAGTGGTATCAAAAATATTTTTGACGCCGTTGTAAAAGCTCTTGCCAAAGCCTGCGGCAGACGGCTCTTTGATGAACATCAAAATCGTCGCGGGAAGCGAACAAATCGAGCTTGCAAAGATGATCGGCATTACACCGGTCATATTTAGCTTGATTGGAAGCACGGAGCTTTGCCCGCCGTACATTTTTCTGCCAACAACGCGTTTCGCATACTGCACGGGAATCTTGCGTTCGCTCTCCGTAAGGAAAACGACAACACCAACCAGTGCGATCGTAAACGCAATAACGCCGAGAATAAAAAGTATGCCCCAAAGAATTCCGAGACCGCCGGCCTTGATCCAGCCGTAAGCGGTCGTCCACATGGAACCGATCATAGAGGGCAGACGGGAAATGATGTTGGCGAAAAGAATGATGGAAATGCCGTTTCCGATCCCGCGCTCATTGATCTTTTCGGACAGCCACATGACAAGTGCCGCGCCCGCGCAATAGCAGGCGATGATAACCAGCGCACTGAACCAGCCGGTATTGGTCAGAATGCCGTAGTTTTTCATCAGCATATAATAGCCGAAACTGGTAATCAGCGCCAGGGCAACTGTCACATAACGCGTGATGACATTGAGCTTTTTCTTGCCCTCCTCACCCTCTTTGGAAAGTCTCTCCAAAGCGGGGATGGCAATGGTTAGAAGCTGTATAACGATAGACGAGGTAATGTAAGGTGACACGCCAAGCGCAAAGAGCGTCGCTTGAGCGAACGCGGATCCCGAAAGGATATTGAAGTAATCGAAAATCGTACCCGCGTTTGCCTGGATCGTATATGCCATGATGTTGGAATCGACATACGGCACCGGAATCGCAACGCCTATGCGGTAGAGCAGAACGATAAACAGCGTAAACAGAAGCTTGTTTCTCAGTTCCGGGATCTTGAATGCGTTCTTAAATGTCTGAAACATTTATACCACCTCGATCTTTCCACCTGCTGCTTCTATCTTTTCTTTGGCACTCGCCGAAAAGACTGCTGCTTTCACAGTGATTTTTTTGGCAAGTTCTCCTTTGCCCAACACTTTGAGCGCGCCCTTCGGCTGGCTCACGACGCCCGCCTCTGCAAGCGCTGCAAGATCCACCGTATCGCCGTCCTGATATCGGTTCAGCGCTTCCACGTTCACAACAGAATATTCCTTAGCGAAGCGATTGTGAAAGCCTCTTTTCGGGAGTTTTCTGTACAGCGGAAGCTGGCCGCCCTCAAAACCCGGACGCACACCGCCGCCCGAACGGGCATTCTGACCTTTGTGGCCTTTTCCGGCGGTTTTGCCGTTTCCGGAACCGGTTCCTCTGCCTTTGCGCCATGCAGGCGCGGTCGAACCGGGAGCCGGTGAAAGTTCATGAAGCTTCATGAATGATCCTCCTTTGTTGGATTTAACGTCTCATTTCGTTTTATATTTCTATAAAACTTAAACGGTCTCAATCTTCACAAGGTGGGAGATTACCTTTACCTTGCCGCCGAGAACCGCATCGTTGTCATGGACGATGCTGTCTCCGATTTTATTGAGTCCGAGCGATTTGGCAGTCGCTTTCTGGTTCGGCTTTGCGCCAATCAGGCTTTTTGCAAGTATAACCTTAACCTTTTCCATAACTGCGCCTCCTTATGCCCTGACGTCGTCGACGCTCTTATCACGAATCGCCGCGACCTGCTCAGCGGTTCTGAGCATTTTCAGCCCCTCGAAAGTCGCTTTGACGACGTTGGTGGGATTGTTGGAGCGGAGGCACTTGGCACGAATATTCTTGATACCTGCAAGCTCAAGCACGACACGTACAGCGCCGCCCGCGATGATACCGGTACCGGGGGCAGCGGGCTTGAGCAGAACTCTGCCGGCGCCGAACTCGCCGATGATCTCATGCGGGATCGTCGAACCCTTGCGGGATACGGTAATCATATTTTTCTTGGCATCTTCAATTCCTTTGCGGATTGCATCCGGAACCTCTGCCGCTTTGCCAAGGCCATAGCCGACCTTGCCGTTTTTATCGCCGACGACCATAATCGCGGTAAAACGGGCGATGCGGCCGCCCTTTACGGTTTTGGAAACACGGTTGAGCGCAACCAGGCTTTCGCTGTATTCCGAATCCCTAGAAGACTCGTTTCTGTTATAAGCCATGTTTTTTCTCCTTTAGATTTTGTATGAAATCAAATTTCAAACAGCGTATAAACCGGACTCAAAACTTCAGTCCGCCCTCGCGGGCGCCCGCAGCCAGTTCCGATACGCGTCCGTGATAAAGGTAGCCCCCGCGGTCAAAAACAACCTCGGAAATGCCCTTTGCGACCGCACGCTCTGCGATCATTTTGCCGACCTCTTTCGCCGATTCCTTATTTCCGCCGTGTCCCTTGAAATCTTTTTCAAGGCTGGAAGCGGATACGAGGGTCACGCCCTTGTCATCGTCGATGATCTGAGCGGAAATATTCGCATTGGAACGATAAACGCAAAGACGAGGCGTCTGCGCCGTTCCGGAAATCTTTGCTCTGACTCTCTTATGTCTCTTGAGACGCTGTGCGTTTTTATCCTGTTTAGAAACCATCTGTGTCCACTCCTTTCTTTATTTACCAGTCTTACCGGCTTTACGGCGAATCCTCTCGTCGGAATACTTGATCCCCTTGCCGAGATATGGTTCGGGCGGTCTCTTTTCGCGGATCTGCGCCGCGATCTGGCCGACTGCCTGCTTGTCTATGCCGTTGACAATAATCGTATTGGGATCGGGCACGTCAAAGGTAATCCCGTCAGTTTCCTCAAAATAAACCGGGTGCGAATATCCGAGGCTGAGCGTCATCTTCTTGCCGGCCTTTTCCACTTTGTAACCAACGCCGTTGATTTCAAGTTTCTTGGAGAAGCCGCTCGTCACGCCAGTCACCATATTTTGAATAATCGCACGGGTCAGACCGTGCAGCGCTCTGATCTCTTTCTCGTCAGAAGCTCGGATCACAAGAAGTTCGCCGCCCTCCTGCTTAATCTCAAGGCAGGGCGCGAACGACTGCTTCAGCGTTCCTTTCGGCCCCTTGACCTCGACTGCGTTGCCCTCGCCTATCGTAACCGTAACGCCGGCGGGAACAGGAATGGGCATTCTACCGATTCGTGACATATCTGTTACCCTCCTTACATTACCATACAAAGGCAAGCACTTCGCCGCCGACATTCTCTTTGCGAGCCTGCTTGTCGGTCATGATGCCCTTGGATGTGGAAACGATTGCAATGCCGAGGCCGTTCATGACCTTGGGCATATCTTCACAGTTTGAATAAATCCGAAGACCGGGCTTGGAAACGCGGCGCAAGCCGTGAATTACCTTCTGCTTGCCGATATACTTCAGCGAAACACGGATCATGCCCTGTTTGCCGTCCTCGACAATCTGATACCCCTTAATATAACCCTCGCTCTGAAGAATGTCTGCGATCGCTCTTTTCATATTGGATGCAGGAATGTCCACCGTTTCGTGCTTCGCGTCGTTCGCGTTGCGGATACGGGTAAGCATATCTGCGATTACGTCTGAAATCTGCATTTTGATTTCCTCCTTATGCAAGTTGTAAATGCTTGCTGCCGGGGCAGAGCCCGGCGGCGAATCGGTGGTTAAAGCACGTGCTTTCCTTCCGATAAGATGGGAGTTTTGCCGGTCTTACCAGCTTGCTTTCTTCACGCCCGGAATCTGTCCCTTATAGGCCAGTTCACGGAAACAGATACGGCAGATGCCGTACTTGCGGAGATAAGCATGGGGACGGCCGCAGATCTTGCATCTGTTGTATTCTCTCGTGGAAAACTTCTGCGTCTTCTGCTGCTTTAAAATCATCGATTTCTTTGCCATCTGACTTCCCCTCCTTATTTCGCAAACGGAGCGCCCATCAGCGAGAGCAGCTCTCTTGCTTCTTCGTCGGTCTTGGCGGTCGTGACGAACACGATGTCCATCCCGCGAATCTTGTCAACCTTGTCGTACTCGATTTCAGGGAAAATCAGCTGCTCCTTGAGACCGAGCGCATAATTGCCTCTGCCGTCGAACGCATTGGGATTAATCCCTTTAAAATCGCGCACGCGGGGAAGCGCCAGATTGAAAAGCTTATCCATAAACTCATACATATTCTCGCCGCGGAGCGTAACCTTTACGCCAATTTTCACGCCCTCACGGAGCTTGAAGTTCGCAACCGACTTCTTTGCGTAGGTCGGAACCGCTTTCTGGCCGGTAATCAGCGTGATCTCCTCGATTACGTTGTCGATCACCTTGGAATTTTCCTTTGCGTCTCCCGCACCGACATTGACCACGATCTTATCCAGCTTCGGAATCTGCATAGGGCTCTTGTAAGAGAACTTTTTCATCAGTGCCGGCGCGACGTCATTTTTGTACATTTCTGCATATCTGGACATAGTTCACCGCACCTCCTTAAAGTTCCGCGCCGCACTTGACGCATACACGGACTTTTTTGCCGTCTATAGTCTTGTGAGCCGCTCTTGTCGCTTTGTCGCATTTTGCGCAGTAAAGCTGAACTTTATCTGCATAAATTGCGCCCTCGACCTTCATAATACCGCCCGCTTCGCCCTGTCTGCGGGGTTTTGCGTGCTTGGTGACAATGTTGACGCCGTCAACGATCACCTTTCTCTCCTTAGGAGAAACCGTGAGGACTTTACCCTTCTTGCCTTTATCATCACCGGAAATAACAATAACGGTATCGTCTTTTTTAACATGAAGCTTTTCTGCCATTTTCGTTACCTCCTCCGATTAAAGCACTTCAGGAGCAAGAGACAGGATCTTCAAAAAATCCTTGTCGCGAAGCTCTCTGGCCACAGGCCCGAAAATACGGGTACCTCTTGGCGTATTGTCATCTTTAATAATCACCGCTGCGTTTTCGTCAAATTTGATATAGGAGCCATCCGCACGACGGAGCCCCTTTACGCTTCTGACGACGACCGCCTTGACGACATCGCCCTTTTTGACGACGCCGCCCGGAGCCGCTTTTTTCACGGTGCAAACCACGATATCACCGATGTTCGCATATCTGCGGCCTGTTCCGCCCAGAACGCGAATACACATCAGTTCTTTGGCGCCGGTGTTATCGGCAACCTTCATATATGTTTGCTGCTGAATCACTTAGCGTATCCTCCTTTTTTCAGCAAGTTCTTTGACCTGCCTACTGTTTTGGGCTTTATTTAGCCTTTTCAATTATGGACACAACTCTCCACCGCTTCGTCGCGGAAAGAGGTCTTGTCTCCATGACGGACACCTTGTCGCCGATGCCGCACTCGTTCTTTTCGTCATGCACATGAATCTTGGTGGTGTGCTTGATAATTTTGCCGTATTTGGGATGTTTTACGTTGTCTTCAATGGCGACGACAACCGTCTTGTCCATCTTGTCGCTGACAACACGGCCGACTCTTGTTTTTCTAAGATTTCTTTCCATCTTCATTCACCCCTTATGCGTTCTTTTCCTGAAGAACGGTCATTACGCGCGCAATATCCTTCTTCACATCCGAGATTCTGTGCGGATTGTCAAGCTGATTGATCGCGTGCTGGAAACGGAGATTAAAAAGCTCGCTTTTCAGTTCTTTAAGCTTTGCCTGAAGCTGGTCGGCAGTCATGTCTCTGAGTTCCGTAACTTTCATGGCTTATACCTCCCCACCCTCTGTTGTTTCCTTTTTCACGAACTTGCACTTGATCGGCAGCTTGTGGCCGGCCAGACGCATCGCCTCTCTGGCAATGTCCTCGGTTACGCCGTCCATCTCAAACAGCACCCGGCCGGGCTTCACAACGGCTACCCAATATTCGGGCGAACCTTTACCGGAACCCATGCGGGTTTCAGCCGGCTTTTCCGTGATCGGCTTGTCGGGGAAAATCTTAATCCAAACCTGACCGCCGCGGCGGATATAACGCGTCATCGCGATACGGGCCGCTTCGATCTGATTGCTGGTAATCCATGCGGGCTCCAGAGCAACCAGGCCGAAAGAACCGTTGGAAATGGTGTTGCCGCGCATTGCTTTACCGGTCAGTCTGCCGCGGTGTACGCGACGGTACTTGACTCTCTTTGGCATCAACATTATCGGCTGCCCCCTTCCGCTTTATTGTTTCTTCTGCCGCCCTCGCGATTGTCGCGGCGGCGGGGTCTGCGATCCTCTCTCGAAGACTGAGACTGGCGGTTGACTTCCGAGAGGACCTCGCCTCTGTAGATCCACACCTTGATGCCGATCTTACCATAGGTGGTGTTGGCCTCCCAGAAACCGTAATCAATATCCGCGCGGAGCGTCTGAAGCGGAATCGTTCCCTCATGATAGTGCTCCACACGCGCAATTTCAGCGCCGCCGAGACGGCCGCTGCAGCAAACTTTGATTCCCTTTGCGCCGAGCCGCATAGTTCTGCCGATCGCCTGCTTCATAGCACGGCGGAAAGAAGTTCTTTTCTCAAGCTGCGCCGCAATGCTCTCCGCGACAAGCTGAGCGTCAAGATCCGGATTCTTGACCTCCACGACGTTGACAACGACCTGCGCCGCGGGAATCTCCAGCACGCCCGCAATGTCCAGCTTCAGCTTTTCGATCTCCGCGCCGCCGCGACCAATTACGATACCCGGCTTCGCGCAGTGAATGAACACTTTGACGCGGTTTGCATCGCGCTCGATCTCGATCTTCGGAACGCCGGCGCCCTGCAGCTTCTTCTTCAAAAACGTTCTGAGCTTATAATCCGAAACAAGCGTGTCCCCGAAAGTTTCGTCTTTCGTGAACCATCTTGAGTCCCAATTCTTGATGATGCCCACACGGAGCCCGTGCGGATTAACTTTCTGACCCATCTGCTGTTTTACCTCCTTTTTCTCAAACTCTTTCCTTAACGGTAATGGTCACATGGCTCGTTCTCTTCAAAATTCTATATGCTCTGCCCTGCGCTCTCGGCATGATTCTCTTCAGAGTCGGGCCGGGGCATACGAAGCATTCCGATACATACAGCTTGGATGCGTCCATATTGAAATTGTTCTCTGCATTTGCGACTGCACTTCTCAAAAGTTTCGTCAGATATTCAGACGCGCTCTTCGGCGTGTTCTTCAATATAGCCATTGCCTGCGCCGCGTCCTTGCCTCTGATCAGATCAAGCACGATCTTGACCTTTCTTGGAGAAATTCTCGCATATTTCAGATGCGCTTTTGCTTCCATTTAAGGCTTTGCCTCCCTTCGCTTTTATGCGATTTCAGTAAATTTGATTATTTGCCGTTATTCGAGGTCTTGGACCCGGCGTGACCCTTAAAGGTCCGCGTCGGCGCAAACTCGCCAAGCTTACGGCCAACCATATCCTCAGTAATGTAAACCGGAATATGCTTTCTACCGTCATGGACAGCGATGGTATGACCGACGAATTCCGGGAAAATCGTAGACGCGCGCGACCAGGTTTTGAGAACTTTCTTTTCGCCCTTTTCATTCATTGCAACGATTCTATTGAACAGTTTTTCTTCAACATAGGGCGCTTTTTTCAGGCTTCTGCTCATTTACTGTGCCTCCCTTTCTTCTATACTCGGCATTACTTGCTGCCTCTGCGCTTGACGATGAACTTGTTGGTTCTCGCCTTCTTGTTTCTGGTCTTATACCCCAGAGCAGGCTTACCCCAAGGTGTTACGGGACCGGGACGGCCGATCGGGGCACGCCCCTCGCCGCCGCCGTGCGGGTGATCGCAGGGATTCATGACCGAACCGCGCACGGTCGGACGAATACCCATATGACGCTTTTTGCCGGCTTTACCGATCTTGACGGTGTCGTGCTCAATGTTGCCGACCTGTCCAATCGTCGCCTTGCAGTCAAGACGGATAATGCGGACTTCTCCCGAAGGAAGCCGCACCTGTGCCATACCGTCTTCCTTGGCCATCAACTGCGCCGCGCAGCCCGCGCTGCGGACAAGCTGACCGCCCTTGCCGGGATACAGTTCAATGTTGTAAATAAACGTACCGACCGGAATGTTGGCGATCGGAAGCGTGTTTCCAGGCTTGATATCCGCATCCGGCGCAGAATAAACCGTATCGCCGTCGGTGAGTCCCACCGGCGCGATAATGTAGCTTTTTGCCCCATTTTCATATTCCAGAAGCGCAATATACGCGCTGCGGTTGGGATCATACTCAATGCCAATGACTTTCGCCGCGCCCTCAGTGGTGCGCTTAAAGTCAATGATTCTGTATTTCTGCTTGTTTCCGCCGCCCTTATGGCGCACGGTGATCCGGCCGTAGCTGTTGCGCCCGGAATTCTTTTTCTTGATTACGATCAGGCTTTTTTCAGGCGTGAACTTGGTCAGTTCCTCAAAAGAAGCAACCGTCATGCCTCTGCGGCCGTTCGTAGTCGGCTTATATTTAATAGTAGGCATTCTTTTTATCCTCCTATTCTCAGTTCATGCTGTCGAAGAACGCAATAGTCTTCGACGAGGGCTTCAGAGCGACGATCGCCTTTTTCCATTCGCCTCTGTAGCCGGCGTGAACGCCGAGTCTTTTTGGCTTCTTCTTCATACTGATGGTGTTGACGCTCGCGACCTCGACGCCGAACATTTCCTCAACCGCCTTCGCGATTTCCGGCTTCGTGGCGTCGGGCGCTACTTTAAACACATAGCGCTTATCCGCAAGCATATCCATGCTTTTTTCGGTGATGATCGGTTTAATGATAATGTCCTGTGAAAGTTTCATTATGCATATACCTCCTCAATCTTCTTGACGGCATCCTGCGCTACGACAAGCGTGTCGCAGTTCAGAATGTCATAGACGTTGATGGAGTTATAGACCGCCGTGCGCACGCCCTCGATATTGCCGCAGCTTTTCACGACAATCTTGTCCGCCTCAGGCAGAACGACCAGCGTCTTTTTCGCAGCGCCGACCGCTTTCAGCATGCCGGTCATGGTCTTCGTCTTATACTCCGGCGCAGAAATGCTGTCCACAACGATCAGATTGCCCTGTGCGACTTTATCGGACAACGCGCCGAACAGCGCAAGTCTGCGCACTTTCTTATTGATGGAAACGCGATAGCTGCGAGGTTTGGGGCCAAGCGCGACGCCGCCGTGCGTCCACTGAGGCGCGCGGGTCGAGCCCTGGCGCGCGCGGCCAGTTCCTTTCTGCTTCCAAGGCTTTTTGCCGCCGCCGCTAACCTCCGTACGGGTAAGCGTGGACTGCGTGCCCTGTCTCTGATTTGCTAGGTAAGCTTTTACAGCGGTGTGGAGGACCGCGCCGTTCACTTCGGCGCCAAACACTTTATCGCTGAGCGTGAGCGCGCCCACTTCCTTACCTGCCATATCGACTACTTTTACTTTTGGCATTGTGTATTCCTCCTTCCGTTATGCTTTCACCGAATCGCGGATAAACACGATGCCGCCTTTTGCGCCGGGAACGGCGCCCTTGACCGCGATAATGTTCTTTCCCGCGTCTATTTTTACGACGGCAAGGTTGAGCACCGTAACCGTCTCATTGCCGTACTGTCCAGCCATTTTCTTGTTTTTGAAAACGCGCGACGGCGTGGAGTTTGCGCCCATGGAACCAACCTGACGGTGAATGGGTCCCGTGCCGTGCGTCATACGGAGAATGTGATGACCCCATCTCTTGACCGCGCCCGAATATCCGCGTCCTTTTGTTATACCCGTAATGTCGACCTTGTCGCCTGCGGCGAAGGTATCGGCTGATACAACATCTCCAACGTTCATTTCGGCCGCGCCTTCAAGTCTGAATTCCTTGAGGTGCTTTTTCACTGCGACTCCGGCCTTTTTGAAATGGCCGATCTCCGCTTTCGTCATGTGCTTTTCTTTCACATCGCCGAACGCAAGCTGCACCGCGTCGTAACCGTCCGTCTCCACAGTCTTCTTCTGCGCCACAGCGCAGGGACCGGCCTCGATCACGGTTACAGGCACTACGCTTCCATCCTCCTGGAAGATCTGCGTCATGCCCAGCTTCTTTCCAATGATACCTTTTTTCATGATTTTCCTCCTAAAAGGTTATTGGTTGACGAGCGTATATTTCGGTTGCCCGAACTCGTCAACTTGACCGATGAGGGTCTTTGCGTCAGATGATCTCAATTTCAACGCCCGCGGGAAGCTCGGTCGCAGCGATCGCTTCGATCACAGCCTTCGAGGGCTTCAAGATGTCGATCAGTCTTTTGTGCGTGCGCGTTTCGAACTGCTCGCGGCTGTCCTTGTACTTATGCACCGCGCGGAGAATGGTGATAACCTCTTTCTCCGTGGGCAGCGGTACAGGCCCCGAAACCGTCGCTCCGCTTCTTTTCGCCACTTCCACAATCTTCTCGGCCGCCGTGTCGATCAGCGTGTGGTCATAGCTCTTCAGTCTGATTCTGATTTTTTCATTGACTGCCATGGTTTGCCTCCTTACTCTTTTTCAGTATTGGGGCGATCTGCTCAACACTGTGCCGTGCGTTTCAAGCATTTCCCTTTAGAAGCCGGCACTTGCCTTGCCGCAGACGGCGCTGCGTCAAAACAAATCCCGGTCAGAAAACGAATTGCACCGCACGGTGCAAAGCATACATTCTGCTGTCGCCCGGTTCATTGTCGGACATACTCCACGAAAATTCCCCGCATTCGCTGCGGCAACCTCTCGCTTCATCGCACATCAAGCCTTTTCATTATATCTTAAACGCCGCATGAATGCAAGTTTTTTTTTCAAAAACTGGTATTGATACATCAAAAACTTTGTAGAAATTTTCGCCATTTTTTTGTGCATTATGCACAGCATGCCAAAAAAACATGCTGAAATTGTTTGGAAAATTTTGTTCGGCCTCTACTATTTCTTCCCCAAATGTGGTAAAATATACATAATTATTTCAATCGAGGAAATTGTCATGAAAAAACAAGAGCTTGCAGCCATGCGGATCCTTTATATATCCGCCATTGTATTTTCCGTACTTTTCGCCTGTCTTCGCAGTTACATGGTATTGACCGGATACGACGCCGCATCCGGCTTTTACACCTCTGAAGCGCTGCATAATATACTCCGATACGGCCTGCTTGTTTTTGCCGTGCTCGCTTTTGCTGCGGGACATATATATATTAAGGAAGAAAATCCAGTGTCCCCGCTGCCGGAAACCCGCTTTTCCCGCGCCGGTGCCTGCATCCTCGGCGCGACGATGTGTGGTTTTGTCCTATATACGCTGGCAAAGTGCCTCCTATTCAGGCGCGCGGACACGGCGGATTTGATTGCCTGTCCATTTGCGCTCCTTGCGGCGCTTTATCAATGGACAAACCTGCGCGGCAGACGCCGGACGGGAGACTACCGGGGCCTGCTCACGCTGTGCAGCGCGCTGGTCTGCCTGGTGATCGTTTTCGGCCTGTATTTCAATCCGAAGCTATCCTATATCAACCACACGGTCGTACTTGCTTTCGCCGCCTTTGTCTTTCTCATGCTAACGGCCGCGGCCGAAGCCAATTTTGAGATCCGGCGCAGCGCGTACCGCCGCTTTTTCTCCTACGCACCGGTTTCCATGACGCTTGCGTTTACGCTGTCGATCCCGGATCTCTTATACCGGTTTATACGCGGCAGCGCGCTGCTTTCGGAGTTTTATTATGATATTCTGCTGCTAGCTTTCGGCCTTTACTATTTGGCAAAATTAACAGCCATCCTTACGGTGCGCGACGGAAAAACGGAGGATTGACGTGGAAAAACTGCTCGTGATCGACGGAAACAGTATCATCAACCGCGCCTTTTACGGCGTACGTCCGCTGACAACGAAGGACGGCATGCATACCAATGCGATTTACGGCATGATCAACATCATCGAAAAACACCTGCAAACGCTGAACCCGGAATACGCCGCTGCCGCATTCGACCTGCATGCGCCTACATTTCGCCATAAGCTGTATTCCGAATATAAGGCCGGCCGGCGGCAGACTCCGGAAGAATTGCTCGAACAGTTTTCCCCGGCAAAAGAAATCCTGCGCGCGCTGGGGTTGACGATTCTTGAAAAGGAAGGATACGAAGCCGATGATTTTCTCGGCACCTTTGCAAACAAAGCAAAACAAAACGGAAAGGAAGCCTATATTCTGACCGGCGACCGGGACGCGCTTCAATTGATCGATGAAAACATCACCGTCCTGCTTGCCGCAAACAGCGAAACCATCCATTTCGATACGAATGAATTTGTGCGCCGGTACGGCGTTTCTCCCACTCAATTCGTAGACGTCAAAGCGCTGATGGGCGACAAATCGGACAACATTCCAGGCGTGTCCGGAATCGGAGAAAAAGGCGCCTTAAAGCTGATCGGTGAATTCGGCACGCTGGAACAACTGTACGCGCAGCTTGAGGAAACGGACAAAATCAGCGAAAAGCAAAAAGACAAACTCCGCGCGGACAAAGCGCGCGCTTTTTTGTCGCAGACGCTGGCACGCATCGACACCTGCATACCCGTAACAATCGAACTTGAAGACATCCGGCGCACCGATATCGACCGGCCGGCGCTTAGCGCGCTGTTTACAAAACTCGAATTCAGCGCGCTGATCAAACGTTTCGACCTGTCCGAAGCGGCGGAAAAACAAAAATCCACGCTGCAGGAAAACGCAGAAGAAACGACACCGGAAGCGCTATGCCAAATCCTTAGCGGACGGCACTTCGCTTTTGCTCCGCACCACGAGCTATTCTCCTTTTCGGACGGCGAAAAGACATACGTTTGCCCTTGTGACTATTTAAAACTCCGCCCTCTGCTCGCCTCTGAAAATCTGATCTGTTATGATCTGAAAACGCTCTGCCACAAACTTGACGCGTTTGGCTATCTGCCAAGCGAGAACGCATTCGACGTCATGCTCGGCGCATACGCGCTGGATCCCGGCGAAAATTCTTTCTCGCTTGAGCGTCTTGCCGCCGCTTATGCCGGCGAAGTTTATTCCGGAGAAAAGCCCGCCGCAGGCCTTATATTCCGCTTGCATACTGCAATTTCTGAGAAGCTGGCCAAAGACACAGCGCTCGAAAAACTGTTTTACGAAATCGAAACGCCGCTCTGCCGCGTATTGTATGAAATGGAACGCGACGGCTTCAAGCTTGACTGCGCCGGGCTGGAAGAATACGGCCTGCAGCTTCGGAGCCTGCAAAAGCAGTTCGAAGCGCGCGTATACACGCTTGCAGGCTGCGAATTTAACATTAATTCTCCAAAGCAGCTTGGCGAGGTGCTGTTCGACCGTCTGGGACTTCCCTGTTTCAAAAAAACCAAAACAGGCTATTCCACAAACGCCGAAGTGCTCGACCGTCTGCGCCCCTGCCATCCAATCATAGACGAAGTCTTGGCGTTTCGCAAAGTTTCGAAACTAAACAGCACCTACGTAGACGGTCTTCTGAAAGTTGCAGGAGACGACTGCCGCGTCCACACCTTCTTCAAGCAAACCGGAACTGCCACAGGCCGGCTTTCTTCCGCCGAGCCGAATTTACAGAACATTCCGATCCGTACGGATCTCGGGCATGAGCTTCGCCGCTTCTTTATTCCAAGCGGCCCCGATCATGTGCTGATCGACGCAGACTATTCGCAGATCGAGCTTCGTCTGCTTGCGCACGTTGCCAAAGATGAAACCATGATTCAGGCGTTTCTCACCGGAGAAGACATTCACACGTCAACGGCCGCCGCCGTATTTGGAGTGCCGGTCTCCAGCGTGACCGGAGAGCTTCGCAAGCGCGCCAAAGCGGTCAACTTTGGTATCGTGTACGGAATTGGCGATTACAGCCTGTCTTTGGATCTAGGCATTACCAAAAAGCAGGCGGGCGAATATATCCAGAGTTATCTTCATCGTTTTTCAGCCGTCGATCACTATTTAAAAGAAACAGTGAAAAACGCGTATGAAAACGGCTATGTCACTACGATTTTCGGCCGCCGCCGCTATATTCCCGAACTAAAAGCGCAAAACAAGATGACGCGCAGCTTCGGCGAGCGGGTCGCAATGAACAGCCCGATTCAGGGCAGCGCGGCCGACATCATCAAGATCGCGATGATCAACACGCGCCGCGCGCTGCAAAAAGAAAATCTGGACGCGAGGATCATTTTGCAGGTGCACGACGAGCTTGTCGTCGAGTCCGCCCGCGCATGTGCAGACAGAGCCGCAGATATCCTGCGCCGCGAAATGGAAAACGCCGCCTCGCTGGCCGTGCCGCTGTCTGTCGAACTCACAACCGGCGACACCTGGTTTGAAAACAAATAAGTAAAAATTTGAGAGCGGACCGGCATAGCCGGTCCGCTCTGCTTACTGAAAAATCATATCTCTATCTTTTTATTCCGGGAGTTTAACCGCCAGAGCGTGATTCGTATAACGCTCGTCCATGGTGACTTCACGAATCACGCGAACAAAAGACGGAAGCGTGATCGGCGTATCCTCGCTCGGAAGTTCCACCTCCAAAAACGCGCGGTCCGTCCAAAACGGAAAAACGTCGATCTCCCATAAAACGCCGTTTTCAGAAACACACCAACGCCGCTTTTCAATCGTTTGGCAATTGGGATCCGCGCGAAGCAGCAGCTTTGCATAGTCCTCCCGGCTCACTTCATCTTCAAGCTCCGTGCGCTTGATGGGGGAAAGTCGGATTTTCGTATTATGCGTATAAACCGTCTTCCCACCGCGCGTCCGCGCACGTACGCGCTCGCTCACTCCGTCCTCCCCCAAAAGATACGTCTGTGAAATATAAGAACAGTTTCCCTCCGAAAGGTAGTCCAGCAGCGCCGTATCCGGGTATTCAATCAGAAACTTCCGTTCGATTTCGAGCGGCGCATTCTTCTGCATCCAGATCAGCCTCCTCATAATAGCGTTTCATGCGTTTGAGCAGCATTTTCGCATCGGCATTGCCCATCGACTCCGCGCGCGCCACATACTCAATCGCACGCTCGATATTCGCCTCAGTCCCGCTGCCGTTGAATGTGCAGATTCCAAGATTGAGATATGCGTAGGAATTCCCCGCTTCCGCCGCGCGCGTATACCAGTAAAAGGTCTTTTCAGGATCGGCGGGAATTCCGCGCCCACCGCGGTAAGCTGAAGCCAGCGCCAGCATCGCATCGGTGTTTCCCTTTTCAGCCGCGCGCGTAAAGCAGTCGAGCGCCGCGCCGTAATCCAGCGGCACACCCTCTCCGTTGATGCGACAGACGCCAAGCTCATACAGCGCCCGAGCCTCTCCCTGAGCCGCGGCGCGGGAAAGCCAGTTTACCGCCTCCGCATAATCCGGCAGCCCAAAGCTGCCGTGCAGATAGTGCATCGCCACAATGTACTGTGCCTCGGCTTTTCCAGCCTTGGCATCCCGCAGCGTCTCAGAAAACGCCTGTAAAAGCGATTCCTCCGGTTTTTCCGCCGGAATGTTTCCGGCCACGTAATCGAGGTAGCGCGCCTCAGACATCCGCACGCCGCTTTCCGCAAGGCGTGCATACTCGTTGATGCGGCCTAAAAATTCAAGGATCAGGCGTTTTGCGTCCCGGTCCTGCTCCACCGTCAGCAGCGCGGTCAGCATCTCCGTATCGCGCGCAAAGTCGCCGCAAAGTTTTTCCAAAAGCTCCGTACTCGTCATAATTTCTCCTTGAAAAAAAGCTTTTCAATCCCCTCGGCTACGCCTTCTTCGTCGCTGCCAGCGCGAAACGCCGCATAAACGTCCAAAGAAGGGTCGGAAGATTTCATAATCACACCCGTTTTGGCATATTGAAGCATTTCTATGTCGTTAACGCTATCTCCGAACGCAACGATTCGTGCACGCGGCACCGAAAGTTTTTGGGACAGCAATTCCATACCGAACGCCTTTGTGTATCCGAAAAGGATGCCCTCGCTGTATGCATCCCCGAAATTGATGATGCGCAGCGCCGGAAAACGCGCCGCCTCAGCGGGCGTCAACGCGCGTGAAAATGTGAATTTCGTCAGGCGCATCCGGTCTGGATCCGCCATATATTCCTCCATATGTTCGGTAATATCCAACGTTTTATGAAACACGCCCCCGCAAACCGAATAGACTTGCCGCTCTCCCTCCAAAACGCCATGCACGCCGTTTTCCAGACAAAACGCGCAAACCGCGCGCACCGTATCGGGGTCGATCCGTTTGGCATGCAAAACTTCGCCGTGATATTCGACATACGTCGATCCGCAGACAAAGCCGTCAAAGGAAATCGAACGGGTAAGCTCGGGAACGATCAGCGCCCGGCATCGTCCGGTATTGATAAAAATGCGGTGCCCCGCGCCGCGCAGTCGATTAATCTGTGCAATCGTGCGCGGAGAAATATAGTTGTTGCGAAACAGCAGCGTGCCGTCCACATCAAAAAACACAAGACAATCTTCCATTTGCAAAACCTTTCAGTATATCTACCTCTACAACGGCTATTGTACCACACTTGCGCCCGCATTGCAACAAAAAAGGCGCCGACGCGCCTTTCGTTCCAGAGAGCCAAAGCTTTCAAAAAAAAGCTGCGTTTTCCCGTCTTTGCACGCTGTGCGCGTGCCACACGCCCAAAAACGCAAGCTTATCTTGCATACAAAACGCTTATTCACATTTCCAGCGGACGGCTGCGCGGCTTGCGCTCGGTGGCGCCGGCCTTCACTGCCTGTCGCCTGCCCTCTGCCAGCAAACCGTCGTACACGCACTGCATATTGCGCACAAGCGCGCGGCATTCGGCGCAGCACGCTATATGCGCGTTCACCCGGCCGGACAGTTCAACCGCATCCGCATCCAGACGATCAAACGAAATAAATTCAATCACATCGTTTATATTCAGATGTTCCATACAAATTTCTCCTCAGGCCTGCATTGATACGGTTTACCCAGTCGCTGATCGACGCCTTCGCGCCCTTTTTCATGTAGAAATCCGAATATCGCATTTCACCGTATCGTCTATTTTCATTAAACGGCAGCGAGAGCGTTTTTCGCAGCCGGGCCTCGGATTTTTCGCTGATCTTCAGCCACGGAATGGTCTGCGCACAGCGGCGCACCGACGCCCACATCTCCTCAAGCGTCATATTTTCATATCGCTCAATCAAAAGCGCGTTGGATTCAATCTTCGTCACGTCTTCGGAAAGAATCAGCACCGCCTGGGCAACCCAAGTCAGTACTTTATAGACCTGAATATCCATATCCAGCACCGATTCAAATGCCACGCGGAGCGCACCGGCATCCGCATCGGGGGAAAACGCCGCCTGCGCGTCCGGGTCCGGAATCTGCAAATACAATTCATCATCATCCAGCGGCGCGTCCAACGGCAGCGTATACCGCAAAGAAGCCGCTTTGATATGGTCGATACAAAGATTGCCCGCGATCGTATACACCCACCGGCAAAAACCCTCCACATCGCGGTTCAGTTCCTCGGTGCGATAGAAAAAACCGGGGATCGCGCTTTTAATCAGCCGTATATATACCTCCGACAAAAGGTCTTCGGCCGTACAGGTACGCGCAAGCGCTGGGGACTGCGCGCATTTGCGCGCCAGCTTGCCGCTGACAAGCTTCTTCGCCGCGGCGCAGAGCGCATCGTACCGCGCAGGCTGTGTACAGATCAATTCTTCGATAATCCGGTCAAATTCGCTTTGTGTGATTGCAGCCATAGGCCTCTCCGTTTACAGTATTGCCTCTTTATTTTACAAGAAACACGCCGTTTTGTCAACCGCCCTGCAAAAATGTTCGCTCAGCCGGTAAAACCTACGCTTTTGCCCTTTTTCTTCAGCATACCTGAAAATTCGCGCTCGCCGCTCGCCAGGCAAAAATCCTCGCGCCGCAGCGCAAAACGATCCCCGCCATGCAACCGCGCTCGCATATTCGCTTTTCCCCATGTCCGCTCGAAAAGATTGCGCACAAAACGCGCGTTGCTGAATTCCTTAGAGGCGAGAAGTTCGTCAGGCAGCGCGTCAAAATATGCCCGCACCGCCTCTTCAAACACCAAATCATAGGAAAAACGCCCGCGGCAAAATCCCATGAAAATCGCATGCAAAGCCGCGCGGTCAAAATTTGGAAACTCCAAAACATACGGCATCCGGCTCTCAAGCCCGGGATTCGCGCGCATCAGCGTCTCCATCTCATCCGGATAGCCCGCCATAATCACGACCAAATCTCCGCGATGATTCTCCATCTCGGAAATCAGCGTATCAATCGCCTCCAGGCCGAACGAATCCGCGTTTTCCGCGCCTTTATAGAGAGAATAAGCCTCGTCAATAAAGAGTACGGAACCGTAAGCGTCTCTGCACATCTCAGCCGTACGCGGCGCGGTCTGTCCGACATACCTGCCGCAAAGATCACGCCCCGTATGTTCAAAAAAACCGCCGCAGCGCAAAACGCCCCGCTCTTTCAAAATCTTGCCGACCGCGCGCGCCACCGTCGTTTTTCCGGTACCCGGATTGCCTAAAAAACGCATGTGAATAGAGGGCGGGTCCAGATTCTCCGCCCGGGCAAGCT
This sequence comes from uncultured Eubacteriales bacterium, assembly GCA_958352145.1. Classification (GTDB taxonomy): domain Bacteria; phylum Bacillota; class Clostridia; order Oscillospirales; family CAG-272; genus UMGS902. The sequence goes on from CATWNM010000013.1 coordinate 46,286, forward strand.
CAATTTGAGAAACGATCTCATATACACGCGCCCGAACCGCTTCCATCCCGCAAAGCGCGCGCAGCATTTCCTCGCCGCTGCGCCCATCATAATCGGCCACCGCATACAGTCCGGCAAGCTCTTCGCGCTTGATTAGACAATCGTCCGTACCATCCGCCGCATCGAAAACCTGCTTTTCATAGATCATCTCGCGCACGACCTTGTGCACGGTATTGATACCGTAAAATACGCCGTCCGACTTTTCACGCTGAATCAAAAGATCAAAAAAATCCCACGCTTCTTTCGTCATTTCATATCCGTAGCCGTCCAGCGCACGCGCGGCAACAGCACGAAGCTCAGCGGCGGAAAAAGGATCGAAAGACACAGTACGCACCGTCAGAATCTCGCAAAGCGCACGGCGCACGGCGTCCAGCGCGGCATCCTCGATAAAAGGAACGCGGAAAACGACGATATTATCCGCCGAATAATCTTCGATCACCGCTAGAAATCTCCGAAAGCGCTTTTCGTCCAAACGCTCCAGCCATTCGCTGATATCGATGCAGACAAGACGGCCGCGGCCAAACTCCGGCACGAGTCCCGCAAGCTCCTCCCGGCAGTCGTCGGGCGCGGGCAGCCGGATCTCCAAAACCGCGTTGTCCGCCTGAAAACGAAAAAGCGCCTCCTCGCGCAGAAGTTCGGCAAAAAGGCCGAGCGCCGTCGTCAATCCCCGCCCCGCGCCGATCGAAAACAGATAGCACCGGTACGTAAACAGGTCATACGTCTCATGCCGCCGGACAAGCGGCGCGACACTTTTAAGCTGGCGCATCAGCGCTTTAAACTCGGCACAGCCGACCAGCCGCTCAATCTTTTCCATCGCGCCGTTTCCAGCGGCGCCCACCGTGCCCAAAATGCTTTCCTTGCCTGTACCGCATGCCGCCTCAGGCGCGTCCGGCAGCGCCTCAACCGAGCAATCGGCGACCGACGGCGGCAGTCCTAAAAGGAGGCGCTCGGCGACCGCTTCTTCGGAGAGATCGGTGCAAATGATCCAAACGCATCCGCAGAGCGTTTCCGACTGCAAAGCGGCGTCCGCGCCGAACGCAGCCTGCGCATTTTCACGCAGACGCTGCATCGGATGCATGTTCAGCGAAAGCTCGAGGATCTGCTTTGGATCAAAGTTCACAGCCACTCTGAATCGGTTCATGACTTTCCTCCCGAATCACCGTATTGGCCCAAAAGCCTGACCGGAGCATTACAAGTCCGATACCCATCTTAACGATTTCCGAAAACTGAACGATGAAATAAATCAAATGCAATGGCAGCGCCGTATAGGTGCACAGGCAAAACGCAAGTACCGCCGGGATCACCCACGTATACACACTGTCAAACAAAAACGTAATCAGCGTTTTGCCGCCCGAACGAATCGTAAAATAGATGCAGTGCACCAGCGAATGCATCGGCAGGGACGCGCCCGCGACGATAAGCAGCCGGGCGGCGAGCGCTTTTACCTCGGGCTCCGTATTGTACATTTCGGGAATCAGGCGCGAAGTCAATATGACCAGCGCGCCGATCAATATATGGATCGCCACGGTAAACGCCAGAATTTTGCGGTCAAGGTCGATCGCCCGCGCCTTGTCTCCACGGCCAAGTTCCCGGCCGACCACAATGGAAACGGCCGTTCCCATCGCAAACATAATTACGCAGAACAAATTCCATGCGGTCGTAGTAATGTTCATGGCGGCGACCGCCTCAAGTCCGCGCGTAGAATAAGCGCGGTTAATAAAGGTCATCGCAAGCGACCAAAGCACCTCGTTGAGCATCAGCGGCGTACCGGTCAAAGCGATCTTTTTCACCAACACAGACGGTATATACAAGCTTTTGTACGCGCCGCGGATAAATCTGAACTTTGCCGCATGGCGATGCGTGTGCAGCATCACAACCGCAAGCTCTACATAACGGGACAAAGCGGTGGCCGCAGCCGCGCCCGCAACGCCCATCTGCGGAAAACCGAATTTGCCGAAAATCAGCAGATAATTAAATACAATATTGACAACGATCGCCGCAACACTGGCAATCATTGGAACGACCGTGTCTCCCATCTCCCGAAGCGTGCTGGAATACACCTGCACAATCATAAACGGCACAAGCCCGAGCAGGATGATCCGAAGATAACTTTGCGCATAACCAAGCAGCGTCCCAATATCCGCCTCTGCATTGGACTCGTTTTCAAGAAACAGCAAAACGAGCCGATCTCCAAACCAATAAAATACAGCGATTGCAAGACAGGCGGCCGCAGCGCCGAAAATCCATTTAAACCGGAACGTCTGCCGAAGTCCATCGTCGTCTCCAACCCCGGCAAACTGCGCGCCGAAAATAGAAGCGCCGGAAACACCTCCAAAGATTGCCAGATTAAACACAAACACCAGTTGATTGACAATCGCGACGCTGCTCATCTGCCCGGTGCCGAGGCTGCCCACCATCAAATTGTCCACCAGACTGACAAAATTGGTCACGCCCTGCTGGACGACCAGCGGAAGAACCAAAAGAAAAAGCATTTTATAAAATGCACGGTCGCCAATATATTTCTTCAAAATATGCATGCGATATCCATCCGTATGTTCGTTCATAAATTTCTTCAAGCCAGCGCCGCGTCTAAACACCATTCCGGCATGCGAAAAATATGTCTTTATTATCATACCGCATAACGTGAAAAAAAGCAAGCGTATAGAGCGTTCTTATACAATGATTTTCATAGAAAAGCCCGGACTGCATCAAGCAATCCGGGCGCGCGGCGGATATAAGGGCACCGAGCGGCGCCGAAAGCGCGCTGGGCGGCAAAATGTTCCCTGCCAAAGCAAAAATTTTCGGCATTTGCCGTAAAAATCAGCGCAGCATTTCGTCCTGACGTCCGGTCGCCTTGTGCGACCGGATAACTCCCTCGATCTCCTCGATGCTGCTGGCGGGCATATCCCCCAATATCGTGTTTTTCACGGCCGAAAGCGCGTTGCCGACCTCCAGCGCGCGAACGATATCTCCCCCGCTGACAAGCCCATACAATACGCCGGCTATGTATGCGTCGCCGCTGCCGATGCGATCGATTACCTCAATTCCCATATAGGGTGGTTCCTCGTAAAACAGCCCGTCGTAAAACAGCTTGGAACCGAAATTGTGGCGCATTGGACTGACGACTTCTCGCCGGGTCGCCGCCACAAGACGGCAGCCATACGTTTGCGCATAACCGCGCATAATTTCCTCCAGCGTCCCGGTTCTCCGCAGCATCCTTCTCGAAGTCTCCTCTGAAACAAACAGCAAATCGACATACGGAAAAACAGATTCCACGACGCGCTTTGCCTCTTCCTCGCTCCAAAGCGTGGCGCGGTAATTGACATCGAACGAGATCAGCGCGCCGGCCGCCTTAAACCGCTTGATCGCTTCGATCGCCGTCTCACGCAGACCTTCTCCGATCGCAAGGGAAATGCTGCTGATATGGAAAATTTTTGTTTTATCATAGATATCCGCCGGAATTTCGTCCATCGTCAGCGCCGTCGCCGAAGAATTTGCCCGGTCATAAATGACCGCCGATTTGCGCGGATAAGCGCCGCTCTCATAATAATAAACGCCAAGCCGTTTTTCCGGCCGCTCGTCATACACGATATAGTCGTCGCTGACGTCGCCGTATCGAATCTTGTTCCGGATAAAATGCCCCATTTTATTTGCGGGCAATTTCGTAATGATGGCCGTGCGCGCACCGAGCATCGCCGCGCCCGAAGCGACGTTCAGTTCGGTGCCGGCGGCGCCTTTCTCAAAAGTTTCGCTCTGCGATATCTTTTCTTTCTGCGGCGCAGTCAGGCGGAGCATGACCTCGCCAAACCCGATAATGTCAAACTCCGTATTGCTTTTCAGGGACAGCATACTTTCACTCCTTTACGCGCAATATTGTAGCATAAACGCCGCGCGTTTGCAACGCAAATTCCGCTTCTTTTCTCGATGGTTTTTTAGAGTAGATCCGCTTCAGCCGAAAGAGGGTCCAAAGGGAATTCAGGCATTTCCGTGTACCATTTTGCCTGCGCGTAGTACATCTCGGCATAGTAGCCGCCTTTGCGGAGCAGTTCCGCATGGCTACCGTCCTCTACGATTTCGCCGTCCCGGAACACGAGGATACGGTCTACGATACTCGTGATGCCAAGACGATGCGAGACCATAAGGGTCGTTCTTCCGCCCGTGATCGCCGCAAAGTTTTTGTAAATGTCCGCCTCGGCAATCGGGTCGAGCGCCGCCGTCGGCTCGTCGAGCACCATGATGCGCGCCTTGTTTCTCCAGAGCGCACGCGTGAGTGCGAGCTTCTGCCACTGACCGCCTGAAAGATCGTTGCCCCTCTGCGCAAAGTCTCCGATCTCCTCATCAAAACCGTCCTTCTGCGCCCGCACACACTCCGAAAAGCCGGTCAGGTCGCAGAGTTTCCAGAGTTCGGCGTCCTCGTCCGCTTCCTTGCGGTCAGGATCGGACACCGTGATGTTGTGCCGCAATGTCGCGTCATATTTGCCGAAGTTCTGGAACACGGCTGAAATCGTGCGGCGCGCCGCCGTCGGATTTTCCGAAACGTCGTGCCCACCGACAAAGACGCAGCCGCTGTCGGGCTCGTACATACCGCAGAGCAGGTTGACAAAGGTCGTCTTGCCGCTGCCGTTTTCACCCACAATGGCGACCGTCTCGCCGTCGCGGATATGCACGTCGATGTTTTTGAGAATCTGCCGCTCGGTGCCGGGATAGGTGAAGTCTACGTGGTCAAAATCCACGCTTCCGCTTGTCCGCGGCGCTGCCGCTTTGTCGATCTTTTCCTGCTCGAATTCGTCCAGTTCAAAAAAGTCGCGCATATAGGAAATGTCCGAGAGAAAGAGTCCGCCCTGCACGAGCAGATTTGACGTGACCGACTGAAACTGCTTGGTCAGCGAGGTCATCAGCGTAAAGGTACCAAGACCAAGGAGGGGATTTTCGTAAATCTTGTACGCCGTGACCAACAAAACACCGATGTAGACCAGATTGCGGATCAGGTCTGCCGCGCTGTTGATCAGCACATGCTTTTTCGTCATCTTGTTCTTTTTGCCGGTGTAGTCGTTGCAGATCTCCCGCCACTTTCCTTTAAGGTAGTCAAAAATGCGAAAATGGCAGATGACGTCAAACGGATTGTGCCGGGTCAGGATCTGCATATAGTGGATGACCAGCGCGCCCTCCATCATATACTTGACGTTGTGGACATAGGTCTCGTCCCGCTGCATGTAAGAGAGAATGGCCGCGGGAATCGAGGTGAGGATCAAAAGCAGCGCAAGCCAGCCGCTCACGCCGGAGAGCAGGACAAGCACGCTGATAAAGGTGACCAGCATTTGCAGCCATCCGATGATGCTCTGAATGCTGCCCGCCACGCGAGAGCCCGCATAGGAATTGGCAAACTCGATTTTCTGCGCGAGTTCGCTCTGGTTTTCGATATACTTGTATTTGACGCGGCAGGTGGTATCCACAATGTGCTCGATCAAATATTTTTGCGTGCGTATACTGTCACAGCCACGTGTATAATCGGAAATAAAGCTGAAAGTCACCTGAGCGATATGCAGAAGGATCAGTGCGCCAAACAGCCAAAGCACCGTACGCATTTCATATGCGCCGCCGGTCGCCATCGTCTGAATCTCGTCGGTGAAAAGTTTTAACACTGAAGAAATCAGCGCGGGCAGAAAGGCAAAGCCGAAGCCGAGCAGCGCGACGACAAATGAGGCGGGCGTTTTGGTTTTAAAACTGACCGCAAGCGCCTTGCCGAGCACCGAAAAAGTTTCTTTGGCTGTGAGTTTTTCCTTAGTGACTTCTTTTTTCTTCTCAGCCACCTGCCGTCTCCCCCTCTCCGTCTGTGTACCATTTTGCCTGTTCGCGGAAGAAGCTTGCGTACACGCCGTCCTTTTGCATCAGTTCCTCATGCGTGCCGTCCTCCACCAGCCGTCCGCCGTCCATGACGAGAATGCGGTCGGCAAGGCGCGCAAATCCGACGCGGTGCGAGATCAGCACCGAGGTTCTGCCCTCGATCTTCTTTTTGATCTCCATAAATTGTTCCATCTCGGCGATGGGGTCGAGCGCTGCCGCAGGCTCGTCAAAGATCATAATGGGCGCTTTGCTCATATGCGTGCGCGAAATGCAGACGCGCTGTATTTCTCCGCCCGAGAGAGACACGCCGTCCGGCCGGATGTCCCGCCGGAGCCAGGTATCTATACCGCTGTGCAATCGGGAGACGACCTTCTCCGCGCCGCCCGCGCGGATCGCCTCGCGGATGCGCGCTTCGTTTTCGATTTCCTCCACGCAGCCGTAGCCCACGTTGTCCCGCAGGCTGGAATGGAAGACAAAGCAATTCTGGAAGAACACGCCGATCTGCTTTTTGATATCATCATATCTGTATTCGGAAATGGGATGGCCGTAAAAGAGTACCTCGCCCGACTGCGGACGGTAACTGTCCAGCATCAGATTTGTGAGCGTAGTCTTGCCGCTGCCGTTATAGCCGACAAGTGCGACGTTCTCGCCCTTATGTATTTTGAAGCTGACGTCCTTCAGTACCGGCTTTTCGGGGTCATAGCCGAAGGTGACGTTTTTGAACTCATAAACGATATCCCCGGTGGTATCCAGCGCATGCGGCCTTGGATTGTCGATCCGCTCGGGTGCAGAAAAGAGCAGCCGCCGTTGCCGTCCAAGCT